>PWKZ01000232.1 GCA_003559575.1 Bradymonadales bacterium | reverse complement strand
GACTCCACACGCTCGTTTTCGCGCGCGGATCCGCGCACATCTGCGGCGTCACCTGCACCGAATTAGTGCTCGACGTAGGCGCTGCTCCGCCTCCGCCTAAGAACGGCTTGTTTCCTTGCACATGCACGCGCCTCCACACGCTCGCTCCTCAGAACGAACCGACGATGATGGCTGTTTTTGGTCAATTGCCGAGTTCTGGTCTAGGATCATTGATTGGGCGATTGGCGCGCCACGGTAGGCGGTCGTGGCGCGGGTTTAGAAGAGCACGACATGGATTTCCTGACCGATGTGCTGCGGTTGCTCGGGCCGTATGGCGTGACCGCGATCGGGACGACCTTTCTCGGCTACGGCCTGTTGGCCGGTCTACTGCTGATTCGTGTGGATGGGCGGCCTTACGTGCGGCCCTACTTCATGTCGGCGTTTGGCATGGCGGTGGTGTGCTTTCTACTGGCCACCACCGAGCGGTCGCTTCCTCCCGGCTTGCTAGTGATAGTCAAGCTCATCGTGTGTTTGGTGGCGCTCATCTATGGAGTGGCATTGCTCCGCCGGGCTCGCATTCGTCCCCTGGTGCGTCGCCGGCCGCTCAGCTTCGTCCTCATCGGGGCGTTGGCGGTGGCCTTGCCGTTGGCTCCCGGGTTGATGGGCACAATCGTCAAGCGCGCCGCGATGCTGCGCGCCGTTTCGTCGTCCAACGGCGAGGCCGCGGTCGAGATAGTCACCCGCACCGGGTTTGCCATATGGGTCCCGCTCGGCGTCGCCACCGGCGGTGCTCTCCTGATCGGGTGCGCGGTGTTGATTATCTTGGTGCGCCTGCTGAGGGCCCAACCCAGGATGGACCGATGATTATGGCGCTCGCCCTAATCATCTGACGGCTGGTTGATGGGGAGCTGTCGCTCGCCGGTGCGGAATACCACCAGCGCGGTTTGCGGGGGCGTGTCGCTTTCCGGCTTCGAGGTACTCTCGACGTATCCCATCCCGAAGGCTTTGTGCAAGATGAAGTCGCCCTCGGAGTAACCGCGTTGCGGCCGGTAGGGCAGCGCTCGGGTGGAGTCGACTCCGTCGGTGAGTGTCTCCCAGCGTGCGCGAGCCTCTCGGCGCGCTTGAATGGAGGCAGAGGCCGTTGCCGCCGAATCCGTGGCCGCGGCGGCTGCGTTGCGTTGGGCTTCAGCCGCCGCGCGTGAGCGTGAGGTCTTACGGTCGCGCATGTTCAAGACGCGTTTGAAGACCCTCTCCTTGCGGACCGACTCCGGTTCCACGGCGCGAAAGGGGACGAAGTTGTTGCAAGTGCGGCATTGCACCTGTTTGACTATGCCTTCGGTGATGACGGCCACCGAAAGGTCGAGGTTCAGGCGGCAGCGCTCGCAGTAACCCTCGACGATATCACCGAGCTCAGGCGTTCGATCCATGACTACCGTTCCCATTCGGTCGGATCGACCGGGTACGTGAGGTCAGCTAGGTCGGCCAGGTCAAGAACATAGAGCTGATTCATCAACCCCGGCACGAAGCCCATCAGTAGCAAACGCGAGCGCGTGCTGTCGAGCTTCATTTGCCCTTTGTGGGAGCCGAAGTTCGGGAGCCTCGGCTCGGCCACGAAGCGCCCTGTTCCGGGGGCGACCTCGCCGGTGGGGCCGTCGGCCACAAGCTGGGTCCATTGGGCGTTCGTGGTGTCGAGCGCCCAGAGGTCGTTGTGGTAATCGTTCAGGGCCTCGTTCCACCTGCTGTTGATGACGGCGCCGCCAAAGAGATAGATCCGGTCGCTGTCGGGATCGAACACGCAGCTCATGTTTTGGCGCTGCGCGAGCTCCTCCGGCAGCGGATTGGTGTCGGCCTGTCCGTCACTCCGGGAATAAACGGTGTATTGCCCGAGGGGCTCGCTCTCATCCTCCAACTCTTCTCTCGTCACTCCGCCGAAGCTGTAGAGATGATCTCTATTGGAATCGTACGCCAGGCAGTTGTTCAGGATCGGGGCCAGCTCGGTCGTTGCCTCGGACCAGATCCCGGTGCCGAGGTCAAGCTCGAAGAGCGACGAGGAGTACCCGCTGTCGCTGTTGAATCCGTAGACCAGGAGACGCCCCACCTCCCAGGCGAACAGGGAGCTGAAGTCGGAGCTGATGGCGGGCGGGCGTGTTCCGCTGGTCGCCGTTTGGTTGGCGCTGAGGTCGTCTCCGACCCACATGATGGTCTCGCTCCGTGGTCCCAAGACCACGAACTCTTCGCGACCCGTGTCGAAGCCGATGAACTGGCACCAGTTGTTTTCCATGCAAAACTCGGTTTCGGGCGCGAACGGTTGGCCCTCGAGATAGACTTTCTCGTGTATCGCCGTCTCCTCGTCGAGGAGCCAGATGAAGGCCGCATGCGGTTCGGTGCTGTCGTGGTCGAAGGCGGTCACGAGCCGACGCTGTGACTCGTCGAAGCCAAAGCTTACCCCGTCTATGGGGGCTCTGAGTCGGTTGCCTACCTCAATGGGGTCGTCGAGGGTGATGCGGAGGCGTCTGTAGAGCCAGTCTTTTTCAGGGGCGGCAGTGTCCTCCTCGGTGTCGTGAACATCGAGTCGCGCGTCGGGGGTGACGGTCTCGTCCTCCCATTGGTGGTGGTCGGGCGCGATGTCCTCGGGTGCTATGTCCTCGGGTGCTATGTCCTCGGCGTCACTCGGGGCGGTGTCGGGTATGTCGGGGGCGCCCGGGGTGTCCTGGGGGTCCTCGGTGGTATCGAGGGCGATCTCGGGGACATCGTGCGACGCACCGATATCGGGCTCCGATGGGGTCGTGTCGGACACTGTCTCGGGAGAGTCGGCCGGCGCCGAGTCGTCGCTCACGCAGCGTGCCGCGAAGAGGAGGAGACAGAGCAGGAGCAGGGGCCCGCGAAAGGACAACCGTCGCGCCTTGATTTGTCTTTCGTGAAAGAGTGGTCTCATGAAGATCAGCCTAGTCCTCGAAGATATTGGCCGGGATTGCCTCGAAGATGAGCCCGATGGAGGCCGCGTCCGCCTGACCGTCACCGCTGATGTCGATGTCATCGCGGATGAGCATTTCAAGGAGGCTCTTGATTGCATCCTTGGTCAGAGGAAGATCATCAAAAGTCTCATCGGGAACCGCGTCGATCGCCTCGAGCAGGAGCGCCTTGGGCACCGCGCCGCCCAGGATCCCGCTCATCCCGGTTATCTGGCCGCCCGACGTGGTCAGTGTGCCCTCTATGGTGGCGTTGTAAAGTGTCAAAGTGAGGTCGACGCCCTCCATCAGCGGGAGCTCGAAGATGAAGTTGTAGCCCACCCCGCCGGCCTGGAACGAGGTGCCCTGGACGCGGGCGCCGGCCAGCTGGATGAGCGGGTTGCAGTCCTCGTCGAAGCCGCTTTGGTCGAGGATGTAGTCGCAGGTGGCGTTCTGGTGGTCGCAGCTCTCGTCGACAAGATCGGCGGTGAACGCGTTGAGCACGTATTCGCCGCCGTCGGTGCGGAACCCGTCGTGCTGGAACAGCAACATGATGCTGCCCTCCTCGAGCGCCGGACCGATCTCGGGGTTGGCGATCCCTTCGATGGGCGCCATCGAGTTGTCGATCCCCTCGGAGCACCGCCCGGGTGGAGCGCAGGTGTTCATGTTGTTGTCGATGTTGAGGCCGCTGCCCGGGTGCCCGTTTGCGCCGATCTGCAGGCTCGTTATCTTGAGCACCGGGCCGGGGGGCGCGGGGCAGACACAGCCGCTCGGATCGCCCACACAGACCCCGTCGACACAGACGGGATCGATGGTGCAGTCGATCCCGTCGTCGCATGGGATGCCGGAGAGCGGTCGGTAACGGCAGCCCTGGGGCTCGATACATTCGTCGCTGGTGCAGGGGTTGCCGTCGTCACACGGATCGGGCTCGCCGACGCAGACCCCCTCGACGCAGCGGTCGTTGATGGTACAGGTGAGCTGATCGTCGCACGGGTTGTCGTTGTAGATGGTCAGGCAGCCCTCGACCGGATCGCAGGGGTTGTCGGTGCAGAAGTTGCCGTCGTCGCAGTCCTTGAGATCACCGACGCACGCGCCGAACCGACAGACGGTGTTGCTCGTGCAGACGTTCCCGTCGTCGCAGGGGCCGGTCAGCAGGGTCTCGACGCAGCCGCGGATCGGATCGCACTCGTTCAAGGTGCAGGGGTTGCCGTCGTCGCAGTCGCGCGGTACCCCGACGCACTCGCCGGCCATGCAGTGGGAGTCGACGGTGCAGAGGTCGCCGTCGTCGCACGGGCCGTCGTGGTACTCGGAGACACACTCGCCGTTCTCGAGATCGCAGTAGTTGATGGTACAAGGGTTGCCGTCGTCGCAGATGCTCACTCCGTTGACGCAGCAGGGGTTGTCGTTGAACTCGTAATAACACCCCGTGACGGGGTCGCAGTAGTGATTGGTGCACTCGTTGCCGTCGTCGCAGTCGAGCGGCTCGCCGGGGAGGCACTCGCCCTCGAAGCAGCGGTCGCCGACCGTACAGGCGTCGCCGGTGTTGCAGGAGTTTTGGTTGTAGGATTGGATGCAGCCCAGGATGGGATCGCAGACATTGGTGGTGCATGGGTTGCCGTCGTGGCAGTTGAGCGCCTGGAAACCCTCGACACACTTTCCGTCGACACAGCGGCTACCGACGGTGCAGATGTCGTTGTCGTCGCAGTCGCCCGGGATCGGGGTGTAGACGCAACCGGATTCGGGATCGCAGGTGTAGCTGGTGCAGGGGTTGCCGTCGTCGCAGTCGATTGGCCGGCCGTGACATTCACCGTCGAAGCAGTAGTTGATGGTACAAGCGTTGCCTTCGTCGCAGTCGGCGTTGTTGTATTCGAAGACGCACCCTTGCCACGGGACGCAAACGCCGTCGGTGCAAGGGTTGCCGTCGTCACATTGGTATTCTTCGTCGCCGGGGACGCATTCGCCGTCGACGCAGTGATCGCCGACTGTGCATGGATCGCCGCAATCGCACGGGGCTCCGTCGCTTTTGAAACTCCAGCGGGTGCGGCTGGTCTCCACCCGGCAGATGAGGCAGGGGTCGTAGGGTGAGGGCGCGTCGTTTTCGAGACAGTGCCCGTCGATGAGGCAGAAGCCCGGACGGATCTCGTGCCGACAGAAGCCGACTCCGTCGCAGATGCTCTCGGTGCAAGGGCGCCCGTCGTCGCATGAGTAGGGCTCGCCGCGGCAGGTGCCGTCGGCGCGGCAGCGATCATCGCGGGTGCAGGGGTCGCCGTCGTCGCACGGCTCACCGGGGATGCAGGGTTCGGGCGCCGTGTCGGGGGACGTGTCCTCGGTCGTGTCCGGAACGGTCACCTCGGGAGGTCGCGGTGCCGTCTCCTCGGGTGCCCCCAGGTCGCCTTCGACTATGTCCGGTACTTCATGGGGCGTGTCGCCGCCGGTGTCCGAGAGATTGAAGTCGCCCTCGGTGGAGGCGCATGAGAGGAGCCCCAACCAACCGGCCATGAGCAGCACCTGTCCGGCTCGCCGGAGCCGGACGCGGGGCAGTGTGGTGGCTGAGCAATGTTCTGGTTTCATGGCTTTCATCGGTTATCGCTCCAGATCTCCGGAGATCATCGTATAGCCGGCCTTGCGGGAGAAATCCTTGATATCGAAACGTAGCTGCACGCTGCCGCCCAGTCCCATGTCGGGCATCAAGTCGGCGATGTCGATCATTGGGATGGCGAACCCGAAGCTCATGTCCGAGGCCATCTCATGGATCATGGGGATCAGCAGCCCCTCCAGCAGATCGCCGATGATCGATTCGCTGCCGAGCAGCTCGTCGTTCAGGCGCGCCACCTCGATCTCGACGTAGTCGAACCCCTCGAGGCTGATGGTGATCTCGTTACCGGCCGCCGAGCGCCGCAGCGAGAGGTCGGCCAACGCCTGCAAGCTCATGTAGAGTTCGACCTCAATGTCCATCGAGAGCATGCGGAACGCCGCGTCGACCCGGAGATCGCCTATCTGGAAGCGCAGCTCATCCCACGGGTTGCAGGAGGTGATCACCGGCGGCAGCATGGCGCTCACTTTCAAGCTGAGGTTTTCAAGCCCGCCGCCCGGGATGTCGTCCATGTCGAGTTCGAGATCACCCAGATCCTCCTCGCGGATGGTTATCTCGAGCAACCCGGCCCAATAGGCCGCGTACATGAGCTGATTCAGGAAGTCGTCGAAGATCCCCATCTGCAGGTCGATATACGACTCGAAGTTGAGTCGCGGCGGATCGCCCTCCATGCAGTTGTCCCACATCATAGAGCCGAGCGGCTCGTAGGGGGTTCCCTTGGGAGCGACCACGGCGGTCTTCATCCCGAGGCGGATCCCGCGGGTGGCGAGATCGATCGATCCGAGGTTGGTCATGACGGTGAGAGAGGTCGGCTCCATTCCCGGCAAGAGCGCCGGGATCTCGATCTCTTCGTTCAACGCCAACGAGTTGAGCGTGTCCTCGAGCCCCTGGGCGATGGGCCCCGCGAGCTGGTCGTGGATGGTGTCTTCGAGCATAGATTTGATCCGGCCCGAGAACATGCTGATGATCGGGTTGATGATGAACCCGAGCGCACCGTCGACGCTCACGTCGACCCTGCCGAAGTGGGCGATGACCTGGTTGATCTCCACTCGCGCCAGGCCGTCGGGGCCGACGCTGATATCGGCCATCATGTCGATGTAGATGTCGCGCACGGTTACTGTACCGCTGGCGTTGAAGCACCAGCTCACCGAGATGGGGATCCGCAGCGAGTCCATCTCCATGCGGACTCGGATGCCCTCGGCGGTGGGCGAGAGGCGCAGCGAGGGCGGGCTGTAGTGTACCGCCCGGGCGCGCACCCGGTAGCTGCACGGGAAGGCGCTGCCTGAAACGAGCGGGTTGGGCAGCATGCCGTGGAGATCCATCGACCAGACCAAATACTCGATCACCTCGGCTATCTTGTTCAGGAACCCAGGTGTGATGTAGGCCTGGATGGCCTCATCGATCATCGAGTCGGTGGGTTGCTCGGGGATGATCGGGCGGTAGCCCGACGCCATCAGGTAGCTCTGGACCACCCGGTCGCGAGAGCCCCAGATGTCGCTGCACTCGCCGATCAAGACGTTCGACCCGTGCTCTGATGGCCACGTCATGGTGAAGTTGTTGTCTTGGTCGAGATCCAACGGGAACCCGTTCAGTCGGGCGTGCACGATATCGCCGGCCGGCGCGACGATGTAGCCTCGTACCTCGACATCGGTGGGCGGGTAGAGCATCGCGCCACGCTCCGGGTAGGTGATGACGAACTGCGGCCGGCACTCGAAGGCGTTGACGACAGTGGCGGTGCATCCGACGCTTGGATCGCAGAACTCGTTGGTGCAGGGGCCGAGGTCGGGGCACTGAATCCAGTCGCCCTCCTGGCAAACTCCACCTTCGCAGTAGTCATTCTCGGTGCAGAGGTTGCCGGCGTCGCACGGCAGGCTGTTGGCGAGGAAGATGCAGCCCTTGCCGGGATCGCAGTGGTTGTCGGTGCAGATGTTGCCGTCGTCGCATTCGAGTATACCGTCGCCCGGCAGGCAGACCCCCTCCTCGCAGTAGTCGCCGGTGGTACAGAGATCGCCCAGATACTCGCAAGGGGCGCCGTCGTTGTAGGTGTGGCGGCAGCCGATGTTGGGCACGCAGAAGTTCTCGGTGCACACATTGCCGTCGTCGCAGTCGACCATGCGCCCCGGCCTGCAGTGAGTGAAGTGACAGTAGTCGTCCACCGTGCAGGGGTTGCCGGTCTCACAGGGGTCGCTGTTGGCCGTGTAGCGGCAGCCAAGCCCTGGGAGGCAGATGGCGTCGGTGCAGGGGTTGCCGTCGTCGCAGTCGAGCATCTCGCCCGGCACGCAGACGCCGTCCTCGCAGTAGTCGCCGACGGTGCAAGGGTCGTAGTTGGTGCAGGCGCGCTCCACCGGCGTGGCGACGCACCCGACTTCGGGGTCACAGTGGTTGTCGGTGCAGATGTTGCCGTCGTTACAGTCGACGGGATCCTGGCCGGTGATGCACACGCCGTTGGCGCAGCGCGATCCGCTCGTGCACAAATTACCGTCTTCGCACGGAGACCGGTTGTTGATGTAGACACAGCCCCCGGCCGGGATGCACTCGCCGCTGGGCAAACAGACGGGCTCGGACATACAGATGCCGGTGACGCATTGGGGATTGCGGCCATGGATCGCCTGGTCCTCAATGGGGTCGCAGGCCATCCGGTCGGGCCCGGGGTGGCAGACTCCGTCTTCACAGTAGTCGCCGATGGAGCAGGGGTCGAGGTCGTCGCAGGGGGCGTTGTTGAACACGGTCTGACAGCCCTCGACCGGATCGCAGAAGTTATCGGTGCAGGGGTTGGCGTCGTTGCAGGAGATCGGTTCTCCTTTGCAAACGCCGGCGATGCACTTGGTGTCGACCGTGCAGACCGTGCCGTCGTCGCAGGGGATGCCGTCTTCGGCGGGCTCGCTGACGCAGCCGAGCCCCGGAACGCACAGGTCGATGGTGCACGGGTTGCCGTCGTCGCAGTCGGGGGTGTCGGGCCCCGGCCGACAGACTCCACCGTCACAGAAGTCGCCCAGGGTGCAGGGGTCGCCGTTGTCGCAAGGCGCGCTGTTGTTTGTGAAGACGCATTCCCCGGTGTCGGGATCGCAAGCTCCGTCCGTGCAAGGGTTGTCGTCTTCGCATTCCATGAGGGTGGCGACGCACTCTCCCCCGCGACAGTGGACGTCCATGGCGCAGGGGTTGTCGTCTTCGCACGACAGGTGGTCGTTGGGGGTCCAGCTACGGGTGGCGACCGGTGTCGCGCATTCCAGGCATGGTTTCTCCGGATGTTCCATGCCGTCTCGATAACAGACGTCGTCGATCAGGCAGTAGCCGGAGTAGAGCGGGAAAGCGCACTCGCCGTCGCCCAGGCAGACGTTGTGGGTACAAGCGACACCGTCGTCGCAGGTGTAGGGGATGCCGCGGCACACGCCGTCGGGACCGCATTCGTCGTTGTAGGTGCAGGGGTCGCCGTCGTCACAGGGCTCTTTCCAGGGGCAATCAGGGTGCTCGACGAATGTGTCTTCGACTGCTTTTACGTCGTCCGGCTCTTCGCGCCCGGTGTCGCCAACCTGGGGCGGCGTCGTGTCGGGCGCTCCGGCGTCGGGCGTGGTGACGTCATCGGGCACTACCGCGCCGCCGCTGCTCCCACCGCTGCACGCCGCGAGGGCGGTGAGTGCCAGCGAGAGCACGACCAGTAACCCCCAAAAGCGCACAGTGCGTGATTGACGCGCGAGCGTTGCGGCGGCGCGCAACCGAAAAGCCCCATTGGAAGGAGCCTTCGCGGCACTTGAGAGACCTTGGATGTCAAGCATGTTAGCCTTCCCCGAGGGTCGTCGCCATGACCTTTAACCAAGCTGTGATCGCTATCATCCGATCAGCGCAGCTGTGACGGAGGACCCATACACCACTCATAGTATAGAGACACCCTCTCTCGTAGTCCAACACCATTTGATCCCTAGTCGTGCGGGGGCTTGGCCTCACTCCCCTCGGTCTACGGACGCGGTGGATGATTGAGGGACGCGGCCGGGCTTGCATGGGAGGGAGGGCTATGCTAGGCGATATTCGTATTTTTCGCCGTGGCGCTTGTGGTGCCCGGCGGAGTCAGCCCCCTCCCCGGCGATGACAGGGGAGCTTTTCACGGCGAAAAGCAAATGGAACCGGAGGAAATCTTATGGCACATGTGATTACCGAGGAGTGTGTCAATTGTGGTGCTTGTGAAGACGAATGTCCCGAGGATGCGATCAGCGAAGGGGACGATATTTTCGTAATCGACGCCGAAGCTTGCACGGACTGCGGCAACTGCGTCGATGTTTGCCCGTCGGAGGCGATTGTCCCCGGCTGAGTGTCTTTTTTCAACCCCGGCGAGACACGGCTGCGGCGGTGCGCTGTGTCTCGTCTCGGGCGTGTTTTCAAGGGCATCGGCCGGCCAAGGGTACCAAGGAGGATCACTCATGAGTTTGTCTGTGATTACGCGGCGCAGGTGTTCGGGGGAGCGTTCTTGCCGGGTGCTTGGGCGCTGTGCCTTGCTCGTGGCGGTGATCCTTTTCGCGGGCTACGGGTGCTCCAAGTCGCCCGAGGACTTGATGATTGAACACATGGAGGAGATGCTGTCGTTGCTCGAGCGTCACAAGGACAACCCCGAGCTGGCCGCCCAGGAGGTGTTGGCCTACGCCGAGTCGAGCCGGCCGGCGATGGAGCGCTTGACCGCCAAACTCGAGGAGAAGCTCGCCAAGATGACCGACGACGAGAAGGAAGACTATGGCCGGCGCATGATGCAGCGATCGTCGGCGGTCATGGAGCGGGCTCACAAACTGTTCACCGCCCACCCCGAGCTGGCGCAGGACGAGACCCTCAAGCGCGCCTTGTACGAAGCGACTCCCTGACGGATTTGCCCCTGTCTGCAGGGGCTGGGTTAACGGCGCCTCTGGTCGGAGTCCACCGGGGTCACATCGCGCATCTCAACCGAGGATGACGACTCGGTGCGGCCCGTCAGCTCGCCCCTCGGTTTTTGCGGCTCGTCGCCCTCTCTGGTCGCGCTGCGGAAGTTTCGAATCCCCTTGCCGAGCGCATCGCCAATCTGGGGGAGCTTCCCCGCGCCGAAGATGATGAGCACGATCACCAAGATCAGCACTAACTCCCCGATGCCCAACCCGCCGATTATGGCGGCGGGGGGTAACATCTGAAACAATCCGGTCATTTTGTAACCTCAGCGGCGTCGACCGCGTCTACTTTGAGAAACCTTCGAACTTAGTCCGGTTTTTTTGATGGTTTTGTCGGTGCGTTCCAACCGCCGGATACCCCGCTCGAGACGTCGCTTTTGAGCACCGGCATGCATTGCTCGGAATGACTGCCCCACGCGGGGGGCTGTGCCTTGGAGAGCGGGATCGCCGGCGCGGTCATCAAGCCAATCAACCTTCGAAGTGCCGCCGACAATCGACCTCCCCCGGAGTCTCGCCGCTTGCAGGTCCCCGGACGTCACGGGTGCCCGCTCGACAATGGTAGTCAATAAGCACACTCCGGTCAATTCCCTCGGACCGCCTCAATCCTCCACCGCGTCCGTGGACCGAGGGGAGTGAGTCGGGTGCAAGTGCAAGGAAACAAGCCAAATCGAGCGCAGTCGTAGCAGCGCTACGTCGAGCATCGATTTGGTGAAGGTGACGCCGCAATTGTGCCCGAATCGCTTCCCGAATCCCGGAAGG
>PWKZ01000270.1 GCA_003559575.1 Bradymonadales bacterium | reverse complement strand
CCTTCACAAAATCGATGCTCGACGTAGCGCCGCTACGCCTCCGCTCGATTTGGCTTGTTTCCTTGCACTTGCACCCGCCTCACTCCCCTCGGTCCTCGGACAGAGTGGAGGATTGAGGCCACCCCATCCCATAATCCCTGTGTTGACACCCGAGCGGGTGGTTGTTATTGCTCGCTCGGTGCTCGCTTCCGCAATATCGGAAGCTCGCACTCGAGGCCGTAGGAAAGATTGGATGGAGCAAGTCACCCTCGGCAGCTACTTGAAGAGTGGGCGAGAGCGCGCCGGTGTCGGACTGGACGCGGTGTCGCTGGCCACCAAAATCCCCATCCGGAAACTTGAAGCGCTCGAAGAGGAGCGCCTCGAATCCCTCCCGGCGATGGTCTTCGTCAAAGGCTTTGTCCAGGCATACTGCCGCGAGGTGAACCTCGATCCTCAACCCGCCCTGGAATTGCTCACGGAGACACTCGCGGGCGACACCCGAGACACGGAAGCGTCTCCACAGGACGAGCAGCCCATCTATCTGACACCACCGGCCCGCGACATCGCCAGGGGGCTTCGTGTCTCTCGCATCATCCTGGTCTTGGCGGCCATCGCGCTGTTCATCGCCGCCTACGTTCTGACCGGCCGCGAAGAGACCGCCGGCGGCCCGTCGGCAAACGCCACCGAAGAATATCCGGCGTTCCTTGAACACGGACTAGAACGCGAAACGAAACACGAAACGGCGGCCCCCGACGCCGGTGAAACGCGCGCAAATTGAGGTGCCTCCACGCGGATCACGCGACCTCCTCGCGGCACCGGGCACCTCCGCGCGCAAAGCTCTAAAAGGCGGATCTCACTGATGAGCAGCGAAGCGTTTGTGCTCCGATTGCAAGACTACCGGGAGGCCGACCGCATCGTCTGGCTGCTCTCGAACGAGCACGGGCGATTGAGCGCGCTGGCACGAGGCGCACGCAATAGTCGGCGGCGCTTCACGGGGCAAATCGACTTGTTTCAACGGGTCCGGGTGGAGTTTGCCCACCGCCGGGGGCAAGGCCGGCTCGCGACGCTCACGGAAGCCCGCGCGCTTTCGAGCTACCCGCTGCTGCGCCAAGATCCCGGGCGGTTTGCGATTGCCTGCGTGGTGGCTGAGTTACTGACCCGTATCGCCCCCGAAGGAGATATCGACCCCGCGCTGTTTGACTGCGTGGGGCTGGTGCTCGAGACGCTGGCCGACGAGAAGATCGCGCCGGGTTTGGGGCTGGCGGCGGCGGCCGTGGTTCGGCTGCTCACGGCGGCCGGCTTTGTGACCAATTGGATCCACTGCGCCCGCTGTGGCCGAGCGGTGCCATCACTCGAACAACCGGAGCGCGAGCGACAGCCTTTTGCTCTGGAACACGGCGGCGCGCTGGTGTGCGGGGACTGTTTGTCGCCCCGCGGGACCGCGCGCAGGCTGAGTGCCGCCGACTGTCTATGGCTGGCCCAGGCCTGCCGGCGGATGGAATGCGCGCCGGCGACGACATCCCCCGGCAACGTGATCGGCGCCGCCTTCGACGTGCTCCGGGGGGTGACGAGCGGGCCGCTCAAGGCCGAGCGGTTTCTATTCGAGATCCTGAGGTGAGCGGCGAGCACCTTCTTCGACAACTCATTGAATACCGGCGGCACGCGCGCCGTCTTGTCTTGCGTGTGACCGTTTGAAAAGCCGGTCAGCAGGCCGGACTGCAGAAGGAAGAGACAAATGCTTCAGTGTTCGACCAAACAAAGAACCCCTATTTGGTTACCTGTCGCGCTAGTGATGCTGCTCGGCCTGACACCCGAGCTTCGGGCCGCCGAGCCCGAGCCGGATCTCGAGGATGATCCGCGCGCACTCATCGAAGCGCGCCACAAGGAGATCCAAGAGGTGATCGCCTCCACCCCGGACGAAGCCGAAATGCAGGACAAGATCCGCGCCATCATGGACCGCTTTGTCGACTACGAGCTGTTCGCCATGCTCGCGGGGAGAAGTTTCTGGGACGCGCTCACACCGGCCCAACAAGAAGAGTTCGTCACGCTGTTCAAGGGGCTCATCCAGCGCACCTACCTGCGCCGCTTCAAGGCCAACCGCCCCTTCAGCGTCGCACTCCACGGGGAAACACGGTTCAACTCTGATCGCGACAGGGCGCTCGTGAGCTCCATCATCGAGTCCGACAAGGTGGCGGCGGACGTCGTCTACAAACTCCACCTGCCGGCCGACAAGAGCGGCTGGTGGGCCTACGACGTCGATATCGACGAGGTCAGCATCATGCGCAACTACCGGACCTCGTTCAATCGCATTTGGCGAGAGGGCGGCTGGGACGATCTCGCCGGCCGCATGCGCCGGCGAGTCGAAGAGGACGACGACAGCGACAAGATCGGTGAGCTGGACTAATCCTACTCCACCTGGGGCACCCCCGCCCCCGGACCCCGCCCCCCTTGAACGGCCCCTCTCACGCCGGCGCAACCCTCTGCTATTAATTCACATTTGCCATGCGGGGCGGTGTGCTCGGCGGCAAGTCCTCGTCCTGGCATGACACTTGCTCCCTCCGAGGCCGGCGGTGGTGTCGCCGGGCACCGCCAAGTCAGCGTCCAACAGCTCCCCCGGTAATCCATATGGAGGTAGCGACCACCCATGTCTCGTTCGCAAGACCACGCCAGGCCGATGCCGTCACAGGCCGTCGTCCTGACCAGCGACACTCCGCAGGATCCGCTCGCACCGACCGAAACCCGCGTGGCGGGCCTCTCCATGCTCCAACGGACACTGGCGATGCTCCAGTGGGCCGGGATCAAAGACGCGTTAGTAGTAGTCGGCGACTGGCTGCGGAAAAGCGCCGAGGCCGATCTGGCCATGAGCCGCGTGCTCGACCCACAGCGCATGAGGGTCCGGCTCATCACCGACCAAAGCGCCCGCGAGCGCGGCTGGCTCTCCGTTTCGCCGGCGGTCGCCTTCGTCGGTGAGCGCGCTTTGCTGGTGCGCGCCGACACGGTCTTCGACCGCCAACTGATTCGCGCCACCGCCGACGCGTCACCCCCGGAAGGTGGGCTGACCGCGCTGTTCGACGGCGACCTTCCGGTGGGCATGGCCCATTGCACGCGCGAGGCACTCATCAACTTCAACGGCTGCCGCTGGGACACCGCCCTCGCCGAGCAGCGAGGCGAGTTAAATCGCCTGGCGGTGGACGGGGTGTTCTGGATCCGAGTCGATAGCCAGGCGGCCATCCGCAAGGCGGAAGATAATCTGTGGAACTCTTGCCGCAAACCGCATGACGGCATCGTCTCACGTCACCTCAACCGCAACATCTCGCTGTTCATCAGCCGTCGCATCGCGCATCTGCCCATCTCGCCCAACCACATCTCGTTGGGGAACCTGGTGCTCGGGCTCATCACCGCGCTTATCGTAATGCAGGGTGGCTACTGGATGTTCCTGCTGGGCGCGTTCCTGTTCAAGTTGAACTCGATCCTTGACGGCGTCGACGGCGAGTTGGCGCGAGTCCGCTACCAGATGTCGGTTGTCGGGGAGTGGATGGACACCATCGCCGACGACGTCGCCAACAACCTGTTCTTCATCGCCCTGGCGATCGGCGCCTATCGCATGACGGGCTCCTCTTTGTGGGTTGTGCTGGGGTTCGCCAACGCCGTCCCGTCGCTGCTGGCCACGGCCTATCAGTATCGCCTCCTCATCAGCAACGGGCGCGGTGACCTCCTGGCAATCAAGTGGCTCTTCGAGCGCGGCAACGGCAAGGGCGACGGGGCTCGCGGCCCCCTCGCGGCGGTCCTCGACAAGGCCAAGTACGTCGTCAAGCGCGACTTCTACATCGCTCTGCTGCTGGCTGTCTCGATTGTCGGCCTGCTGCCGTGGATGCTCGTCATCACCACCACCGCCAACTTGATCGTGCTCGCGACTTGCGTCGGGCAAGAGGTGTTGGCGGTTCGCATGGCACAAGCCGGCAAGAGCGTCCAGTTGGTGCTCGCCGAGAGATCCTCCCCGGTGACGGTCATGCCGCCCTCCTCCCCCACGCCGGGCGCTTTGCCGGCGCGAGTACCGACTCGGCGCTGACACACCTTGTGCCCTCTCATGGGTGGAGCATACGTACACCAATGGAGTAAGACATGACCTCGAGCGCTACCGCCTTCACGCCGAACGTGCGCCGCGCGGTTATTTTGGCCGCCGGCATGGGAACCCGCCTCGGGCTCGGACCGGACTCCGGCACGTGCCTGCCCAAACCGCTGCTGCCCGTCAGGGGGGTACCGCTCCTGGTCTGGGTCAGCAACGCGCTTTTCCGCGCCGGCATCAGTCGGGTAACTCTCGTGGTGGGTTTCGAAGGACAGCGGATTCAGGACTTCGTGCTCTCTTCAGAGCACCTCCCACCCATCTCGTTCGACTTCGTGTGGAACAACGAATGGCGCCGCTCAAACGGGCTGTCGCTGCTCAAGGCGCGACAGGCCGTGGCTGAGCCGTTCGCGCTCTTGATGTCCGATCACCTTTTCGAGGACCGCCTCTTGAGGGGGCTGCTGGCCGCTCCGCTTTGTCATGGCGAAGTTGTATTGGCCATCGACCGCCGGATCACGGAGGTCTTCGATCTGGACGACGCCACCAAAGTCAAGACCGACGGCACGAGGATCGTCGCCATCGACAAGGCACTCGAGGACTACAACGCGGTGGATTGCGGCCTGTTCGTCTGTCGCCCGGCGATCTTCGATGCGCTGGAAGAGGCGCTCGTCGACGGCGATTGCAGCCTCTCGGACGGAATGCGCCTCCTGGCCGCGAAGGGTCGTTTCCGCGCCCACGACATCGGCGACGCATTCTGGCAAGATGTGGACACTCCCGAGATGCTGGCCCACGCCGAAAGGCAACTATTCACGCAGGAGGCGGCCGGCCTTGCAGGTGGAGGTCTCCACTGCGTCGATGAGGGCGATTGAGATCCCGTGCTGCTCCAGCTTGGCGATGCCGTCGATGGTACATCCCCCCGGCGTCGTGACCTCATCCTTGAGCGCCGCGGGGTGCTTGCCCGTGCTGATGACCATCTCAGAGGCACCACGCAGAACTTGCGCCGCCATTTTGCGCGCCGCCTCGCGCGGCAAACCGACCTTGACCCCACCCTCGGCCAGCGCCTCGATGATCTTGAAGACGAACGCCGGGCCACACCCGCCGAGTCCGGTGGCGGCGTTCATGTGGCGCTCGTCCAGGACCTCGACCTCGCCCACCATCTCGAAAATCTGCACCGCTAATCGCAGATCGTCGTCGGAGACCCGCGCGCCGCGGCACACCGCTGTCATTGACTGGGCCACATGCAGCGCAGTGTTGGGCATCGCGCGCGCGACCGAGACATCCGGCGGGAGCCGGCACTCGACAGCGGTGGTGGAGAGACCAGTGACCACCGAGATGACCAGTTGCCGCGCCGAAAGCTCTGCCGCCACCTCGTCCAAGATCTTGAGAGCGTCCTCGGGGTGAACGCATAGCACGATTACGTCCGCCCCCCTCACGGCCTCACAGTTGTCGGTGGTGGCGCCGACCCCCAGCTCCCGGGGCGCCACCAGCGAACTCTCGTGACGAGCCGTCACGACCACCTGGCTCGGGACTACGGCGCGCTGACCGAGCATTCCGTTGAGAATAGCGGTGCCGATCTTGCCGGCCCCTCCGATGATGGCGAATCTTCTGTCAAGCATGTACTCTACCCCCCTAATCGTCGGCTTGTTCTGAGGACCGAGCGTGTGGAGTCAGGTGCAAATGCAAGGAAACAAAACGAATTAGGCGGAGGCGTAGCAGCGCTACGTCGAGCACTAATTCGGTACAGGTGACGCCGCAGATGCGCTTGAATCCGCGCGCGAATCCCAGGATGAGCCGACGATTAGGGCTACAACTTGGCTTCGTGCGACGAATGGGCTCGACACCGCGTGCGCCGGCCTCGGCCCAGGAATACGCACAACCGCGAGACCTGTCAACGACCGCTCCAATCCTGCACCGACAGGTAGACGGAGATGCATATGAGGCCGCCATGCTGCGAATGTCGCCGCTCAGGCAAACCAAGTTCTGGGGTGGAATCGGTCTGGCGATGATGATCGTCGGGTTTTTCAGGCCCTGGTTCATCCTCGAGCTCCGAGGGTTTCGTTTCCCGCTTGGAATTCTGGTGCTCCTCTACGCAGGGCTGCAATTCGTCCTCCACCTCATGACCCGCTCCCAGGTGCTGATAACGAAGCCCGAACTCGACCGCTATGGTAAGGCGTTGGAGCTCGCCACCCCCCTGATCCTCGATCTACTCGCCAAGGGGCGGAGCATCGGGTGGGTGGCCGAGAGTGTTGAGAAGGAGCACTCGATCCCCCCCGATGTGACCAAGCGCTATACGATCATTCTGCTCAAGACCCTGAAACATGAACAAAAAGATCTGCTGGTACCCCACGACGAAGAATGAACCGCGCCCTCTCGAAAGGCTCAAGTTTCGTCTCGAGGGAAGAGTAGCGCGGCGAGATCCGGGTTGTCGCGCCCAAGCTCGCGGCGAGGAGCGCGGAAACGATAGACTGCGTGGGGTAGGATGACGTAGCGGCTCATCGCTTTCAGATAGAAGTCGGGCACGGTGCGAAATGGTCTTACGGTCCAGGTGCTCGAGTCGTCACGTTTCCAGTAAACCGCCGCTATCCTGACCTTGCGTAAATCGAGATTGCGCCGCAACCCCTCCTTGAGCGTGTTGACCACATCGCTCGCCATTCGCCCACTCTGGAACCCTGTGTCAACTATCAAAATCTGGTGGTGCCGAGCGACCCTCTCCAGCAGATAGTCAAGCCCCAGAATTTGCGTGCGGTAGGTCAGGTGAGTACGGGTAGTGTTGAGGGCGATGTGATCCGGGCGGCCACCGTCGCCCCCCGAGCGATCAAGCCTCTCCCAATACTTGAACACCTCGTGCAGGGCGAGACCCGCAAAGACCCCCCCGGGCCACAGCGCCACCAGAAAGTCGGGCCGGTAGCCGGTCTCGGCGATCCTCACTCCGAGCCGAAACGCGTCGTGGAGCAGCTCCCTCGCGGTAACGTAGACGTACCCCTCCTCCACACCCTCCGCGTCCGCCGGGGCGGAGGGGATGGGGGGCTCCTCGCCGCGCAGGATGGCGTGAATCTCGGGTGACTTTTGTCTGATGAGCCTCTGGTCGGGATCGCCGTCGATCATCAGATCGGCCAGCTCGTGCGGGTAGTCGAGCCAAACATCGCCGTCGACATCGTACAGGTGGTGGACCGGCAGCTCGTCGTAGCGCGAACGGCTCGGCTTCCGATGCACAGTTGCGATTCGAATCTCCTCGGGAGCGTTCTGCCGCGCACGCTCTCGCAGGGTGGCGACGATGGTCTTGATGGTGTTGCCGCTCTCGTAGACGTCGTCGATTATCAGCAGGCCGTCTTCGCGACAAACCGAGCGGACGAGATGCTCGAGCCCTTTGACCACCACATCGCCCTGCTCCCGCACCCCGGTGTAGGAGCTCGTGGTAATGGTGGTGTGGTGAATGAAGGTCCCTTGAAGCCGAAAATAGGCGTCGACCCCGAGTCCCACCGGAGTGCCTCCGCGCCAGATCGAGATCGCATGTTTGGGCCGGAAGCCGGATTCGTAGACGAGCTTTCCGAGCCTGAACGAATCAAGGAGCAGTTCGTCGGGCGCGATGTGCTGAAAACGATGCATGACACCTCTCCCAAGAGGACGTGACCTTGCAATGTGATAGCGGGCTAATCGCAACGGCGCAACTAGTGGGGTGTTTCAAACCGATTACCGAGCGCGTCGAACCGGAGTGAGATGCAAGAGAGACGGCTTGGCCGGAGGGAAACGCAGCGCTACGTCGAGCACCGTTTTCGGTGCAGGTGACGCCGCAGTTGGGCCCGAATCGCTTCCCGAATCCCGGAAGGGGTGGAGGATTGAGGATTAGGGAGGGAGTTGCTTCGGTGGAGTGAGAGGGCTATCATTCGCGCCCGGCAGGCGAGGGCGTGTGCGCTCGAAGCTCACATGCCGCCGGACGACAACCATGCAAGCGCCGGCGCTTGAGAAGAAGCGCCCTTCGGGAGCATTTTGATGCAATACCTGGAACTGCAAGCGAGTTCCTCGCGGACCTCCTACTACCGCCTCCTCGGCGATCACCAGGGGCGAGTGGAGCGCTATGTGGTCTCGACCGCCCCGTCGCGCCGGATCTGCAACCAGCCCGAGCTGCTCGGGATGGAGTTCACCGGCGCACTCCAAGAGGCCATGACCGCGGCGCTGGCCGAAGCGCCGTTCTCCCGGTTCTTGGCCGCCACCCCGCAAGAGCGCGTCTGCGTGGTCCACTTTCTCCGCGGCGGACTGAACTTCGAGATCCGGCGCGCGCTCTCGGAGGCCTACGGATTCAACAGCCACCCCTCGGCCTTCATGAGTTCGCAGCGCCGGCGAATCGACGGTCGCTGGCAGGTGCGTGAGGACATGTATCGCAAGCTCAACATCCCGGACAAATCGGTGTTGGTGATGGGAGATGTGGTGGCCACCGGAGTCACCATCGCCAACGGGATGGAGGTCATCGCCGAGCGCGTCAAGCGGAGCGGCGGTTCCCTGCGCGGGTTGGTGATGTTCACCATCGGCTGCCACAAAGCGGAGAAAGTGCTGGAGGATTTCGACAAACGCCTGCGCTCCCGCTACTCCGATTACGAGCGCACAATCCTCGTCTACCTGGAGGGCAAGTTCCGCCTGGTGGACAGCACAACCGACATCCGCTTGGCGATCCCGGGGACCGACCTGATCCGTCGCGGAGCGCTCCTGGCCCCCGAGCTCGTCCGCTCACATTATGAGAAAGAGAGCTACCCGCTCGAGCGTTGCGCTATCTATGATTCCGGCTCACGCTCCTTCGAAGTCCCTCGCTATCTCGCCGACACGGCCGGCTATTGGGAAGCGCAGGCCGAATGGGCCCGGGGCGGCGGAACCCTGGCGGAGGCGCTGCAAGAGCGCTGGCCGGAGGACGACTACCGGACCATGGATAACTTCCTCGAGATCCACCGCCGGCGTTGGAGAGGGGTGCCTGATCCCCTGCTCATAGACATCCACGACGGCTTTAAGCGACGCAAGGAGCAATCCAAGCGACTCGCCACCGCCGAAGCGCTGCGCCGACTCTGCGCTGACCGACTGGCCGCGCTGCGAGCCGCCGGCGGTCAAGAGACACGCGCAAACGCGGTACCGGGCGCGGCGAGGTCGTAGGCATGGGCTCGTTCAAAGCTCACCATCTGGCGGTGAGCCCCGCTGAGGTCGCCGGAAACGGCGGTCGGGGCCGCTTCTTTTTGCTCCCGGGCTCCCTCGGCAGGGCACGCGCAATCGCCGAGCGCCTCGATGATCGGCGCGTCCACACGAGTGAGCGAGGACTTGATGTGTTTGTCGGAACCCTGGAGTCCGGCGGTCCGCCCCTCGATCTCGGAATAGTCCCCACCGGCATGGGCTGCCCCAGCCTCGACATCGTAGTGACCGAGCTAATTCAACTGGGGGCGCGTCGCTTCTTGCGGGTCGGCACCTCAGGGTCGTTGCAGCCGAAGGTGGTCACGGCCGGCTCACTGGTCATCGCCACGGCCGCCGTACGCGATGAGGCGACCTCGGGGGCCTATGCACCGCGCGAGTACCCGGCGGTGGCCCATCCCGACTGGATCGCGGCGCTCTCGACAGCCACCGCCACACTCGGCCTGAGCGCCCTCACCTACTCGGGAGTCGTGCACACCAAGGACTCGCTGTTCGACCGAGAGTTCGGATACGGCCCGCGCGCCGAAGAGAACCACCGCTACAAGCGACTATTGGCCGATCTCGGCGCGCTCGCGAGCGAGATGGAGACCTCCCACCTGTTTGTGCTGGCAGCGGTCCACGGCACGCCGCCGCGCCCGCTTTGCGCCGCACCCGACTCCACGGATATCATCAAGACAGGCGCCCTGCTGGCCGTCATTGGCGACGACCAGCCGTTTACAGAACCCGAGACGATACGCGAAGCCGAGGAGCGCGCCATCGAGGTGGCCCTGGAGGCCGCGCTGGAGCTCGATCGCCACGAGCGCCGGCGAGAGAGCGGTTGACTGGGTTGGATTTCTCAACAAAGAGGCCCTGAGTCGGAGGACTCAAAAATCAGGAGTGAAGAGAATGGACAGACGTTCTATGCGGCATTGGTTGCTATCGCTGGCCTTGGTAGGACTTCTTCTGCCGAATTGCAGCAGTGACGAGGTCGCCCCGAAATCGTCCGACGTGGTCGAACCGTCCGAGACAGTCGAGCACCCGGACATCCACGACGACCCCTCAGACACTAACGAGCCGGATGCCACGGTAGAAAACGACGCCGCGGCCCCGGAGACCGTCACCCCGCCCGACGCAGAGGCGGATTCCGACGAGCCGCCGACTGATGAGCTCCTCGAGACCCGGCTCGACCCGGTGTGCGGCCCCGAGTTTTGCGCCGCGGGACCCGAGCATGCCCCCGACCCCGTGCTCCCGGGGCCTTTCCCGGTCGGCGTGATCACCGTCGATCTCTACGACGAGGCACAAGTCAACGACGACGGCAGCCCGCGCTGGCTGCGCACCGAGATCTGGTATCCGACCACCGACGAATACGCCGACGGCCCCTTTGTCCACTACAACCTCATCGACGACGCTCCGCCGGAGCTTGAAGAGCTGCTGGCGGGCCTCGCGATGGACCCGCTGCCGACCATCGCCGTCCGCGACACACCCGTGCGGCAGAGCGACGGGCCCTACCCCCTCGTTGTCTTCTCGCACGGCGCGTTCGGCGTGCGCTTCCAAAACGCCTTCCAGACCGTCCACCTGGCGAGCCACGGCTACATCGTCGTCTCACCGGACCACCAGCTCAACACCACCTGGGACTACCTCTTGCACGGCTACGACCCGGTGGCGGTGGCCGGCGCCGCGCTACCGCGCATCAAGGACGGCGGATTCTTGATCGATTGGATGTTTGCGGAGAACGACGATTCGGACAGCATGTTCCACGAGCAGGTGGCCACTCGCCGAGTGGGAGTCACCGGTCACTCGTTCGGCGGCTTTCTCTCGATGGTCCTCGGCGGAATCGACGAGCGTGTCTCGGCGGTGATCCCGCTGGCCCCCGCCGGGACGGTGGCCGGGATCTGGCCTGGGACCAACCTCGAGAATTACCGCG
Organism: Bradymonadales bacterium; assembly: GCA_003559575.1. Lineage (GTDB taxonomy): Bacteria > Myxococcota_A > UBA9042 > PWKZ01 > PWKZ01 > PWKZ01. Next base: position 23,699 of record PWKZ01000270.1, on the reverse strand, counting down.
TGCCGTGTCTCATCATGGGTGGCGACGACGACCGGACGCTACAGTTCGACATCGACATGTGGCAGCCCTACGAGCGAATGGCTGAGCGCAAGGCGTTCTTGCGGGTGATTCGCGGCGGCCACTTCTCGTTTACCGACATGTGCAGCGTCGACGTGGCCACATTGGCCGAGGATCTGGGCTGGGACGACGCGCGGCACGCGCTGAGCGACGGCTGCGGCGACGAGAACCTGGATCCGGCCCTGGTGCGCGAGCTCACGAACCACTACGGCACGGCGTTATTCAACGTTTTCTTGCGTCGAAGTCTCGGTTCACGCACATATCTCGACGCCTCTCATCTCGACGCGTCCCTCGATGGGGAGGTGGAATACCACGAGGCGTTCGACCTCGCCGACTGGCCCGAGTGACCGCTTTGTCAGCTTTTTAAGCCGCATGCGACCGGACCAGCGATCCCCTCTCCGGTCCCCAATCCCCAGGGCAACAGCGGCATTCATGCACCGCTCCGGGACGATCGGCGGCGTCATCTGCCCCCGCCGTACGCCGCTCGATCCTCACTTCGAGATGGCGTTCATGACTGAGATCATGGCTTAAACCGCTTGAAGCGCCCCGCCCTAATCCCCCACCTGATACGATTGCCCTGGTGGCACACTTGCGGGTTAGTGCGAGCGCGTCCTTCCGGATGTATGCTATCATTGTCGCTAGCTTTGAATGCCCCTGCTTTCACGAGGACCTGGAGCAGGCGAGGGGATGAGAGAGACAATGATTTCAAGGGAAAGCAGCTCCGCGGTGACTTGTGACTCCGACTCGCTTCGGGCGCTGGTGGACGCCACCGACAGCATCCGGCGCCAGATCGCCAAACGGGTGATCGGCCAAGAGAAAGTCATCGACCTACTCCTGACGGCGCTGCTGGCCCGCGGCCACGGGCTGTTCATCGGTGTCCCGGGGCTGGCCAAAACTCTTCTCATCAGCACGCTGGCCGAGTCCTTGCGATTGAAGTTCAGGCGAATTCAGTTCACCCCCGATCTCATGCCGGCCGACATCACCGGGACGACCATCCTTGAAGAAGACTCCAAGACCGGTCGCCGGATCTACCGCTTCGTGCGCGGGCCGTTGTTTTGCAATCTGCTGCTGGCTGACGAGATCAACCGTACCCCCCCCAAAACCCAAGCGGCGCTGCTCCAAGCGATGCAGGAGTATGAAGTCACCGCCGGTGGCGAGACCCACCCGCTCGAGCAGCCGTTTCTGGTGTTCGCGACCCAGAACCCAATCGAGCAAGAGGGCACATACCCTCTGCCCGAGGCCCAGCTCGACCGCTTCATGCTCAACATCCAGGTGGACTATCCTCCCGAGGAGGACGAGGTGGCCCTCGTGGGGCGGGGGACTCAGCTCCACCCGCTCGAAGTCGAGCCCATCCTCGAACCCAGCGAGATTAACCGGTTTCAAGATCTGGTACGGTGCGGACTGGTGCCTGAGGCGGTTATCCGGTTCGCCGTCGACATCGCCCGCCTGAGCCGCCCAACCAACCCGGAAGCGCCCGCGGTGGTGAAAAACTACCTGATCTGGGGGGCCGGTCCGCGCGCTACCCTGCACCTGGTTCTGGCCGCCAAGGCCTACGCCATGCTGCACGGCGAACCCAACGCCAGCCGGGCGGACGTGGAGGCGCTGGCCTACCCGGTGCTCGGGCACCGGCTCCTGGCCAACTTCCAGGCCGACGCCGACGGTGTCCAGCGGAGCGATATCGTGGCGCGCATCATTGAGTTGGCGCGCGAGCGCTCCAGGCACACCGTGCGCCGCCTGGCCTGAAACTTTGGGACTGCGAGAGACAATGCATCCCTCGTCGCTGCTGCTGGATCCGAAGCTTCTGGCTCGTCTGGGGAAAACCCGAATCCGGGTGGACCAACGGGTTGATGGGACACTCTCCGGAATTCACCGCAGCCCCCATCACGGCGCAAGCGTCGAGTTCACCGAACACGCGGAGTACAGCCCCGGCGACGAGCTCAAAAACATTGACTGGCAGGTCTATGGGCGTACTGATCGCTATTATGTCAAGCGCTTCGAGGACGAGACCAACATGCGCGCGTTCTTCGTGCTCGACTGCTCGGGATCCATGGGCTACGAAGGCCCTCGGAGCACCTACTCCAAGCTGACCTACTCCGCGCGCCTGACAGCGACCCTGGCCTACCTCCTGCTCCGACAACGCGACGCGGTCGGAGTCGTCGCCGCGCGCGACAACGTCGTCCACCACCTGCCGGCGCGCGCCTCGAGCAGACATGTCAACCGGACCCTTGAGTTGCTCGATGATCTCTCCCCCACCGGCAAAACCGATCTCGCGCGCGGCCTCGCCCGAGTAGCCGAGATGGGACACAAACGAGGCCTCGTTTTGGTTCTGAGCGACATGTTCACCGATCTCGACCGGTTCTTTCTTAACCTGGCCCAACTGAAAGCGCAGCGCCACAGAGTGATGCTCCTCCAGATCCTCGATCCCGACGAGCTCAGCTTGCCCTTCCGCCGGTTGACGTCGTTTCGCTCCCTCGAGTCCCCCGCCCGATTGCTGCTGGAACCTCGCGCCATCCGCGGCGACTACATGAGCGCGCTCGCCACCTTCCTGAGCCAGGTGGCCTCCCGATGTGGCGACATCGGAGTTGAGCATCACACGTTCGACACCTCCCAAAGTATCGAGGAGGCTCTCGAGACCATAGTCCGCGCACTCTCGAGACGGCGCGCGTCGTCGGCCGGCGCCCAGGCGCCGGCGGCGCGAGAACAAGCTCACGACGATCCCGGGGGACCACGATGAGCTTTGAGAACCCGTGGCTGCTCGTCGGGACACTTCTCGTCGCGCTGCCGCTGATGCTGCACCTCCGCCAAAGACGCCGGGCCCCCGAAGTCCCGTTCTCGGCAATCTTCTACCTGCTCTTGTCCGACAAACGCATCGCCCAGCGCCATCGCCTGCGACAGATCCTGGTTCTGCTGCTTAGAATGCTTCTGCTCGCAGCTTTGGCGGTGGCCCTCGCCAAACCTTACCGAGTGGCTCCCTCGGACCTGCCGCTACCGGCGCAGACTCCCACCAGCGTCGTGCTGGTGGTGGACAACTCGGCCTCGATGCAGTGGCGTCCGCTCACCGATGACGGACGTCGCCCTCGCCTCTCCTCGCTCGAGCGCGCGCTCAAGCGCGCCGACACCCTTATCGCCGGGCTGCCACGGACCCACAATGTGGCGCTCGTGACCACCGCCGCGCCGGCGCGGACGAGTCTTGGTCCCCTGACCTTCGACCGGCGGCGCGCGCGCGCCGCGCTCGCCGGGATCGAGCCCACCGAGCGCGGCACCGATTTAGCCGGCGCCCTCGGTCTCGCCGATCAGCTCCTGGCAGGCTCGATGCTCCCGCGGAGACAGATAATCGTTTTCACCGATTTGACCGCCTCCGGCTGGTCGGAGTTCAGCCCCGCCTTGCGAACCGCGCGAAGCGCCGAGATGCACGTAATCGACGTGACGCGCGACGGCGAAGCGTCCCCGGCCGAGGAGCCCACCGAGGGCGAACAGCTCTCTCTCACCCCAACAGCGTTCCTGCCCAACACGGGTATCGTGGCCTTGGAGTTTGCCCACCATCACCCCGACAGTACGCTCGGCGGGGCCTTGCATGTGACTGTGCGCAATCAACGCGCCACCGAATGGAGCGACGTCGTGACCGTCAAAATCGGCTCCCGCCGGGTCAAGGAACAGCTGACGATCCCACCATTCGAAGAGCGCACCAAGATCTTTCACCTGGACACCGCGCGACTGGATCTCCCACTCGGCGAGGTGATCTTGCCCGACGACGAGCTGCAACTGGACAATCAGCGCCATTTTATCCTGGGAGCACGTCGGCGAACGCGAGTCCTGGCGCTCAACGGCGCACCCAGTAGCATCCCTTACATGGACGAGACATTCTTCTTGGAGCGCGCGCTCATTCCCGAGCGCGATGACGAGTCGGATCTCGCCCTCGTCACCATGCGGCCGGAAGAACTCACCAGCGCCCAGCTCGACCACAGCGACGTGCTGGTGCTCGCCAATGTAGCGCAACTGGAGCCTGACCAGGTGGCCGAGATCGAGCGTTTCGTGCGCGCGGGAGGTGGCCTGTTCATCACCAGCGGCGACAACATGACCCCCGACACGACCCGCGACTTGCGGCCACTCCTGCCGGCTCCGGTGCGTGAGATCAGAGCGGCGGGGCCGGCCGTGGCGTCAGACGATTTTACCCACTTAGCACTCCCGGACACCACCCACGAGCTGTTCTCCGATTTCCTCCGCGACGAGCGCGGCAGCTTGTACAACGCGCGGGTGGAACGCTACCTCCTCCTCGAGGCCACTCCGACGAAAGGGACCCAAATTCTCATGCGCTATCGCGACGGAGCCCCGGCGCTCATCGAGAAACGCCTGGGCGAGGGGCGCGTGCTGTGGCTCACCACCACAGTCGACCGCGACTGGACCGATCTGCCCATCCGCACCGCCTATCTCCCGTTGATGCGCAGAGTCATGAGTTACCTGGCGGCGGGCAGCCGCGCCACCGGACCGCGGGAAGCGCGAGTGGGTGAGAGGGTCGCGCTAGCGCTCCCTCCCCGCACGAGCCTCGTGGAGGTGTCATCGCCGGACGGGACCACGCGGAATTTCGTGCGCGACCACGACGCGCCCCCGTCCCCACTGGTCCTGAGCGACCTCGAACACAGCGGTATCTACACTTTCGACATCCATGTCGGTGAACAGAGGGAGCGAGTGGAGCGACGCTACATGGCGGTGTCACCGGATGCGCGCGACCTCGATCTCGTCCAGATGGACCTCTCGACCCTCCAGACAATCCTGCACGCCGCCGCCCACGAGAGAGAACACGATAACTTTACGGCGACACTCGCGGACGAAACGGCCGCATCCGAGGCAGGCGGCACCAGAAGACGCTTCTGGCCGCCGGTGTTACTCTCTATTTTTGGGCTCCTGTTGTTGGAGACCTGGTTGATAGTCCGCGCCTGATTTCTGGTATCCTGGCTCCGGTGAACATCTCTGTTTTGGGAGGTTAGAATGAAACGCAACCACAGCTCCGGCGGACCTGACTACCGCCCAGAGACTCTCGCTCTCGGCTACGGATACGATCCTTTCCTTTCGGAGGGCGCGATCAAACCGCCGGTTTTTTTGACCTCGACATTCCAGTTCCGCTCCGCCGCCGACGGCAAGCGTTTCTTCGAGCTGGCCTACGGCCTCGGAGAGCCCAAGGGCGATGAGAATCCGGGGCTCATCTACAGCCGCTTGAACAACCCCAACCTCCAAATCTTCGAAGAGCGGATGGCGGCCTTTGACCAAACCGAAGCGGCGGCGGTGTTTGCCTCGGGGATGGCGGCGATCGCCTCGACGGTCCTGGCGCTGACCCGCCCCGGTGATGTCATCGTGTCCTCCGCGCCGGTCTACGGAGGCACCCACTATCTGTTCAAGAACATCCTGCCGCGCTACGGCATCGAGGTGCGCTTCGTGCCGGCCGGCGACGACGCGCCGGCGGCGATGGCGCGCGTGGCCGACGAGTGCGGGCCGGAGAGGGTCCGAATGTTGTTCCTGGAGACCCCGGCCAACCCCTCAATCACCCTCACCGACATCCAGGCGGTGGCGCGATTGGCCCGGCGACTCTCCACCGACCGCGAGCGGCCGGTTGTCACGGCCGTCGACAACACCTTCCTCGGGCCGGTGTTCCAGCGCCCGGCCTCCTCGGGAGCCGACCTCGTCATCTACTCGGCCACCAAGTTCATCGGCGGCCACAGCGACTTGATAGCCGGGGTCGTCTCCGGCGGTCAGGCGCTAATGAACGAGATCCTCGAGATCCGCGCGATCCTCGGCACGATGGCCAACCCGTTTACCGGTTGGATGCTGCTGCGCTCGCTCGAGACCCTCTCGGTGCGCATGCACCGGCAGGCCAAGAGCGCGCTCAAGTTGGCGCAGATGCTCGCCAGGCACTCGAAGGTGCGCCGAGTGATGCACCCAAGCCTTCTCGAGCCCGGCAGCAACCAACATGACATCTTGGAGCGCCAGTGCAGCGGCCCCGGGGCATTGATCTCCTTCGAGGTGGATGGCGGCGAGCAGGCCGCGTTCAAGGTCCTCGACTCGTTCGAGATTTGTAGTCTGGCGGTCTCCCTGGGCGGCACCGAGACACTGGTGGAGCATCCAATGACGATGACCCACGCCGACGTACCGCCGGACGAGCTGGAATTGCTGGGCGTGAGCCCCGGCCTGATTAGAATCTCGGTCGGGCTCGAACACTTAACGGATCTCAAGCGCGACATTCGCCAAGCCTTGGAAAAAATATGAATAATCGTCGGTTCGTTCTGAGGAGCGAGCGTGTGGAGGCGCGTTCATGTGCAAGGAAACAAGCCGAATTAGGCGGAGGCGTAGCAGCGCTTAAGTCGAGCACCAATTCGGAGCAGATGACGCCGCAGATGGGCGCGGATCCGTCCGCGAATCCCTCGATGGGCCGGCGATTATGGCGTTGGCGCAAGCTCTTGACGAGCCCGCACGGCGCGGGGGCCATCCTTTTGATACTCCTCATCGCCAGTACGATCCTCTATCAACGCCGGGCCGTTCGCCAGTGGTTGGCTGAACCGGCCATTGCCCCCGCGAGACTCAACGCCAAGTGGCAGGCGCTACTCGATGACGCTCGCGTCGCGCCGTATGTCGAGGGGGAGGACGAGGGGCTGCGCGAGGCCCTCGAGGCGCTGCGGCAAATCAAGGGGGACGAATTGGAGCGCGCCGTACTTCTGGCCCACAAGCCGGGCGAGCGCACTCGCGCGCATCAGAATTTGCTCCATGAGAACGCGGCTCTGGCGGATTCGCTTGTCGCCTGGGCCAGCGCCGGGGGGGGGCTCGATCTGACCGACCCATGCCGGCTCGACGCCGACTACCCGGTGAGGGATCTGTTCCTGCTGAGTCGAGTCATCATCGCGCAGGGGGATGTGGGTCTCTCAGAGCCCCATCTCGATGACCGGCTGCGCGCCGTTTCGCACTTGGCGCGCTTGCTGCGGGGCGCGGGCGGGCCCCTGCCGCTGGTGGCCGGGATGCGGATAACAGGTCACGCGATGAGCGCCGCCGAGCGTTGGCAGCGGACCGGTGAGATGGTGCGAATGCGCGAAGATGGACCGTCGAGATCCGAAGTCTGGCGCGCGCTGGCCACCGAAGCGGCTTGTGTCGACAGTCTCTTGGGCCGCCACTTCGCCGAGATGAGCGACACCTGGGGAAGCTCCCAGATGAAGGAGATGGGTGCTCCGGTCACCTGGTTCGAGCCTTACCCGGGTTATTTGCAGCGCGAGCGGCGAATGGTCCGCGCGTGGTATATCGAACTCCTGGACCGCGCTCGGCCGCACCGCCGGTCCTTGGACGAGATGGCCAAACGGCTCGAGCTGTCCGCCGATGAGAGCGCGCTCCCGGCCTCAGTGGCGGTGCGCCTGGTGGCCATCGACCTCTCGGAGCCGGTGCGCGAGGCGGCCAAAGAGATCGAGAAATACGAAAGCGCGATCACCCGCTGGTCCGCCCACTGATTGATAGGTTGGCGATGAACGACTCTCCGCGAACACCCCTGTCTCGCCTGCGGGCCATATTGAGCACCCGCGGCGTCCCGGTGGGACCGATCATCACCGCCGGCGGGGGACTGTCTCTGTGGCTCGACTCCGGCCCGAAGCGCAGGATCGAGCTGCGCCTCGACCAGCGCGGACCACACGCGCCATACCGCACCATCGGCGACTACGCGCTGAGTTACCGGGGAGCGCCCGATCTGACCGCGCTCGAGGAGAGCTGGATCGATCTGTTTGTCGCGTTGATGCGCCGCAGCGCCGGCAATCTCCCGCGGCTGCTGGCGCGGAGCGACGCGGTGGGTCTCGAGGGGTGGCCGCTCATCGAGGCCCTCCCGCTCGAGTTTCCGTTCTGCTCGGTGGAAGAGGTCGAGCTTGGCGAGGAGGGCGAGCGCCAGGTCGAGGTGCTCGTGCGCTTGACAGCGCGATGCAACCAGAGCTGCCCTTTTTGCTCCGCGCCACCCCCGCAGGACGACCCTCCAATGCGCGATGTGGTCCGGCTCATCGCGCGGGCCGGCACCTCCGAACATGGCCTGCTGCTATCGCTCACCGGCGGCGAGCCCACTCTGCGCCCCGATCTCGGCCGAATCATCGCGCACGCGCTGGCGCTCCCACGGGCGGCCACCGTCCAGATTCAAACCAACGCCGTCCCTCTGGCCTCCGGCAAACGCCTGGCGGGCTACCCGCACGATCCCCGCATGCAGTTCTTCGTCTCCCTGCATGCCACCGAGGAAGCGCTCTACGACGCCTGCACCGCCACCCGCGGCCAACTGCCGCGCGCCATCGAAGGGATCCGCCGGCTGACCAAGGCAGGCCACGATCTGATCTTGAACTGTGTGGTGACACGCTACAATGTCACGCACCTGGTCGACCTGGTGGAGTCCATCCCGCGTCTGTTCCCCGGTGCCGTACCTCTGTTGCACTTTTCGGTGACGATGTGTCCGGAACACCGCGCCACGGCGCCGGAGATGCTGGTGCGCTACTCGGAGGCGGCACCAAGGCTCGAGGCCGCGTTGGCCCGCGCGGCCGATCTCGGGGTGCGCCACTCATCATTGCAAAGCTCGACCCACGCCGCGATCCCGCTGTGCCTGGTGCGCCCTGAGCTGCGCGACCCCCCATGGCACCGCCCGCGGCTTCGAGAACACGAGACCGGCTACGAGGACCCGGGGAAAGCCTGGCTCAAGGCCGAGCGGTGCCGAAAATGCGCGGTGGACGCCTGGTGCCTGGGGCTGCCGCGGCCCTATGTGGCAAGATTCGGGTACGACGAACTCAAACCGATTACGGCCGCGCCCGGCGGGGAGCGCAACTAGAAGAAAGTGACCCCGTAGCGGACGCCGAAATTGAACATCAGCACCATCGATTTGTCGAAGTTCGCGAGATCGATTGAGCCAAACTCGAGGCCGGCGTCGAACAGCAATCTGTCCAGGATGGGGTACTGCACCCCACCTCCGAAGAGCCAGCCGCCGCCGGTGTCGCTGACGGTGGTGCTGAAGGGCCCCGCACTAATCTTGGCGGCCGTGTGCCACATCCCGATCCGGGTCCCGCCCCACACGGTCACCGGCGCGATGTGGTGGTAGAAGCGGGCGCCGAACAACATCGGCATCGTGTTCAACGCCACGTTGTTCTTCTCGATGAAGCCCACGTAACCGAGATCGAAGGTCAGCCCGAGGATCGGCAACACCCTGAACTCGGCGTGACCGATGAGGCCGAGCGCGGGGTTGGCGCCGTCCAGAAAATCGCCCACCGGAATCGCAAACGGGAGGCTGCCGCCGAAGTAGAACTGGCTGGGCCTGTAGGCTTGCGCCGAGCGGGGCGCGGTGGCGGCAATCGTCATGACAGTCAGCGCGGCCAAAAGAGCGGTTGTCTTTCTCATCACTCAACTCCTTCATTAGTAGGGCGGTAAGCCCGAAATGAGTGCCGCCGGCTCATGCCGTCGCGCCACCCCGTCCATGCATTGCGCCGATAGTTAGCACATCGCACTCGAGACGCCAATAAACTCAGACTCAACACACCAGAACAATTGAATATCACAACCCCTCAATTGAGGATGTCAAAAGCGCCGACCCTTCGCCATAATCGTCGGTCCATCCTGGGATTCGCGCGCGGATTCACGCGCGAATGCCGGTGCAGGTGGGGACTTAGGGGCCACTCACTACTGCGGTGGAGACGGTAACTCCCAACAAGGCGTTGTGAGTGGCGGGCCAAGCGTTCGCCTCGCCGTCAGGGGCCGCCCGGGCCGTCGGGGCCGCCCGGGCCATCGGGGCCATTCGGGCCCTTCTCGCGGTCTTTCTCGCGGCGCAGTTTCATCTGATCAACTTTTCTAAGCTCGCGCAACATCTCGTCGGCGAAAGCCATCAAGCCGCTGAACCCGAGAAACGGTCGATCATAGAGCGCGTGGCGCTCATAACAGGGGAAGCCGAACTCAATGTGCCCCTCGGTGGCGGGACCGGCCCCGGTGGTGTTGCAGCTCACCACGAGATCCACGGACCGCTGATGCTCCATCGTGTGCTCCATCAGCGAGGCGATGGTCGGATCGACGTGCAGCGTGGTGTCGGAGAGCCCGTCGCGCAGATGCCGGGCGTTCTGCTTGCGGCTCGTGATCGCCATGAACGGCACTGTCCCACCGAACTCTTCGACGATCTCGACAAACCCCGCGGCGAGATGTGGGTCGCCAACGAACATGGCCCGGCGGTGCAGGAAGTGAAACGGCACCACGAACTCGAGGCGCGGCATAATCGCCTGTAGCTCACGCGCGATGAGATCCGCCGCCACCTCGGGGCGCGCGATTGACTCGCCCAACTGCTCGAGCCACTTGACGGTCGCGTTGAGCCCGAACGGCAGGCGGCACTCGAGCACCGGGGTCCCAACGCGTCGCTCCAGAGTGCGCGCCGCCTTGCGCGCGTACGGGAACGAGAGGATCGTGCCGGCCTCCTGGATCCCGCGCTTCATGGTCTCCCAGGGCTCACCGCCGGCCCACACGGTGCAAAGCTCGAGCCCCAGCCCTTCGATCAGGCGGCGAAGCTCGCGCAGGTTGCCGTGGTGGTCCTCTTCGTTGCGATCCATGAAGTAGCCGACGATGGCGACCTTCTTCGGATCGCGCTCGATCTCATCGGAGAGAGGCATGGAGCGCGCCAAGGTGTCGAGCACTTCGGCGTAGCCGTCCATCCAGTCGCCGTCAATCGCCCGATCGAACACGTGGAAGGTGTCGGTGCCGGAGCGGGCCTGCGCCTGGCGCACCAGACGCTCGTAATCGATCCCGACGATGGTAGCCATCGGCATCGAGGTCATCATGACCACCCCGGAGCCCTCGAACTCCCCCATCTTCTCGAGCAGCGCCACTATCTGCTCGTCGCGCTTGTCGATCACTTTCCAGCAGTGCAGCGCGGTGTTGCCGATCCGGTGATACCCGCTGATGCTGATGAGCGTCGACATCAAGTCGTGGTTGCCGTGGATGAACTGCGCTTTGAGGTGCGCACAGTCCGGCGCGTCTACCAGCAGATAGGAGTCGGGGATGGCGTTGATCGCCGCATAGGCCCCGATGAGACACGTGGTGGTGACTCGCGCCGAGGTGTCCAACATCTCGCTGGGCAGCGGTGCGGAGGACTCTCTCTCCTCCCCACTCCTCTTATTGACATCGATGGTCATGACCGGGGATCTCCCTCTCTCCTGTCGCGCCCCTGCTGCGCGCGACGGTTCGAAAGCGACTCGAGCGCTTCGGTGTCCGACGCCCAGGGGAACGCCTCACCCATGAACTTGCCATAACGGTGGAAAAGCGGCAGTCGGCAGACCTGGACCAACCGCTCGAGAGTCCGTAGCGCCCCGCCGAAACCACGCTCGAACATGGTCAGGGAGAACTGGGACTTGCCGGAGCGCGAGATGCGGAAGTCGAAAAAATGCTCGCTGTAGACGGCCGCGAAGCCGCCGGTGCCGAGTAGCGCCTTGAGCTGCGACGGAGTCTGGAACAGCCGGAAGCGGTGGCGATCCCCGGTGTCCTCGAGCGGAGCTTTGAGGTCTTTGACGGCCTCGGCCCCCTCTCGGCGATCAGAGGTGTGAATCATGAAGTCCATCGAAAAGCCGAACTCCTCGAGAATACCGAGCAGCGGTATACCCCAGGTGGTGCCGGGGTCGGCTACCTGGCGCACCTGATCGCCCCCCAGCACGAAGCCCAACCGATACTGGGCGGCTTCGCTCTTGAGCGCCTCGAAGCGCTCTCGATAGGGCGCCCAGGCCTCCTCCAACACCTGCGGCAAGCACGCGCGGTCACCGCCGGCGGCGGCCACCACCTGCTCGCACCAGGCGGCTGTTCGACGATAGCCGTAGGGCGCCTCGGGCGTGATGGAGTTGATCTCGGTGTCGAAGAGGAGCTGATTGTACAAGTTCTGCCAAAACTCGTTGGGGTGGATTACATGCAGCGGAGCCAACGGGAGCCGCCGTACCCGCTCGAGCTGCACCCGCGGCATCAGGATGACGTTCAGCTCGACCCCCGCTTGCTGAATCATCTTGACCAGCTCACCGGTGCCGGCGTCCTCCGGGAATCCGATTAGATTCACCGCCCGCGGGTTTCGCGCCTTGATCCGCTCCTCGGCTTCCTTTCGGCTCTCCACCAAAATAGGACCGAAAATCACGTCCTTGGCGTCCGGTGTCATGGTGAGGGTCAAGATCGGGACGGGACAGCGCTTCTGAGCTTGACGAATGACCCCCTCGACGTCCTCGCCGGTGACCGCCGGGATGCAGGTCACGTGGGCAAAGAGCATGTCGCCGAAGAGGTTGTCGATGGCGAAATCGAGCACCCGGGCGAGCTTCTTCTGGCCACCCATAATCACGTCGTAGTCGGTCAGCTCGGTGTAGTGCGATTGGGTCCGATAGCCGCCCTTCAAGACTGTCCCCTCGTCGCGCGGGCGCTTCTTTGCACCCCTGATGCCCAAGAACTCGGCGTGCTCCTCCAGGCCGGGGGGCGCCTCCTTGGGAGTGGGGTTCAGATCCTCGGGAGGCAACCCCTCGCGCCCCCCCCACGAGCGCCGGATTCGATCATCCCAGGGAAAATTGGTCAGCGGCACTCGCAGGGGAATATGCGGCTCGTTGGCGAGACACTCGCGATCGCAGTGGTTGACCGATGTGGCGCGGTCAAGAAGGTCGAGCGATTCGAGCCGTGCACGCGAGTACTCGGCCGTGGCGAAAAACTGGTACCACATGTCCGAGCCGCCCCAGTTGAACAAAAACGCCTGGCGGTCAAACTCATCCTCACGCGCCTCTGCGACCACCGCCGGCGCCTCGTAGCGCGCGCTGCCGATTTCCGGATCCGACGCGAAGACTCTCGCGATGTGCTCGGCGCTCAGCCGCCCCAAACGGCCTCGCACCGCGAGCCGCAGCCGCAGGATCAGATCCCAGGGCACACCGTCGTTGCGCGCCCAGACGTTGAGGGTCTTTGAATGGACGAGACCGGAGCGCCCGGTGTGGTAGCGCTCGATCACGATCACGTTCTCGGGGGTGTCGTCCCCCTCGTCGATGGTTAGCTCGGCGCGTTCCTTGACCCAGGCGGCCACCTTGAGACGGGGGCCCAGCCTGGGCTCCCAGTCCTCGATCGGCGCAAGCCCCAGGAGCGCCCCGAATTCCGCCCGGGAATAAGCTCCTCCCGCGAAGGTGTGCCCCTGCATGGCCGCGAGCGTCAGCTTCTGCTCTCGCCCGTCGCTCCCTTTAGCAGGCTTTGTGTCCGCCATCCTCTCACTCCCGCATGAACTCGAAAAACTCGTCCTCTGTCATCGGCGTCGGGTTGGCCACCTCGGCGACCTCGAACCCGAGCGTGAATTCGGCGAGCCCGCTGAATATCTTGGCGACGTCGGATTCAGGCGCCGTGTCGATGACCGTCATGAGCTGCCTCTCGGCCGCCGAGATCAACTCGGAGCGCTCGATCACTGCCACCACCTTGGTCCCAAGCCGCGCGGCGAAGCGGTGGAGCCGCTCGCGATCCGCTTCATTGGCGGAGCGCACGTTGGCGACCAACCCCGCGAGCACGATGCCGTTGTACGAGTAGTTGATTATCGCACGAGCGATGTTGTTGGCGGCGAACAAGGCCATCGCCTCCTCGGAGACGACAATGAAAACCTTCTCGCCGAAGCCCTGCCGCATCGGGGCCGCAAAACCGCCGCAGACCACGTCTCCGAGGACATCGAAGAGGGCCACGTCGAACTCCCGCTCATTCATCAGATCGAGCTCCCCGATGAGCTCCACCGCCCGCGCCACTCCGCGCCCTCCGCAGCCCGATCCGGGCTCCGGACCGCCGGCCTCGATGCAGGAGATCCCGTTGCGCGCCGGCGTGACTATCTGGGGCGCGGAGATCTCCTCCGGGTTCATCCCCATCGCCCCCAGCACGGTCTTCACTTGGGCGGTGCCGGTGAGACGACAAGACGAGTCGGCCTTCGGATCACAGCCCACATGTAAAACACTCAACCCACGCCGGGCAAACTCGGCGCTCAAATGGGTCGCAATAACGCTCTTGCCGATTCCGCCTTTCCCATAAATGGCGATCCGCTCCATTGTTCCTCCCTCACCCCTCTGTTTCCGGCCGGTGCACCGGAGGCACTGCTTGCTCCCGCGCGCCGGTCAGCACTGCCCAAATGAGCCGATTTATCGCGCGCGCGGGCGCGCCCACCCCGCCGTACGGGGCGGACCGGCGCACGGCAGACTCTAACACGATGCCTCCGGACTTGTCCCGGGGCAATCGCATCAAATATCAGCTATCAGCGGTTGTATCTATGGGATTCGCGCGCGGATCCGCGCACGAATGCCGGTGCAGGTGGGGAATTAGGGGATGGGGCCCCCCTTGACTCGGGGCCGCTTCATTCTGTAGCCTCGCGGCGACCTGGCGGTAGACACTAGTCGCCTTACGAACCGCACCTCCCGGCGGATCACGGCAGAATAGGACACACAGCCCATGTTGGAGACCATCACGAAGGGATTTCGCGACGCCCGCAATCGTCTGCGCGGGTTTCGTGAGATCACCGAGAGCAACATCGAAGAAGCCCTGCGCGATATTCGGCTGTCCCTACTAGAGGGTGATGTCGAGTACCGCGTCGTGCGCGAATTCCTGAGCCAGGTCAAGGAGAAGGCCATTGGCGAGCTGGTGCGCACCAAGGCGCGGCACGGTGAGCGCAAGCTGGAGGCCACCCCGGGCGATCACTTCGTCCGCATCTGCCACGAGGAGCTCGAGAAGCTGATGGGGCCGGTGGACACCTCGCTCGCGTATGCCGCCGCAGGGGTCACCAAGGTGATGATGATCGGGCTGCAAGGGTCCGGTAAAACCACCACCACCGCAAAATTGGCGCGCTACCTCCAAAAGCAGGGCCGCCGGCCGATGATGGTGGCGGCCGACATCTACCGGCCGGCGGCCGTCGAACAGCTCAAGGTGCTGGGCCAAAGGCTCGACATCCCGACCTACAGCGCGCCGGGCAAAGCGCCGCCTGAGCTGTGCCGAGCGGCGAGCGCCGAGGCGCGCGCCGCCGGCTGCGACGTGGTGCTCTTCGACACCGCCGGGCGCCTCGCCATCGACGACGTGTTGATGCAAGAGCTTGAG
The DNA here is from genome assembly GCA_003559575.1 of Bradymonadales bacterium. Lineage (GTDB taxonomy): Bacteria > Myxococcota_A > UBA9042 > PWKZ01 > PWKZ01 > PWKZ01. The sequence continues at coordinate 8,561 of PWKZ01000270.1, read as the reverse complement.
AACATCCGCGCTCTCACCGAGCCGGAGAACATCTTCCTGGTCATCGACGCCATGATCGGTCAGGACGCCGTCAAAACGGCGCAAGGCTTCAACGAGCGGCTCGATCTTTCGGGCGTCATCCTGACCAAGCTGGACGGTGACGCCCGCGGCGGCGCGGCGCTGTCGGTCAAGGCCGCCACCGGCAGCCCCATCAAGTTCGTCGGGATGGGCGAGGCCCTCGACAAACTCGAGGAGTTTCGACCCGAAGGGCTCGCCTCGCGCATCCTGGGGATGGGCGACGTGGTCGGCTTGATGCAGGATTTCGAGGAGGTGGTCGACGAAGAAAAGGCTGAGGAGGATGCACGCAAGCTGCTCTCCGGCGACTTCAACTTCCACCAGTTCCTGGAGCAAATCCGCACCATCAAGAAGATGGGTTCACTCAAGGACCTGATGGAGAAACTGCCTTTCTTCAGCGACGGGATGCCGGAGGGCGCCAACATCGATGATCGCGAGCTTGTCAAGATCGAGGCGATCATCGACTCCATGACCCCGCAAGAGCGCGAGACCCCCACGGTGCTAAACGAGAGTAGACTCGCGCGGATCGCGAGAGGTTCCGGTCACCCCAAGGAGGCGGTCACCGATCTCGTCGCCCGCTTCCACTCCATGCGCGACATGATGCGCAAGCTCGGCTCCAACCCGGGCCTGCTCGGCAAGATCCCCGGATTGCGCAATCTCTCGCAGATGAAGCAGCTCAAGGGGATGGACCTGGGCTCCATGATGGCGGGGATGGGCGGCGCCGGCGAGGATGGAGAGCCGCGCGACAAGAAGGCGACGGCGCGGCGCTTCGACAAATCCAAGGCGCGCAAGAAGGCCAAGATGGCCAAGGCGGCTCGCAAGAAGTCCCGCAAGAAACGCTGACGCGCTCGAGCGCTCCGCCACAGAGAGTGCCGCAGTCTTCGGCGTTTGCCGAAGAGCCTGGGAGCTAGACGTCGGCCCCCGGCCGCGCGCCGCGCATTCGGGGGGCACCGAAACGCAGCGCGGCCAGCGCCGTCAAGAGCGCCATCACCAGCGACCATGCGGCGGTGCTCCCTTGACCACCGCCCGTCGCCCCGACGGCGCACCCGCCACCGCCTCCGGTGGCGCCTTCGTCATCCGGCTCGAGCCCGTCCACCGGACCCTCGGAGTCGATTCGGATGGCGTCCATCTCGCCGCCCGCATCTCTCGCGCCCGGCCGGTCTGGATCGTGTTCGCCGGCGTCCGGCTTGGGCGCGAAAGGATCATCAACCACGACGCAATCCCCGTCGATTTCCGTCGTCCCTTCGGGGCAGCAAGCGCCGGCCGAACAACCACGCTCGCCGCAGTAGGCCACCACATCCCCGTGGTCACCGCAGCTCGAGCGCCAGACAAGAGTTCCCTCGAGACAGACCAGCTCCTCGCGCGGCTCGCAGAAGCAGTCGCCCAAAAGCGGCAGGCATTGGAAGGAGCCCCCGTCGAGTTCGCGACAAGCCGTGCCCTCGGGGCAAGCTTCCTCTGCATCCGGCGCACAGGCGACCGCACAGTAGTCGCCATGCGGGCCCATGACACAAAGGTTGCCCTCCGCACCACAGTCTCCGTGTTGCACGCACGGAGAACACATCACCGTGACACACAGGTTATGATCCAGGTCGCACATCTCAAACGGGACGTGACATTCAAGAAGATCCGTGCAGCAGTTGTCCACTTCTCGGATCGGCAAACACTCGTGACCGTCACACTCAGCCACGGTGCACGGATCGCCGTCGTCACATTCGACACCTGGAGTGGCGGGGTAGCTGCATGTCCCATCTCCCAGGCAAACCGCCCCCTCCGCCGTCTCGCAGCGGTCGGGATCGTCGCAGGTGTATGGGCTGCCGACGCATGTGCCGTCGGGCCGGCAGCGGTCCTCGAAGGTACAGCTATCGCCGTCGTCGCAACGGTCTCCCTCGTGGGGGGTCGGGTTCTTCTGGCAGACGTACGAGTCGCTGCCGGTCGAGACGCAGACGCCGGTGTTGCATTGATCGTCCTCACCCGAGCAGTCGGCCAAAGCCCCGGCGACGCAGACCCCATCGCGGCAGGCATCATCCACCGTGCAGCCGTCGCCGTCGGCGTCGCAGAGTTCACCCTCGAGAGGCGCCGGATCTTTTTGACAGATGTAGCTATTCGGGCCGGTGGTGACGCAGACGCCCACGTTGCAAGCGTCATCCAGCGCCGAACAGTCGGGCGCGGCGCCCGCGACGCAGACGCCCTCGTGGCAGATGTCGTCCACTGTGCAGCCGTCGCCGTCGGCGTCGCAAATTTCGCCCTCGAGAGGCGCCGGATCCTTTTGACAGGCGTAGCTATTCGGCCCGGTGGTGACGCAGACGCCCACGTTGCAGGCGTCATCCAGCGCCGAACAGTCGGGCGCGGCGCCCGCGACGCAGACGCCCTCGTGGCAGATGTCGTCCACTGTGCAGCCGTCGCCGTCGGCGTCGCAAAGATCACCCTCGTGGGGGGTCGGATCCTTCTCACAGACATACGAGTCGCTCCCGGTCGAGACGCAGACGCCTACGTTACATGGGTCACTCTCGTGGGAGCAATCGGCCCGGGCTCCGGCGAGACAAACGCCCTCGTGGCAGGTGTCGTCCACCGTGCAGCCGTCGCCGTCGGCGTCGCAAAGATCACCCTCGTGAGGGGTCGGATCCTTCTCACAGACATACGAGTCACTCCCGGTCGAGACACAGATGCCGGTGTTGCAGGGATCGTCCTCGTCGGAGCAGTCGGGCGGATCTCCGGCGAGACAGACTCCGGCTCTGCACGAATCGTCGACGGTGCAGCCGTCGCCGTCGGCGTCGCAGAGCTCACCCTCGAGAGGCGCCGGATCTCTTTGACAGACGTAGCTATTCGGGCCGGTGGAGAGGCAGACGCCCACGTTGCAAGCGTCGTCCAGCGCCGAGCAATCGGGCGCGGCGCCCGCGACGCAAACTCCGGCGCTGCACGAGTCGCCGACCGTGCAGCCGTTGTCATCGGCGTTGCAGCGACGATCCTCGTAGGGGCTCGGATCCTTCTTGCAGACATACGAGTCGCTGCCGGTCGAGACGCAGACGCCTGCGTTACATTGATCACTCTCGTGGGAGCAATCGGCCCGGGCTCCGGCGAGGCAGACTCCGGCGCTGCACGAGTCCCCGACCGTGCAGCCGTCGCCGTCGGCGTCGCAGAGCTCACCCTCGAGAGGCGCCGGATCTCTTTGACAGACGTAGCTATTCGGTCCGGTGGAGAGGCAGACACCCACGTTGCAAGCGTCGTCCAGCGCCGAGCAATCGGGCGCGGCGCCGGCGACGCAAACTCCGGCGCTGCACGAGTCGCCGACGGTGCAACCGTCGCCGTCGGCGTCACAGGCGCGGCCTTCGTGGGGGGCCGAATCCTTCTCACAGACATACGAGTCGCTGCCGGTCGAGACGCAGACGCCGGTGTTACAGGGATCGTTCTCGTGGGAGCAATCGGCCCGGGCTCCGGCGAGGCAGACTCCGGCGCTGCACGAGTCGCCGACGGTGCAGCCATCGCCGTCGGCGTCGCATGAGGTGCCCGAGGGAGCGTGGTTCGTCAGACAAACTCCAAAACCATTACATGTCTCGGGGGCGGTGCAGCGGGTGGCCGTCTGATCGCCGCAAGCGTCTCCCGGCGACTTGAATATGTCGAAGAGACAGATCTCGTCGTGGCAGATCCCCAGGCAGTCGTTGTGCGGATTGACGCAGTCAGTGTCCAAAGCGCAGGTATAGCCGAAGACGACATGCACGGCATGCGCGCGCTCGACCCGCTCGATTACAAGCTCCTCGAGGCGACGGCCCTGGTACTCTCCGTCCAAATAGACCTCGTGTGCGTGGTGCCCCGGCTCCGGCACGATCCGGATTGCCAGATCATCGAGCCCCAATACCGTGACCTCTCCCGCCGGGGAGGTGGTGCCGCCGCCTTCGGTCGTAATTGTGACCGTATGGTTGTCGACATAATCCATCGTAAGGTCAACCGCAGCGGTGCCGTAGGGGGTGTCGTTCCAGATCGCCAGGCGCCCCTCATGATGCCCGAAGTCCACCTCGTCGGCGTAGAGTCGAACAATCAGCGAGACGCTCTCGCCGGGCGCGAGCGCTCCCGCCTCGGGCGCCGCTTCGGCCCAATCGAGACCGCAGACCGGGGGCTCGCCCACGTCCACCTGATAGGCTTTGTTCTCTTTTTGGTCGACAATCCAGGCACTCCCGTCGCAGTCGATCCCGAGTCCCGCCTGGAAGAAGTCCTGCTTCCCCGGGAAGTTGTAGCTCCTCAAGATCGCATACTCGTCATGCGGATCCATGACGTGCAGTGATCCGCCGACGTTGTTGGCCTTGCTCTCCGCGACGTACAGATGCCCCGACACCTGGTTGTAGGCGAGCCCGGAGATCCCGAGATCGACGAATACGTTATCGAGAATCGTCCCGTCGCGGGTGAAGTGCGTGATAGTTCTGTCATTCCAGGTGCCCGCGTAAAAAGTGTCGGTGTTCGGATCGTGGGCCAGACCGCGCTGGTTCGTGTGCCACCCGGGACAAATCATCTCGCCGGTGAAAGCCTCGTGCCTCGGATCCACCGCGTGAATGCAGTTGTCGCTGCCCACATTGACGAACCACAGCAGATCTTGAGTCTCATCGTAGCAACCACCGGCCACGAAAGAGCCGCCGAGGTCACTCGGCACCGTGCCGTGGGAGACTCCGTCCGGTGAGAATATCTCCAGAAAGTCGTCGCTCGTGTTGCCAACGGTGTTCATGGTCTCGCCGACCCAGACCATCCCCGAGTGGCGATCCACCGCAGCCGCCCATGACAGGACGTGTCCGGTGGCGAACTCATTGATGATTAGCGCATCCTCGGCGGTGACATGCCGGGCGGGCGCCTCTAGGGCGTCGAGGTATTGCGCGGTGAGGGCCTGCGCCGCCGCGCCTGTCGCCACCGGCTCCGCCAGTCGGGTCAAATCGAACGGCGCGCCGTGCGGTGCGCTTGAAGAAGCATGGCCCCGGCGCAACCCAATCTCGTAATGCACTGTCGCGGTGCCGGTGTTCTCGAGCATGAGGTGGTGGGTCGCGTCCATCCGGTCGGCGTGGAGCCTGTCGTAAATGGGTCCGCCGGTCAGCTGCAGCCGCCCGGTGCCGAGATCGAAATCGCGCCTGACCACCCCACCTTCTGGGACCGTCGCTCCTTGGGTGGAAACGCCGTATCCGGGGGCAGTGGCGCTCAACGTGCCCTCGCCCGGAGGAGCGAACAAGAAGTAGACCCCCACCGGGAGGCTTGGGTCGTCGGCGTTTTCAAAGGTTTCGGCCAAAGTCCCGTGGCCATCCTCGACCACGGCGCCGACGACACCACGACCGTCGTTCAAGTCCCGGACCTGCCCGAAGACGAGCCCCCCTGCCGTTTTGAGGCAGTCCGGCTCGATCGCCATGATTCCGACGTCGTCGATGAAGAATCCGGGGTAAGTCACCGAGCCGTCCGTGGTCATCCGGAAGCGGACCCGGAACTCGCCGGAGGTGTAACCGGCATCAAGAACGTGAGTGCGCTCGGCCCAGACTGTGTCGATGCCCCCACTGACCGGCCCGTAAATGGCCTGCCAGGTGCTGCCGCCATCGTTGCTGACGTCAACATAGGCAGAGTCCCAGCTTCTTTCGGTGTTGAGATACTGCCACCAACTCAGAGTCAGCTCGCTCGAGTAGGCCGACAAATCGATCACGGGTGAGACCACCGAGCCGTTTTCGTTGTTGCCGTAGTCTCCGGCCAGGTTGGTCCCCCAGGCGTTCACGCCGGAGTAGGCCGCGCCGGGGCCCGAGGTGGGTTGCCCCCACGCGAAGCTGGTGACTCCGCTGGTCGTGAACCCACCGTCATCGGTTTCAAAGTCCTCGAAATAGGCCACCAGATATTGCGGCGCATACCCCGGCGCGTCGCAGTTCGGCGACTCGAGCACGAAATCCCGCACCGTCTCGGATCCGATGGTCACAACCGCGATCTTCTGTGCATAGCCCGCCAAGTGGGCGGTCACGATGACCGTGTACTCCACGCCGGTGAGCAAACCGGTCGAGTAGGACCCGGTCATGGGGTCGGTGTAGACTCGCTCCATCTCGCCCATCGGCGCGATGACATCGAGACGGGCGTAGAGCGGCCAACCGTGCCCCGAGCCGTCGCGCACCGTACCGGAGAGCGGGGCGCTGGGGCGTGGGCTCAACTGGGCATCCAGCGGGGTCGTCTCGTCCTCAGCGATCACCACGTCGTCGAAAACCTCCGGAAAATATCGGTAGTGGCTGACCACGGCGCCATGAGTGCCCTCGGGGACGTGCAACACGCGGTAGTGTCCGGCGGCGTCGCTGAGCCCCGAGCGCCCGCCGATCTCGACCAGGGCGCCCACGATGGGCTCTCCACCCGTGCCGGTCACATAGCCCTCTAAAGAGCCGCTTGGGCCGCACAGGCCGGTAGCCAAATCGACCGCCGCCAGCGCGTCGATTTCACCCCACCCGGTGGCGTTGTTGGGATGGTCCCCCCCTCCCTCGCCGCCGCAAGTTGAGTCGTAAGGGATGGGGACCGCGGTGGTCTTGAGCACCGCCTCCGTCTCCGCGAAACTACCTATCAGACAAGGCGCCGCCTGCCAGATGAGAGAGATCACGCCGGCCACATGGGGCGCGGACATGGAGGTCCCCCCCCAGCTCTCGTAGCTGCCGTCGCCGGTGTTGACGGCCGAGCGGATGTTGACCCCCGGGGCGGCGAAATCGGGCTTGATGTTGGGGTATCCGTCAAAATCGAAGGGGTTGGGGTTGTCGGTCGGACCCCAGTTGGAGTGGGTCGCATAAGCGCCGTTGTTCTGACCGGTGGAGCCCACCCCGCTGACGTTGCCGTAGCGAGCCGGGTTGCCGACGGTGTTGCAGCCGGGCGGCGCCGGGTAGAGGCAATTGGTGTTGTTGCCGTTGGCAAAGACGGGGTAGATGCCGGCGGCGTGCCAGGCGTCGACGACCCCCTGATACCAGCCGTCGTAGCTGGTGCCGCAATCACCCCAGGAGTTGTTGATCACATGGGGGCGTTTGTCCGGATCGGGGTTGTCTTGGCCGAGATCCCAGGGGGCGGTGAGGAACTGCGCGCATTCGAGCAAGGAGACACCCGAGCATTGGTTGCTGTTGCATCCGGCGCAGGCGATCCAAACGGCTCCCGGCGCGACGCCGATCCGGTTGCCCATGGCGGCGTCTTCCCCGGTCATGATGCCGGTCACGTGCGAGCCGTGGCTGTGATAATCCACTGGCGCGCCCGGGTGGGCGACGTAGGGGTCCCACCAGTTGAAGTTGTGGTCGAAAGAGCCCCCGCCAAGGTTGCCTCGGTAGCCTTCAACCAGCACCTCGTGGGTGTAGCGGACACCGCTGTCGATGGAGGCCAAAACCATCCCTTCGCCGCGATAGCCGAGCGCCCATACTTCGTCGGCGTTGATCCGAGTCAGGTTGGACTCAATCGCCTGGGGAAAGGCGACCGCCGGCTCCGTGTGTTCGGGTTTGATGAGCGCCATCGTGCGCGGCGCTCGGATGGCCGCGATCTCATCGTAGGCCATGAGCTGGTTGAGAGTGGCGAGGTCTCCTCGCTCCACGGCGATGATGTTGTCGATCCAGAAAGCCTTGTACTCGACATGGTTGGTGTCGAGAAGGGCGCGCACCCTCTGTTGGGCTCGCTCCGCGTTCTTCTGGAGCGCCGCCGCCACATACCGCCCCCGGGAGTGCCAGTCCAGCTCGTACGCAGTTGAGAGATCCGGACGACTCCGGAAGTAGATCATGTAGCCGAGCTCGGGTTCGTCGTGGGTGAGCCTGACTATCAGCTCCGACTCAATCTCGATCTCAGCGCGCTCGAGTTCCTGCATGATGAGACCAGGCGCGGTCGTCTCGGGGCGCGCCGAGTCGTCACACGCGACGGCCGCGAGCAAAAGCGCGCCGGCAAACAAAAAGGCTATCCGTTTGGTCAAGTCGCGTTGCATCGCTTTTCCTTTCGTCAGTTGCCCACACGACGCACTGGAACTCGTTTCCCTGAGGGCCATGAACTGCGGGGAGAAGGGCTTCGGCACAGGACACAAAGTCTGCTCGCGAGCCGCAAAACAGTCGCGCTGAAGGGGGTGGGGTACCTGTCTCGCGGAGACGACACCCGGGCTCAACGCTCTCCTTTGTCCCACGCCTAAGCGCTCGATGAATAGTACAACCGCCACGCGGAAGTCAAGCTTGACACCCGACGAACAACACCATATAAACCGGGTCGGTTTCAGGAGAGGCCGATTGGGCTTTTTCGGTCACCCGGCGCGAAAGTGGCGGAATTTGGTAGACGCGCTAGATTCAGGTTCTAGTGCCCTTTATGGGTGTGGGGGTTCGAGTCCCCCCTTTCGCACACATAAGCCCCCGAGAAATCGGGGGCTTTTTTGTTTCTACCGCCCTTGCGACCTCCGAGCGATGTGCCTGACACCCGTTTCTAGCTTAAGTCGAGCACTAATTCGGTGCAGGTGACGCCGCAGATGTGCGTGAATCCGCGCGCGAATACCAGGATGGGCCGACGATTATGGTTTG
>PWKZ01000204.1 GCA_003559575.1 Bradymonadales bacterium | reverse complement strand
TATGTGCCAACCGCGCGTTTCGGCCGTTGCCGATATCAGCATAATGGAGCCCATCAAAAAATGCCAAACAACCCCGGCGTCCTCAATCGTCCACCGCGTCCGTGGACCGAGGGGAGTGAGGATGGGGGTTGCTGTTGGGGAGTGGCCGGGTGTAGCCTTTGTTTTGGATTGCTCGAGTCTGGTCGATGTCCTCGTGGTGAGGTCATCGCGTTGCCATGAAGGAGGGGCAGAGTCATGCGAAAGATTACGATTGCGCTTGCGATGTCGCTGTTGCTGGCGTCCGCGGCGGCCTCCGCCAAGGATATGCGCGGCCGGTTCGGGCTGGGCTACGATCAGAGTCTCGGGGGGGCGAGCGGTCTGGCGCTGACCTACTGGGTGACCCATGCGCTCGGGATCGATCTCATCATGGGGCTCGATCTCGTCAGCCCTGACGAAGGGGACAACCAGGTGGCGTTCAACACCGCCTTCGGCGTGCGTTACAACATCGCCCGCGCCAGGGACGTCAACCTCGGCATCGGCCTGCGCGGCAGCATGGGCTTCTTGAACAAGGCCGCCACGGGCGGCGACTCGATCTTCCAGTTCAACCTGGATATTCCCCTGATAGTCGAATATTTCTTCAGCAAGCACTTCGCCATCTCGCTGGCCACCGGCATCACGATGCAGATAGTGCCCGAAGACGGCAACGCGTTGACGGCCCAAAACACCTTGCTCGGCACCACCCGCGACACTTTCAGCGTCTCTTTCTTCAACGGTGGCTTCTTCGGCACCGCCGGCTTCCGCTTCTACTTTTGATTGCCCCTAGTTACCTCAATCATCCACCGCGTCCGTGGACCGAGGAAAGGGTGGAGGATTGAGGATTAGGGGTGGCGCAGGTAGGCCATTTGCAGCATGTCGACATAGCCCTCATCGAGTCGCACCTCGTCCACGAGTCGTCCCTCCAGCCGGAACCCTTTTTGTTCGTAGAGCGCCACGGCGCGCGGGTTGTTGGCATAAACCTGCAGGCTCAGCTTCCGCAGCCGAGGGTGGTGCATCAGCCAGTCGATGGCGGCGTTGAGGAGCGCGCTCCCGATTCCGCGCGACCAGTGATCGGCGAGGACCCCCATCCCCATGTGGCCCACGTGTCGCTGTCGCTTGAGGACCCCGCCGGTGACGACCAGTAGCCCCGCCGGCTCCCCGTGCTCGAACGCCAGGAAGGCGGACGAGTTGCCCGACGCCCTGAGCCCGCGCAAGAAGCGTCTCTCGTCGGAGACGGTGTCCAGCTGTTCTTCCGGCATCCGCAACATGAACGGCGTCTCGCGCAGTAGCTGCTCCATCAGCCTCAGCGTGACTCGGGCGTCGTCCGGAGTCGCTTCACGCACGACCACGGAGGGGGTGTCCCCTTGGCGATTGTCCGGGCGCGCGACAGACACCTCTCCTCACCTCCTTGCTTACTGATCAGAGCCGCCGCGAGGTGGCTCGGTAGACTCTATCCCTTTGCCCCGCTTGACTTCAAGAGGGTGCGTCCCTATCTCTTCTGTGCAGCGCGCCGGTGCAATCTTGGCGCTTCCAGCCCGACTCGTGTCGGCGAAAGGTTTTTCGATGAGATTCGACAACTACACTGTCAATGCGCAGAAGGCGGTGGAGAGATCCACCGCTCTGGCGCGGGAGCTCAACCAGCAGCAAGTGGATCCCGAACACCTGTTGCTCGCCCTGTGTGCCCCGTCCGGCGACGGCGAAGGCGAGGGGGATGCCAGCATCGTCCCGTCTTTGCTGCGTAAGCTGGAGGTCGATCCGGGGTTGCTGACGAAGCAGGTGGAGGAGTCCCTGGGTAAGAAGCCGCGGGTCCACGGCAACTCGCAGCTCTACTTCGCGCCGGCGCTCGAAGGGCTCTTCACGCGCGCCGCCGCGGAGGCGCGCAGAATGCACGACGAATACGTCAGCACCGAGCACCTGCTGTTGGCGCTGCTGAATCCGGAGACGGGCTTTGTCGCCGCGCTGCTGAAAGAAAAGGGGCTCACGCGCGAGAAAGTCTATGAGGCGCTGGCCACGCTGCGGGGCGGCGAGCGGATCACCGACCAAAACCCCGAGTCGCGCTATCAGGCGCTTGATCGCTACAGCCGCGATCTCACTCAGCTCGCCCGCGACGGCGCGCTCGATCCGGTCATCGGGCGCGACTCCGAGGTTCGGCGTGTGGTGCAGGTGTTGTCCCGGCGGCGCAAGAACAACCCGGTGGTGATAGGCGAGCCGGGGGTCGGCAAGACCGCCATCGTTGAGGGGTTGGCGCAACGCATCGTCAACGGGGATGTGCCGGAGGGGCTCAAGAGTAAGCGGCTCGTACAGCTCGATCTGGCAGCGTTGATAGCGGGCGCCAAGTATCGCGGCGAGTTCGAGGATCGGCTCAAGGCGGTGCTCAAGGAGATCACGCAAGCCGAAGGCGAGATAATCCTTTTCATCGACGAGCTGCACACGCTCGTGGGGGCCGGTGCCGCCGAGGGCGCGATGGACGCGTCCAACATGCTCAAGCCGGCGTTGGCCCGTGGCGATTTGCACTGTGTGGGGGCCACCACGCTCAAGGAGTATCGCAAGTACATCGAAAAAGACGCGGCGCTGGAGCGGCGCTTCCAGCCCGTGTTCGTGGCCGAGCCGACAGTGGAGGACACAATCACGATTCTGCGTGGTTTGAAGGACAAATACGAGATCCATCACGGAGTGCGGGTGACCGATACGGCGCTGGTGGCGGCGGCGACGCTGTCGCACCGCTACATCACGGATCGCCACCTGCCGGACAAGGCCATCGACTTGATCGACGAGGCGGCCAGCCGGCTGCGGATGGAGATCGACAGCTTGCCGGTGGACATCGACCTGCTGGATCGATTGCTCATCAAACGGCAGATCGAGGCTCAGGCGCTCAAGAAGGAGGAGGACGAGGCCTCGCGCGAGCGGCTGGCCGAGGTGGAGCGCCAGATAGCCGAGGACGAAGAGCAGATCCACAAACTCAAGGCGCGCTGGGAACAGGAGAAGAGCGCCATCTTGCGGATCCGCGACTTGAAAGAGCGCCTGGAGGCGCTGCGGCACGAGGAGGAGGAGGCCCAGCGCGAGGGGCGGCTCGACTACGCCGCCGAGCTGCGCTTCGGGCGGCAGCCGGAGCTTCAGCGTGAGCTGGAGGAGCAGCGTGAGAAGCTCGCCGAGCTCCAGAAAGCCGGGCGGATGCTTTGCGAGGAGGTGAGTGACGACCACGTGGCCGAGATGGTCTCCGCGTGGACCGGCATCCCGGTCTCGAAGATGCTGGAGTCCGAGGCCGCCAAGCTGGTCAAAATGGAGGAACGCCTCAGTGAGCGGGTGATTCACCAGGAGGAGGCGATCTCCAAGGTCGCCAACTCCGTGAGGCGGGCGCGCTCGGGGTTGCAGGACCCAAACCGCCCGATCGGCAGCTTCATCTTCCTCGGGCCCACCGGCGTCGGCAAGACGGAGCTGGTGCGAACTCTCGCGGCGTTTTTGTTCGACGACGAGGACGCCATGGTGCGACTCGACATGAGCGAGTACATGGAAAAACACTCCGTCGCGCGACTCATCGGGGCGCCTCCCGGATATGTGGGCCATGAAGAGGGGGGGCAGCTCACCGAGGCGGTGCGGCGGCGGCCCTATTCGGTGGTGTTGTTCGACGAGATCGAGAAGGCGCATACCGAGGTCTTCAACGCGCTCTTGCAGGTGCTCGACGATGGGCGGCTGACCGATAGCCTGGGCCGCACCGTGGATTTCAAGAATACGCTGGTGGTGATGACCTCCAACATCGGCAGCGAGTTCTTGGCGTTCGATGAGCGGGAGGCGACGAGCGGGGCCGAGGCGCAGGCGCGGGCGCGCGTGATGCAGACGCTGCAAAGCCACTTTCGCCCCGAGTTCCTGAACCGGGTCGACGACGTGGTGGTCTTCAACCGTTTGCGGCGCGAGGATCTGGACGCGATAGTCGACATCCAGATGAGACGGTTTGCCTCCAGGCTCGCCGCGCGTAATCTGGAGTTGACGCTCACGCCGGCGGCGCGCGAGAGGTTGGCCGCGGCGGGCTACGATCCGCAGTACGGCGCGCGTCCGCTCAAGAGGGCGGTTCAGCGCCTGGTGCAGGATCCGTTGGCCGTCAAGCTCCTCGAGGGTGAGATCCGCGACGGGGCGCGGATTCAGGCGGATGTCGATCCCGAGGGGGAGGGGCTCGTTTTTCAGACCACCTCCGACCAGGGCGCCACAGAATGACCCGCCGCGAGAGGTTGCCCGAGTGGCTGCGCCCTTCACGCACGGGGAGTCAGGCACGCTATGCCCGTGTGCGCCGGCGACTCGCCGAGGACCAGTTGCACACCGTCTGCGAGGAGGCGTGCTGCCCCAACCGCGGTGAATGTTGGGGCAAGGGTACTGCGACGCTGCTGTTGCTCGGCGCGGTTTGCACCCGCGCTTGCCGGTTTTGCGCCGTCAAGAGCGGTGATCCCGGGGGAGTGATAGACGGGACGGAGCCCTCCCGCGCGGCTGAGACAGTGAACTCGCTGGATCTCGATTACGTCGTGTTGACGTCGGTCACTCGCGACGATTTACCGGATGGCGGCGCCGGGATCTACGCCGCCGCGGCGCGCGCCATCAAAGAGCGGCGGCCCGACTGCCGCCTCGAGGCTCTGGTGCCGGACTTCGCCGGCGACCAGGAGTCGCTCGAGACCGTGTTGGCGGCCCCTTACGACGTTGTCGCGCACAACGTCGAGGTGGTGCGCCGCTTGACCCCCTTGGTGCGCGACAGGCGAGCTTCATTCGAGCGCTCGCTCGAGGTCTTGCGCCGGATTCGGGCGCATTCCCCCGCGCGGGTCGCCAAGTCCTCGCTGATGCTGGGTTTGGGCGAGCACGAGAGCGACGTCCGGGAGTCACTCGCGTTGCTCCTTGAGGCGGGGGTCTCCATCTTGACCCTCGGCCAGTATCTGCAGCCCACCTTGCAGCACCTCCCGGTGGCCTCTTACGTCCCGCCGGAGCGCTTCGACGAGTGGCGCCGCGAGGCGCTCGCGCTCGGGTTTGCCCAGGTGATCGCCGGCCCCCTTGTGCGCAGCTCATACAACGCCCGCGAATGTTATCGAAGTTGCGGAGACTCCATTGGGGCTGTATGGTCCCCCCGCTGACGTGCGACAGAGCGGTTGCGGTTCCGTTGCCGCGCGAAAAAAGAATGACAAGCTTCAAGGGTAGAGGTCATGGGCAAAGCTCTCATCGTGGTCGAGTCACCGGCCAAGGCGCGGACAATCAAAGCCTATCTTGGTAAGGACTACGAGGTCGAAGCCTCCGTCGGGCATATCAAGGATCTCCCCAAGAACTCGTTGGGAGTGGATACGGAAGACGGTTTTTTGCCCCGCTACGAGGTGGTCCGCGGCAAGAGCAAGGTGATCCAGGGGATTCGCAAGCGCGCGCGGGCGGCCCAGCATGTCTTCCTGGCGCCCGACCCCGACCGGGAGGGTGAGGCCATCGCCTGGCATCTGGCCGAAGAGATCAGGAGCGCCAACCCGAACATCTCCCGAGTGCTTTTTCACGAGGTGACCAAGCCGGCCATACTGCGCGCTCTTGAAAATCCCATGCCCCTCGATCAAAACAAGTTCGAGTCGCAACAGGCGCGACGGATCCTCGATCGCCTCGTGGGCTACGAGATAAGCCCGTTGTTGTGGGACAAGGTGCGTCGCGGCCTGTCGGCCGGGCGGGTCCAGTCGGTGGCGGTGCGGCTGGTGGTGGAGCGCGAGCGCGCCATCGCCGCTTTCCGTCCCGAGGAGTTCTGGACCTTGACGGCCGAGCTGGCGGGGCCCGTCCCACCGTCTTTTACGGCCAAGCTGATCGAGAAAAACGGCAAACGGCACCGGCCCGCGAACGAGGCCGAGGCCTTGGCCGCCGAAGCGGCGGTCAAGAGCGCTTCGCTCGTGGCGCGGGAGGTGCAGAAGAAGCGCACGAAACGCAGCGCGGCGCCTCCCTTCGTCACGAGCAAGCTACAGCAGGAAGCGGCGCGGCAACTTCGCATGAACGCCAAGCGGACCATGTCGGTGGCGCAGAGCCTGTATGAGGGGATCGTGCTCGGAGACGAGGGCGCAGTCGGGCTCATTACCTACATGCGGACCGACTCCCCCCGACTGTCGAGCGACGCCGTGAGCGCCGCGCGAGCGCACATCGAGGAGCGCTACGGCCCTGATTACTTGCCGCCCAAGCCCAACGTCTACCGCACCAAGAAGCGCTCACAGGACGCCCACGAGGCAATTCGCCCGACCTCACTGGCGCACCCGCCGGAGCGGGTCCGACCCTATCTCGGCCGCGACGAGTTCCGGCTCTACTCCCTTGTCTGGAACCGGTTTATTGCCTGTCAGATGGCGCCCGCGCAGTTCGATCAGACGACCATCGATGTGGCCGCCGGGGACTATACCTTGCGGGCGCGTGGCTCGGTGCTGGTGTTCCCAGGCTACACCGCGGTTTTTCGCGATCACCGGGCGGCGCAGGACGAGCGCAGTGAGGCGGTCGAGAAGAACGGTAACGGCGATGGAGCCGATAACGGTCGCGATCGCGTGCTTCCGCCGGTGATCGAGGGTGATGCGCTCGCGCTCGTCAAACTCGAAACCGAGCAGCGCTTCACCGATCCTCCGCCGCGCTACACCGAGAGCGGACTGATTCGCGAGCTGGAGGATCAGGGGATTGGGCGTCCCTCGACCTACGCCGCCATCATCACGACGATTCAGGACAAGGAGTACACTGCCAAAGGGGACGATGGTCGTTTCCGGCCCACCGAGCTGGGCTCGATCGTGACCGATCTGCTGGTGGAGAATTTTCCCGAGATCATGGACATCAAGTTCACGGCCGAGATGGAGAGCGAGCTGGACCACGTGGAGGAGGGCTCGCGACAGTGGCTCGTGCTACTTCAAGAGTTCTACGAACCCTTCTCCAGAGCAGTGCAGCGCGCGAAGCAGGACATGCGAGACGTCAAGCGCCAGGAGATCAAGACTGAGATCGACTGCGACCGCTGCGGGCAAAAGATGGTCATCAAGTTCGGGCGCAACGGGAGCTTCCTGGGCTGTTCGGCCTATCCGGAGTGCCGCAACACCAAAGAGTACGAGCGCACCGACGACGGCGCCGTCCAGCCCAAGGAGCCGGCGTTGACCGGCGAGAAGTGCGGCGAGTGCGGTGCGGCGCTGGCCGTCAAGCAGGGCAAGTTCGGTCGTTTCCTGGCGTGTTCCAACTATCCCCAGTGCAAGTCCACGAAACCCATCGGCACCGGTGTCGATTGCCCGAGTTGCAAGAAAGGCGAGCTGGTCGAAAAGCGTTCCCGCCGAGGCAAGACCTTTTGGAGCTGCTCGCGCTATCCGCAGTGCGACTACGCGAGTTGGGACCGTCCGCTACCCGAACCTTGCCCGCAGTGCGATGCGCCCTCTTTGTTCGAGCGCCGGCGCCGGGGCGGCGCCGCCGCCCGGTATTGTCCTGCCTGTGGTCACGAGGCTCGCGCGATGGACTCAAATTGAAATCGGTCACAGTGATCGGCGCCGGCCTGGCGGGTTCGGAGGCCGCCTGGCAGCTTGCGGAGCGCCGCGTCCCCGTGACGCTCTGGGAGATGAAGCCCGAGCGATGCACGCCGGCCCATGAGCGCCCCGATCTCTTCGCCGAGCTGGTCTGTAGCAACTCCTTTCGAGGGCGGGACCTCAGCAACGCCGTCGGTCTTTTGAAAGAGGAACTCGAGCGCGGCGGGTCGCTGCTGATGAGTGTCGCCGCCGAGACTCGGGTGCCGGCGGGTGGCGCGCTGGCGGTCGATCGCGAACGCTTCGCGCGCGGCGTCACCGAGCGTCTCCGCGCTCACTCCCTGATCAATCCGGTGCAGCACGAGGCGCGGGAGCTGCCGGCGGAAGGCTCCGTTCTTGTCGCCACCGGGCCGCTGACGAGCGAGTCGCTGGCCGCCCACCTGCAAGCGCGCACGGAACGCGAGGGGCTCGCGTTCTATGACGCCATCGCGCCCATCGTGGTGGGCGAGTCGCTCGAGATGAGCGAGTTGTTTACCGGTTCGCGCTACGACAAGGGTGACAGCGCCGATTACTTGAACAGCCCGCTCGACGAAGACGCTTATTACCGTTTTATCGACGAGCTTCTGGCGGCGCAAAAGACCTCACTCAAGATCTGCGAGTCTGATTCCGGGCCGCGCTTTTTCCCGGGTTGCCTACCCATCGAACAGGTGGCCGCCGGAGGTCGCATGGCGCCCGCCTTCGGTCCGATGAAGCCGGTCGGGCTCGTGTGTCCGCGGACGGGCCGTAGGCCGTTTGCGGTCGTGCAGCTTCGGCGCGAGGATGTCCCCGGCAGCGCCTACAACCTGGTGGGGTTTCAGACCAGGTTGGTCCGCTCCGAGCAACGGAGAGTGTTGCGTCTCCTCCCGGGGCTCGGCAGAGCGCGCTTCAGCCGTTACGGCGCGGTGCATCGCAACACCTTTCTGGACGCGCCGCGGCTGCTGGATGAGCGGCTGCGCCTCGTGAGCGATCCCAGGATCTGCTTTGCGGGTCAGATAACCGGGGTTGAGGGCTATGTGGAGTCGATCGCGAGCGGTTTTTTGGCGGGGGTCTCCGTGGCCGCCGAGCTGAGCGCCCGCGAGTGGTTGGCGCCGCCCCCGACCACGGCCCTGGGTGCGCTATTGCGCCTCACGAGAGGCACCGGGGGGCGCTATGAGCCGTCCAACATTCGCTGGGACCTTTTCCCGCCGCCGGCCCGGAAGGTGAGAGGGCGCCGTGAGCGCCGCCGCGCCATGGCCGACCGCGCGCTGGCCGATTTCGCCGGGTGGTGGCATCAACTACGGTAACGCGCGCCTGGAGTGTGCCTGGGGGCGGGCGAGGGTCACCGCCGAGATGGCGAATCCCGTCGCCAACAGGAGAGTCAGGATGATGACGTGCCATCTCGGGACCAGCGGCTCCGGGAGCGTATAGCCTGTTGGGGCGCGCGCCTCCGTCTCCAACGCGCTCTTGTCGACACATGCCAGCAGCTCGGCGACCAGCGCCGGATCGTCAAACACCGGCGCCGCCGGAGTGATCTCCGCCGGCAGGAGCCCCGGTGGCCTATCCATGACACTCGGCAGGGGCAGCGGGGTGTTCGCCTCCCGGCAGAGTTCCGAGGAGAGATCCCAGGCGAAGACTATTTGGCGACCGGCCCCGCCCGCGTCACCGCTCGGAAGCGCAATGCGGGTCGCCGGGAGATCCCTGTCAGCCCCCTCCTCACCGACTCTCAAGAACGCGCCTTGACATGGGTAGATCTCCGATGCGGACGGAATTATGAGTTCACGCGGGCCGGTCTCACCGGGGGGCGCGATGGAGACCGCCACTATCCTGAATGCCGGCGCGGCGGGTCTGTAAGCCACTCCCCAGACGCGTTTCATGATCTGATTCGACAGCCGGAATCGATCTCTCATGTGGGCACCGGAGAGCGCCACGCGCGGGATCACGTTGCAGTGGCAGGCCTCTTGCTTCGCTCCCGGGTAATATGTGCAGGCCAGAAACTCGTCCCAGTCAAGGCTCGGAGAAAATTGTCGCACTCCCACGGCGAGCTCGCCTCGCGCGAGCACGATCTCGACGTCCTCGGGGAGTGGATCCGGCACTTCGTCGCTTGTCATGACCAAGATCTCGACGTCATGCTCCGGCGGTGCCTCGGGGATCTCGTCGCCGAGCTGGTGGAAGTGGATCGCGAGCACCCGGAACAGATCAAACTGGTTGATCCTGTCGCTGCCGTGGAGGTGACCCGCGAGCTCCTCATGGCGCCAGCCCTGCTCGCCCAAATGCTCGGCGACCGTTTTGATGTCGTCCATGGTCAGATCGTCCTGAGTCCCCACTAAGAGAGCAGGATCAGGCTCAAGGGGGCTCAGGCTGGGGACGATCCGAGGGGCTGACTCGACGCAGACGAGCAGCGCCATGGCGGCGACTGCCGCGTGCGGCGCCATGGCCATGAGCGGGGCGATCAGGGCGGAACGCCCGGCGGTCAATCGCCACAGGCGGACCACTGTCAGCGACGCCAGGACGACGGTCCCGGGCAGCAGCGCGACGCTGTACTGGCTTCTGGCGGCGGCGGGATCTCCGAGCGTGGCGATGATTATGTAAAACGGTATGTGGGTCACGAGAAAGAACAGTACGCTTTGGCGCTCCACCAGGGGCCCGGGGGCTTTGAAGCTGACGAGTGCGGCGCCCGCGAGGCCGAGGGGTGACAACAGCCGGCCGGCCAGGGCCGCAAGACTGGCGCCGGCCGCGCCGGTCTCATGCTCGATACGCGCCGGGAGCCACAGCCACTGGGAGTGGCCGAGGGTGGAGGCGGCATAGCCGAGCTGGGCGATTGCCAGCGCCAGAAGCCCTGCGACCACCGCTTTGCCCCCGAGCCGCCGGCGCGGATTCAGTAGCGCCAGCAGGAGGAGCGCCGGCAGCAGCATCGCCGCCGCCAGGTGGAAGTAGGGCCCGAGGCTCGCGCCGAGGGCGGCCACCGCCAGATAGCGAAGCCTCCAGGTGGCCAGGTAGCGACAGGCGCCGGCGGCGAAGAGCAGGGCGGCGATGGGAACCATCATCGGGTTCCAGAACATTTCCCCCGTAGGGACCTCGAGATGGATCCCGAGCGTTGGCGCCATCAGCAGAAGCGGCAAGAGGAGATAGCAGGAGGACTCGCCATAGGTTCGCAGCACGGCCAACGCCAAGAGGGTGAACGCGAACCCAATGAGCGCGAAGGCTATCAAATGGGCGTGGAAGATATCGCCGCCGAGGAGAAAGACGACGGCCAGGAAGTGCACGAATCCGGCGCCGTGAGGGGCACCGGGCGTGAGCTTCAGGTTGCAACCTCTGGCCTCCGCGCAGTCCTTGGCGGTCGCAATGAGATCCATCAGATCGGGGTGAAGGGGCATCTCGCTTGGGACGCTCCTTAGCAGCGGTAGGCAGAAGAGTAGCCCGCACAGCATCGCGCCAACAAGGCCGCGGTGGTCGAGGAGGTAACGACGGAGCGTGTTCATCGATCTCAAAACGGATCTCTTGCGAGGTAGAAAGTGCCGCCACGGCGATCAGTCAGGCCATCTATCTTGCACCTGGAGTCGCACCGGGTCAAACCATCGTCGGCTCATCCTGGGATTCGCGCGCCGAATCCCGGATGGCCCTAACTCCCCATCAAACCGAGCACCGAGCGCGTCGAAACGGGGTGAGCTGCAAGGAAGCAAGCCGATTTGAGCGCAGTCGTAGCAGCGCTACGTCGAGCATCAAATCGGTGAAGCTGACGCCGCAGATGGCC
>PWKZ01000301.1 GCA_003559575.1 Bradymonadales bacterium | reverse complement strand
CCCCCGGACGCGGTGGATGATTGAGGTGAGAGGCCGTGAAGTTTCCCTAACGCTTTATATCCATCCCCTCTCCACCCGGTCAACCCCCATAATCGTCGCTCCATCCTGGGAAACGCGGACGGATTCACGCACATCTGCGGCTGACGCCGCAGATGGCCCCGTAGCGACGCTCGAATGCCGTTGCAGCAAAGGGAATTAGGAGGGATTGACATGGGTTGGGGGGCTGGCTATAGAGTGACCCTTCACTTCAATCCTCCACTCTGTCCGAGCACCGAGCGCGTCCGAAACGGGGTGCGCTGCAAGCCGGTGCAGCAAAGGGAATTAGGAGTCTACCTCGAGGGATTGACATGGGTTGGGGGGCTGGCTATAGAGTGACCCTTCATGCGGGCCTTTGACAAGTCCGTCGGTGAGTGCTTGCGAGAGCCCCCTGGGCCTTGCAAGCGATGGAGGAGATAGGTGGCCAAGAAACTCAAGCGGATGTCCAGAAAAGAGCTGCGCCAAACCGACGAGGTGATGACGCGGCTGCAGCAAATCTATGGATGGCTGAGCCTGTACCGTTGGCACCTGACCTTCGGTGCCATGACGCTGGTTGGAGTCCTTCTCGTAACATCGTTCGTCGTCACCTGGTCCGCCGAGCGCTCGCGCGGGATCGGCACGGGCTTCGCGGAGGCGGTCGGTGTGCTGGGAGCGCCGGTGATGGAGAGCGACGGCTTCGATCTTGGCGAGCTTAGAGAGCAACTTGCCGGCGGTCGCGCGTTCGAGACCCGGCAAGAGAAGTACGACAGAGCCGTCGAGAAGCTGCGGGACTTTCTCGGAGCCAACAGCCGGGCACGCGTCGCCCCGGTCGCGCGCCTCAGTCTGGCCGCGGCGATGCTGGAGATTGGGGCCACACAAGAGGCCCAAAACGAGTACGAAGCCTTCCTGGAAGGGCGCCACGACAAGCGGTGGGCGCTGCTGGCGCGGGAACGACTGGGCATCGCGGCGCTCGACGACAATGACATCGACACCGCCGTGAGCTGGTTTGAGGGGCTGGTCGAGTCCAAGGTGCCCTATTTCGTTGCGGTGGCGCGGGGACATCTCGGCGATCTGTTCAATCCATCGATCCCCGGAGCGTCTTCGCGGCGGCCGGACGCGGGCAAGGCGCGCGCCGAGTACGAGGAGGGCATCGCGGCGCTGTCTTTGGACGAGCGCCGCATGACGAGCGGTGAGCAAACGCTCAAGGAAGAGCTGGAGCGCCGAATCGCGCTGCTTGGCGTCGCACCTTGATTGCTCCGCGGACCGAGAGGGTGGGGCGCCACGCACCCTGGCTGCTGGTTTTGGCGCTCGTGATGGCGATGTGCGGCGGTGAGCGGCGCGGGTTCAAGGTCCCGGCGCTGGAGAGAGCGCCACGCATCGTCCCCAAGTGGCAGCAACCGCTGCAGAACAACCCGATTATCACATACCGCCCTCGTGAAACGGCAGCGCCGGTCATCGACCGCGCTCAAAACGCCGTCATTGTCGGGTCCAACGCGGGCGTGCTGCACAGCTTCGATCTCGAGAGCGGCGCGCTGCGCTGGCGGCAACAGGTGAGCGGTCCCATTTGGGCGCCGGCCCTGGTGGCCGCGGGGACCGTCTACGTGGGAACCGCCGACGGCACGGTGGAGGCCTTTGAGGCGCGCACCGGCGAGCCGGCCTGGGATGAGCCCTACCGCACCACCGGCGCCGTCTGGGCCGCTCCGGCTTTTGCCGGCGGGCGCTTGTTCGTGACCTTCGACACAAACGAACTGCACGCCCTCGACGCAGAGGTCGGGACACTTCTATGGCGCCGCAGCCGTGAACACCTCACCGCGTTCACGCTCACCGGCCACGCCGCGCCATTGGTCTGGCGCGATACGGTAATCACCGGATTCTCAGACGGGATGCTGACGGCCTTTCGGCTGGAGGACGGCTCACCCACGTGGCATCAAAACCTCAGCGGCGAGCTGTCGCGTTTTGTCGACGCCGACGGCGATCCGGTGATCGACGACGGTGTGTTGTATGCCACGAGTAACGCCGGTGGAGTCTTCGCGCTCGATCCCGACAACGGCGAGATTTTGTGGAATCATCGTGTCAGCGGTGCGTCCTCCCCGACAGTAACCGCGCGCCATGTGTATGTGACACTCAGCGACGCGCGCGAGCTGAGAAGCCTCTCGCGCGATGACGGCCGCCTGGTGTGGCAGAGCGGGGTCCACCGCGGCACCCCCTCGACGCCGGTCTTTTTGAACGCCCCCGACGGCGGCTATCTTCTCTTCAGTAACACGTACTCCGTGCTGTTGGTCTCAGGTGGCGACGGACGTCACCTCGAACGCCTCACCTCGGCCGAGGGCTTCACCGCGCGTCCGACCCTGGCGCCCGGGATGGTGCTCCAGCTCTCCAACCGCGGCCACCTCCACGCCTGGGAAATATACTAATTACAAGGGGGCGCGCGCTGCGCGACGCTGGTGCCTAGTCGGTGAAAGCGTCCTCATCCCCTTCGACCCGCTGGTTGCTGCGGCGTGCGATGACGTCTGCCGCTCCGCCATCTTGCAGCCGGCTTCGGACCCGCGGAGAGCTTTATCATTTGGTGCGGGTGGAATTGGGGATTGACAGAGGCGCTCTAAAGCCAGAAGGTGGAGCTATCAGTTTTCATCATAATGACCTCTCCGGGGGATTTGTTATGCGCGTCGCGATCTATTTTGATGGGAAAAACTTTTACTCCGGGTGGCGCGCGGTGGAACGCCCACGAGTGGACTTTCCGGGCCTGGCGCGCTGGATCGTCGAGCGAGTCGATGGCGATATCCTTTGGGGAGCCCACTATTACACCGGAATAGAAGCCGGCGAGGCCGGCGAGACTCACCAGCAGGAGGCGCTGCGTGCCTATTTGGAGATGCTCGATTTCCAGCCCGGGTTCTTCGTCCACAGGTTCCCACGCCATCAGCCCACTGTCACTTGCCACTCGTGCGGGGCGGTCACGCGGCCTGGCCAGGACAAGGAGATCGACACCACGCTCGTGGCCGACATCGTGCGGTTCGCGGCGCTCGACGCCTACGACTGCCTGGTGCTGCTCTCCGGCGACCAGGACTACGTGCCGGCGATCGAGGCGGTCCGCGCATTCGGTAAACAGGCATATGTGGCGACCTGGGGGCGTGGCGGCCTCTCCAAGCGGCTCCGGTTGGCGGCTTTCGATCACATCGATTTGACCGAAGATGTCGATGCCTATTGCACTCCCAACGGGAATGGCGATAGCCCTTGCGAATGCGAGGAGCTGCGCCCGCTCGTCGAGCTGGACGAGGAGCAACTGGGCGATCCCACGGTCCGCGGGGAGGTCCTTCAAACCCTGGTCCAGGAGATTGGACGCGCCGAGTCCAAGTTCAACACCGGCTATGTGGGGCTCAACTACTTCCTCACCCGCTGGAGGTTCGAGAGACTGAGCCTACCGGCCGAGATGCGTCGCAAACTGCTCGACGAGGCGGTCGCCTTGGAGTACGTCGAGATCTACGAAGCGTGCGATGGGGCCAAAGCGCTCCGAGTAAACCCTCAATAACACTCATTTCACTGCGTTTTTTTGCCCCTCCTTGGCCGCTGGGGATAGTCTGTCTCTTGAGTGGCGGAGTGCCCGTGGCGGGAGACCGGTGCGGCGCGGATTGGAAGCCGAATGCCGGACATGAGCGCAGGATTGAGTGATCACCGGCCGGTCCTCTGTGACGCTGTCTTGGAGGCGGCGGAGCCCGCGCTGAATTCGCGCCCGGATCCGATCATCGTGGATGCGACCGTGGGGTTCGCCGGGCACGCCTCGGCGCTCGCCTCAGTCGCGCCCCCCGGGGCCTCGATTGTCGGCCTCGACCGGGACGGTGAGACGGTGGCCGTGGCTCGGGAGCGGCTCGCGGCGCTCGGATCGCGGGCGCGAGTGGTGCAGGGTTGTTACAGTGAGCTGGAAGCTCTGGTCCCCGAAGGGGCCGCGGGCGAGATCGATCTGCTCCTGCTCGACTTGGGGGTCAACTCCTACCAGCTAGACAGCCCCGAGCGCGGGTTCGGCATTCGCGGCGACGGCCCGATCGACATGCGCTTCGACCGATCGACAGGGCCCACCGCGCTCGAGTGTCTGGCCGCGATGGATGAGAAGACACTGGCCGGGGCGCTCCGCCGGTACGGTGACGTGGCCCACGCGCGCCGAGTGGCGCGGGGGATTCTGGCGGCGCTCGACGCCGGCGAGCTCACCTCCACCGGCGCGCTCGCGCGGGCGGTCGAGAGGCTCATCCGGTCGCCGCGGCGCGGTGGGATCCACAGCGCGACGACGGTGTTTCAGGCGCTCAGGATTGTCACCAACGACGAGCTTGGGCATCTCGAGCGATTTCTGGCGCGGGCGCCCAGATTTCTGCGAGCCGGAGGGCGGCTTCTCATCATCTCGTTTCACAGCGGTGAGGATCGGCTGGTCAAACACGCGCTGCGCTACTGGGAGCATGGGCCACCAACCCCCCGCGGCCTCCCGGCGACCCAGTGGCAGGCGGTGCTGCGGGCCGTCAAGCGACGCTCGATACCGGCGTCGCGAGAGGAGAGCGAGATTAACCCGCGCGCTCGCAGCGCGCGGCTGCGCGCCGCCGAGCGAACGGCGATCCCGGCGCCGGCGACCATGACGAGGCTGGTGGGAGGCTAGAGAGTGGCGAAATCGGCAGCCCCAGGGGCGTGGCGGAGTAGATGGCTGATGGTGGTGCTGCTGGCGACCGCCATCGCCCTCGGTCTCTTGGGCACTTATCGAGTCTGGTATTACTATCAAACCATCGAGATTGGCTATCGCCTCGACAAAGAGATCGATAACCGCCGCAGACTACTCGAGCGGCAACGGAAGTTGACGTTGCAACTCCACAGCGAACGAGACGAAGCGTTTGAAAAGTATCGCTTTCGATCAGATCTCGAGCTGCGCTTCCCCGGTGCGGGCGAGCTTGTGATCGTCGAGGAGGCCCCCGATGTCCCGAATGAGTAGTTGCCATGCGCCGAACGACCGCGCTGCACTGAACGATCGGGCCCGGCGCCCGGCGACAGCGCACCCCGCCGGCGAGGGGAGCCTCGCGCGGCCCGGCCGCGCCCGGCGCCCCCTCGTCACGAGTCTCGCCGGTCTTTTGCTCGGCACCCTGGTGGCCTTCGCCCTCTACGGCTGCGGAGCGGCCGCCGAGGAGATTCGACGAGCCGAACAGGCCGAATTTCACTACAAACTGGCCAACAACTATTTCTATGATCGCAACATGGTGATGGCCATGCGAGAGGGCTACACCGCGCTCGAGCACGATCCCGACCATCCCGATACCCACCACCTCCTCGGGTTCATCATGTTCGGGCGCAAGCAGTACGCCGACGCCATCATGCACTTTCAAAAAGCCATCGCCGGACGAGACAAGTTTTACGACGCCATCGCCAATCTCGGGGCGGTCTTTCTGGCCCAGAAGCGCTGGGAGGAGGCCATTGAGCAGTACGAACAACTCACTCGCGAGCAGCTCTACCCGACCCCCGATCTGGCGCACGCCAACCTGGGGTGGGCGCTCTTCAACCTCAAGCGCTACGGCGAGGCGCGCGAGCAATATCGGCTGGCGTTGTTTTTGAACCCTCAGCTCTGTCTGGCATACAACAACCTGGGCCTTTTGTATGAGGCCACGGGCGATTATGGAGAAGCGATCGAGAGCCTGGAGCGCGCGGCAGAGCAGTGCTCCAAATACGCCGAACCGCACTTTCACCTGGGGCGCTTGTTCTTGAAGACAGGGCGACATGGCGATGCGTCGCGGGCTTTCTCGCGGTGTCATGAGTTAGAACCGAAAACCAGCCTCGGACGACGTTGTGAAGCGCGAAAGTTTTAGGCGGTCCAACACACCGAGTCACTCTGGGGACGAAATGGGTCACGCCGCCAAGCGCAAATGCCCTCAACGTGGGCAGATCACCTTCGGTTTCCGGTTGGTCGTGGTCGCCGCGGTGCCCCTCCTTCTGCTCGTCGTGGCGGGAGTCTTCGCGGCGTATTTGCAGATTGTCCATCACGGTGTCTACTACTTCCTGGCGGAGAGGGGCTCGCATAAGGACTGGCAAGTCCCCTTTGAGCGTGGTGCCATCCAAGGACGCCACGGCACTCCGCTGGCGCTCTCCGTCGACGTCGACACCATCAAGGCCGAGCCGCGTAGCATAGACGACCCGCTGGATACCGCCCACCGCTTGGCAGAGGTCCTCGGCCTTGATCGGGAGAGGCTTTATGGTCACTTGATCCGTCCGGCCGGAGAGGAGCTCATCAAGGATTGGTTGAACCCCCAAGAGCGACGCCTGATTGAAGAGCTTGGGCGCTCTCGCGAACTCGCCATTGTTTGCAAGCACGAGGATGTGTTGTTCGTGGGGCGGTGTGATCTGTACGCCTACCCCAGCAGGATCGAGGATCCCCGCGTCCTCGCGAATCAACTCAGCCCGATCTTGTCGCTCGAGAGCGAGAAACTCTATGAAAAGCTCACCATCAAGGCGATCTACGCCGGTGTCAAACGCCGTGTCTCGGCCAAGGAGTCGCGACTCGTGCGCGCCATGAGGCTCAAAGGCGTCAATTATGACCACGAGAGCGGGCGCTTCTACCCTTACAAGAGCTTGGCGGGGCAACTCTTGGGGTTCGTCCGGTACGACAGCGTAGGACAATCCGGAGTTGAGAGGCTCATGGAGCCAAAATGGCGCGGCCCCACCGAATCTATCCGTGTGTTCAGGAATAGACCGGGCGATGTCTCATTTCTCGATTTCATCCCGGAGATTCCCGATTTCGTCGGCCACACGGCGGTCCTGACCATCGATGAGCACATCCAGCGCGAGGCCGAGCGGCTGCTTGAAGAGACCACGGTGCTTTCGGCCGCGGGCTCGGGGCTCGTGGCCGTCATGGACGTCAAGACCGGTGAGCTGTTGGCTGCCGCGCAGATGCCCCGCTATAACCCCAACGTTGCCGGCCGAGCGTCCTTGGCCGACAGGCAGGCCCTCCTCGTCAGCGACGCTTTCGAGCCGGGCTCGGTCATGAAGACGTTCACCTTGGCGGCGGCGCTCGAACTCGGTGTCGTCACGATGGACGATATGCTGGATCTCGAGCGGCGGCGTTACCGTGTGGCGACGACGACCTTCAGGGACAGCAGGGATGCGGTCAATGTTTGGGACGCGATCAAGTATTCGAGCAACATCGGCTTCATCAAACTCGGCGAGCTGGTCGGGCGCGAGCAGCTGCACGCCACATTGACCGCTTTCGGGTTCGGGAGCCCCCCCGGGTTGGGCCTCGCCGGCGAGGCGGCCGGCACTCTCCACGACCTCGAGGAGTGGTATCCGGTCACCTTCGCCAACATCACCTTCGGTCAAGGGCTCGCCGCCACCCCGTTGCAACTGGTGCGCGCCATGGCGGCCATCGGCAACGATGGAGTCTTGATGCGGCCGCTGCTCGTGAGGGAGCTCAGCGATTACACGGGCAAGGTGGTCAAGCGCTACGAGCCCCGGGTGGAGCGCCGGGTCCTCAGCCCGGAGACCGCCGCGCTCGTCCAGGCGGGCCTCGCCCGATCGCTCGAGGCGGGCGGGACCGGCCGGCCGGCGGCCTCCGCGCGCTTCGATCTGCTCGGCAAGACCGGGACCGCGCACCAGCCGGACGACCTCGAGGGTGGGTATAAAGACTGGCGCAGTGTGTTCTTGGGACTGGCTCCGGCCCGAGAGCCACGCATCGCGGTCCTGGTGGTCATCAATCGAAGTCACACCAGGGCCTCCGGCGGGCGAGTGGCGGGGCCGTTGTTCCGCGACATCTCGGAGTGGACCCTCGACTACCTCGGGGTGGCCCCTGATCGCGGTGAGACGAGCCGGATCGCCTTCGTGCGGCCCGGCGATGGGCTGCATCGGCTCCGCGCGGTGGGCGCGCACCAGGATCCCGACTGGCCCGACCCCGAGGACGCCCTCGTCGACCTCGATGAGAGCGTGACCCACACATACGTGCCCGATCTGACGGGGATGACCATGAGGAGAGCGCGCGACCGCGCGCACCGGGCCCGGCTGGAGATCGATCTGGCGGGCAGTGGAATCGCGATTATGCAGTACCCGGCCCCGGGCGCGCGCGTCCCCGTCTGGAGCAAGGTGCAGGTGAGTTTCTCCGCCGACGTGGCGCAGGCCTCCGCGGCAGAACCCTAAGAACCAGCCGAGTCATGGCGCCGATTGCCGGGAGCTCGAGGATCGCCGTGAAGCAATTAAAAGATTTGGTGGCCGACATTTCAGCGACGGTGACGTTTTGCGGCTCCGAGGAGGTCTCGATCTCGGGGATCGCGATTGACTCGCGGGTGGTGCGCCGGGGGGATCTGTTTGCGGCCCTGCCGGGGAGCCACACCGACGGGCTTCAGTATGCCGGCGCCGCCGTGGCGGCCGGCGCCCACGCCGTGCTGGCCCAAGTCCCGCCGCCGCCATCACTGCTGCCCTTGCCGCCGCATCTGGCCTGGTTGCAGGCCGACTGCCCGCGCACCGCTCTGGCGGCCCTGGCGGCCGCTTTTTTCGGTCACCCGAGCCGCTCATTGACTTTGGTGGGCGTCACCGGCACCAATGGCAAGACCACCGTCTGCTATCTACTGGAGTCCATTTTTGGCGCCGCCGGGTTCTCGGCGGGCGCCCTCGGGACCGTGAGCGTGAGGTTCGCCGGGCGAGAGCGCTCCTCTCCGCTGACGACTCCCGAGGCGCATGAGCTACAACGGACCCTCGCCGAGATGGTCGCCGCCGGGGTGACCCATGTGGCGATGGAGGTCTCGTCGCACGCCATCGAACAGCGTCGCAGCGCCCACTGCTGCTTCACGACGGGGTTGTTCACCAACCTGTCGCGCGATCACCTCGATTATCACGGCGACTTGGCCACCTACGCGGCCGCCAAACAGCGTCTGTTCGACGAGGACCTTCCCGCCTGCGCGGCGCGCGGCGTGACCATCAACCTCGATGACGCGGTCGGGCGGGCAATCGCCGCGAGTACGCCTCTGCCGGTCGTGGGGTTCACCTTGCGGCCGGAGGGCCCCCCGGAGGCCGCGGTCAGGGTCGCAGAGCTCTCTTACGACATCGACGGGGGTCGGATCGTTCTCGCCACCCCGCGCGGTCGGCTCGCGCTCTCGACTCCGCTCCTGGGGCGCCATAACATCGAGAATGTGGTCTCGGCGGCGTCCGTCTGCGAGCTGCTCGATCTTCCGCACGAGGCGGTGATTCGTGGCGTGGCGGCACTCAAGGCGGTCCCCGGCCGACTCGAACGGATCGAGACCGACAACGGCGTGGCGGTGCTCGTGGATTACGCCCACACCGACGACGCGCTCGCCAACGTGACCCAGGCGTTGGCCCCGTTGACCCGCGGCCGGCTCATCACCGTCTTCGGCTGCGGCGGCGACCGGGATCGAACCAAGCGCCCTGTGATGGGGCGCGTGGCCGCCCGAAACAGCGACATCATGGTGGTCACCTCGGACAACCCGCGCACCGAGGAGCCACACGCCATCATCGACGAGATCCTGCCCGGGCTCCGTGAGGCGGGCGCCGCCGAGCTTCCCTGGGACGAAATCGCGACCGCCGCGCGGGGGTTCGTGGTCGAGGTGGATCGGCGGCGCGCCATCGAGGCCGCAGTGCGCATCGCGCGCCCCGGCGACACTGTGCTGGTGGCCGGCAAGGGACATGAGGACTATCAGATAATCGGGCACGAGAGGCAGCATTTCGACGACCGCGAGGTGCTGCGCGAGGCGCTCGCCACCCCAAACCGTCAGGATTGAAACGAGATGCGTTCGACCAGCGTGGAGGAGCTTGTGACCGCCACCGGCGGGCGGCTGCTTTGTGGGGCACCGACGGCGTCGATGAGCGGCCTCTCCACCGACAGCCGGACCCTCGAGGCGGGAGAACTCTACGTCCCACTCAAGGGTGAGCGGTTCGACGGCCACGCGTTTCTGACGGGGGCCGCCGCGCGGGGGGCCGCCGGGTGTCTCGTGGCGCGCGGCCACAGCGCCGAGGTGGAGGAGTTCAGGCGCGCGACCGAGGGGGCGTTCGTGGTCGAGGTGGCCGACACGCTGCGCGCGCTCGGCGATCTTGCGGCCCACCATATTCGCCGGAGCGGCGCGCTTGTGGTCGCCGTCACCGGCAGCGCGGGCAAGACCACGACCAAAGAGATGATCGCGCGAATTTTAATCCGAACAACCACCCGGGGCGTGGCGCATACACCCGGGAATTACAATAACCTGGTTGGGTTGCCGCTGACGGTGTTCGCGGCCCGGGGCGACGAGGGCTTCCTGGTGCTCGAGATGGGCATGAACTCGCGCGGCGAGATCGCCCGATTGGCCGAAATCAGCGCCCCGGACGTGGGGGTCATCACCAACGTCGGGGAGGCCCACATCGGCCACCTCGGCTCCCTGGAAGAGGTCGGACGCGCCAAGGGAGAGCTGTTCGAGGCGCTCGGGCCCTCCGCCGTGGCGGTGGTCAACGAGGACGACCCCTTGGTGCGCGCCGCTCATGCGCGGGGCTGCCGCGCGCGGCGGCGCTCATTCGGGCGGCATGCGGCGGCCACTGTCCAGGTAACAAACGAGCACTTCGAGCCGGACGGATTCCCGCGCGCGACACTTGTGGTCGAGGGGCGCCCCGTCGCGCTCAAGCTCGGCGTGCTGGGAGCACATAACTTGCTGAACGCCGCCGCGGCGGTGGCCTGCACCCTCGATTGGTGCGCCCCGCACGAGGCGGTGGCGGCGCTCGAGAGCTATCAAGGGACGGTCAACCGGATGCAGCCGATCGCCTGGCGCGGAGCGACCCTTTTGAGCGATTGCTACAACGCCAGCCCGGACACCACCTTGGCCGCGCTCGAGACCCTCGCCGCGCTCCCCGTGGCGGGGCGGCGCGTGGCGGTGCTGGGAGATATGTTGGAGCTTGGCGATCACTCGGTCGCGGCGCATCAGCGGGTTGGGCGGCGGGTCGCCGAGCTTCGCTTCGACGCCCTGTTCGCGGTGGGGCGCTTCGCCTCGACGACCGTCGCGGCCGCGGCGCGCGCGGGGATGCCCCAAAACCGGTTGGAGGCGGTGGAGGACGGGTTGATGCTCGCCCGACCATTGGAGCAACTCGTCGCCGAGGGCGACTGGATCCTCATCAAGGGCTCGCGCGGCGTCAAGCTGGAGCGCCTCCTGGCTGCGCTCTCCGAGAGCTGACCCTCAATCCGCCACCCTTTTCCGGGATTCGGGAAGCGATTCGGGCACAATTGCGGCGTCACCTTCACCAAATCGATGCTCGACGTAGCGCTGCTACGCCTCCGCTCGATTTGGCTTGTTTCCTTGCACTTG
>PWKZ01000201.1 GCA_003559575.1 Bradymonadales bacterium | reverse complement strand
GCCGCACCTCGCGGGCGCCGGAGCCTGGACCTGCCGACGCCGGCCACCAAAAGATCCTGTGGCGTATTATACGTGCCCGGGAGACTCCGTCGCTATCTTACTGCTGGTCTTCCGGCTCCACCTCGGCGGGAGCGATCTTGTGCATGCTGATGTTCAGGTACCCGAACGCGATGGCGATGACCGGCGTCAGCCAGCACACCAGCGCAAACGGCGCATAGGCCAACACCGGCACCCCCAAGGTCGCGAAGATGAAGACCCCGCTCGCGTTCCACGGGATCAGCGGCGCGGTCAGCGTCCCTCCGGCCTCCAGCGTCCGGGTCAAGTTCTTGAGCTTGAGGTCGTGCTTTCGGTAGCACTCCTCATACATCTGCCCGGGCAGGATCACCGCCAGATACTGGTTGGAGGTGAACGCGTTGATGAGGACCGAGGTCCCCACCACGGTCGCGGTCAGGTTGCCGACGGTGGTCAGGAGGCGTGAGAGCTTGAGCACGATGCTGTGCAGCATCCCGGTGTAGTTCATGATCCCGCCCAAAGCCAGCGAGATCATCGCCAAGATCACGACGTTGTACATACTCTCGAGGCCGCCGCGCGAGAACAGCTCGTCCATCTTGGCGTTACCCGTGTCCATCGCCACCCCGGTGTGCATCAGATCGGACAGCCCCGCCAGGCTGCCGCCCTGCAACAGGAGGTAGGCGGCCCCACCCAGCATGACGCCGGCTATCAGGCTCGGTATTGCGGGGACCTTGGCGACGATCAACCCGATTACAATCAGCGGCGGCAGTATCAGCCACGGCGACAAGTTGAAGTGTTCCCGGATCGGCTCGACGTAGAGCGCGACATCCGCGTCGCCGCCGTTCCCGGCGACGAAAAAACCAAGCACCGTGAAGGCGATCAGGCTGATTATCAGGCTTGGCACCGTCGTGAAGAGCATGTGCTTGATGTGCTCGAACAGGTGGACACCGAGGACCGACGGAGTCAGGTTGGTGGAGTCGGACATGGGAGAGATCTTGTCACCGAAAAACGCCCCGGACACCACCGCCCCGGCGGTCATCGCCGGGGGAATCCCGAGCCCCTCGCTCACCCCGATGGCGGCGACGCCGATCGTGCCGACCGTTGACCACGAGCTACCGGTCAACAGCGCCATGACGCCGCTGAACAGCAACATCGCCGGCAAAAACCAGCGCGCCACCACGAACTCGAGCCCGACCAGCATGAGCGCAGGCACGATCCCGCTGGCGATCCAGACCGCGATCAACATCCCGATTATCAGCAGAATGATCAACGAGGGGATGGTCCGGCCGATGGCCAACCTGAACCCCTCCTTGATCTTGAGCCAGGGGACCCCGTGTCCATAAGCGCACAAGCCGGCCGTCACCCCACCCAAGAAGAGCGAAAAGTGCGGATCTGTCTCCAGCACGAACACGGAGTAGGCAAGCGTCCCACCGGTGACGACCAGCGGTATCAACGCCAACCACAGAGGTGGGGTGGGGATATCGTGACACTTCTGCATTACAAATCCATTGGCTCGCCGCCGGCCGCGGCCCAGTCGAGGATCGGCCCCCCGCGCCGGCGCGCTTCCCTGCGAAGCCGCGGATCGGGGTGGACCACACGAGGACGCGCGACCCGCTCGAGCATCGGGAGATCCGTGGCGCTGTCGCTATAGAACCAAGACCCGTCGAGATCGATGTCGTGGTCACGAGCGTAGGCCTCCGCCTTCTCGACCTTGCCGGCCCCGTAGCAGATAGGGGGAACCACGCGCCCCGTGAACCTTTTATTATCGAGCTCGTAGACGGTGCTCAAGTAGTCATCCAGCTCGAATTGCTCGACGGCGCACTCGGAGGCGTATGGCGAGCTGGAGGTCAGCAGCACCAAGGGGTGGCCGGCGGCCCGGTGCGCAGTGAGCACCGCGGCCGCCCCCGGCGCTCCGAACGACGCCACCTCCTCCCAATACCACTCGCGTGTCCAGCGCCTGAGCCTTTCTTCCGGCTCGCCGCGCACCGTCTCGAGCGCCTCGCTCATCGCGCGCT
The DNA here is from genome assembly GCA_003559575.1 of Bradymonadales bacterium. Classification (GTDB taxonomy): domain Bacteria; phylum Myxococcota_A; class UBA9042; order PWKZ01; family PWKZ01; genus PWKZ01. The sequence continues at coordinate 9,330 of PWKZ01000201.1, read as the reverse complement.
CGATATTGATGCTCCCGAGTCGATAGAGGCCGAGGAACATGATGCCCTTGAGCGCCTGGCCCACGTTGATCCGTCCGTTGCGACGCTCCCGCCGCAGCCAAAGACGGCCGCTGTTGACGGTCAATAATGTCCCGTCGAGATCGAAGAACGCCGCCGGGCGCCCGGAGCGCCTTCGATCCTCGCGCCTGGCCGCGTCGCCATCGCGCTTGAAGTGACCTCGCATCGCGAACCCTCCATCCCGAGAACAGGATAAGTGCCTCGGGGTAACTCGGCAACCCCCACCCAAGCTGAGCCATCCTAAGCTGTCGGCCTTGCGGCCGCCCGCGCGGCCGTGCTGGGGTCAGGTTTCGGCGTCTACCCCGAAACCATGATTTCAGGTACATTTCCCGAGAAACGGATCTCCGGGTGAGATCTCACACCACAGATCGCCTTTGGCAAAGGGGGCTCTAATGGCGCGCTCATTTTGGGTGTCATTGATTCTGGTGGCCTGCTCGGCGCGCCCCGAACCCCTCGTGCGCCCCGAACTCCTCGCGCCCTCCTTCGACGCGCTCGCACCCGACGCGGTGACGACGGACACCCCGCTCTCCGACGCACCTTCGCCGGACGCCACCCCTCCGCGCGCCGATCTCCACCACCCCGACACGGTCGAGACCACCGCGCCGGACACTCTCGGCGATGGTTTTACTCCACCGGATGCCGAGCTCCCCAGCGACGCAGGCGAGCTCATAATACCGCCACCACCACTTGATTTGACCGTTCGGCCGGGGCCCGGCGAGGTCCGCGCCGGCCGCGTGCGCTCCCCCGACGAGTTGCTCGACGGCCCATACACTCGCGGGGGCGTGGGCGACTACAAGCTGTATAACTCGAGAGTGGCGTTCATCATTCAAGACGCCGGCACGACCGGGGTCTATCGACGTTACGGCGGGATGCCAATCGACGCCGATGTCGTGCGTTCGGAGGGCGCCCCCGGCGGCAGCCAACTCGGCGATCTGTTCTTCGGCTACAACTTGAGGCAATTCGACGCTCGCCACGTTCAAGTGCTGTCGAACGGAAGCGACGACGACGCGCGTATCAGGGTTACCGGCACGGACGGCGACTTCCCGTGGCTCGAGTCGTTCCTGGCGTTTCTGTTCCCCGACCGGCCGATGAACCTGGAGCTCACCTATGACTATGTGCTGGGCCCCGACGACGATTTCCTGACCATCGAGGTGACGGTCGCGAACCCCAACGCCCATCATGTCGCCGTGCGGACCCACGCCGTCGCGTTTTTGATGAGCACCGGGCTGCGGGCCCACTTCCCGGGCCCCGGGTTCGACTCGCGCGATCACGAGGGGGTGTTCTCCTGGTGGAGCGCGCTGGGCGACCGTGTGACCTACGGGGTCTGGATGCAGGAATCCGAATTGAACATGTTCATGAACTACTCCGACATCATGTTCGGCGCGCTCATCCCGTTCGGCCTCCACCCCGGCGAGTCGCTACCGTTCTTCCGCTATCTGTTCGTCACCGATCGAGGGCTCGCTCACGCCGAGTCCCGGCTGCGTGAGCTGGCCGCCGCACCGCCGCTCGTGGCTCTCCCCGGGATTGTGGAGGCCGACCAGGAGGCGCTGCGGCGCGGCGTGCGCCTTCACGTCGTGACCTCCGTGGGGGACCACCTCACGACCGCCCGGGTCGGAGACGACGGCGCGTTCGAGCTGCGCCTCCCACCCGGATCGTTCGAGCTACTCGCCAAGGCCGACGGCTACCTGCCTTCACCGGCGGTCGCGGTGGAGATCGACGGAGTGGAGCCCACCGAGCCGCCCGCGCCGGTCGAGCTCATCCTGCCCTCCAGCACTCCGTTCACGCTGACGGTCAGCGACGGCGCCCAATACGTCCCGGCACGCATCTCGTTCATCCCCGTGAGCGGCGCTCCGGGCAACATCCTGCCGCGGATTTTCGGAGAAGAACGCCACCCGTTCGGCGCGGCGCTCGAGATCTACTCGGGCACCGGGGTCGAGTCGGGCGTAATCCCCCGCGGCGAATACCGAGTATGGGCCATGCGAGGGTTCGAGTACGAACGAGACATGCAGGTCATCGAGGCCGCCGACGAGCCGCTCGAGCTGTCATTCGAGCTCGAGCGAGTAGTCGACACCACCGGCTACCTGTCGACCGACACCCACGTCCACGGCATCCACAGCCCCGACAGCGACGTGCCCGACGAACTCCGCGCACGGACGGGGCTGGCCGAGGGGCTCGACGTCATCATGCTCACCGACCACGACGGCATCTTCGCGCTGTCCGAGGCGCTCGCCGCCATCCCGGGCGGCACCGATTGGGCCGCCACGGTCGCCGGGAGCGAAGTGACCACCTATGTCTACGGACACTTCAACGCATTCCCCCTGACCCCAAAGCCGGAGGAGTTGAACCAGGGGTTCATCGACTGGTTCGACGCGGACGCGCCCGAGCTCTTCGGGCGGATCCGCGCCGCCGAGCCCGATCCGGTGGTGGTCATGATAGCCCACCCGCGCTCGGCGCCAATGGCGGGCTACTTCAACGCGGTGGGGCTCGACATTGAAGAGGGGACCATCAAGAATCCGTGGAACTGGTCGGCCGACTTCGACGCCGTCGAGGTCTTCAACGGGCGCTGCTCGGGCGGCCGCGGCGAAGTCGTGCGGGATTGGTTCGATCTGCTCAACCGCGGTCACCTGGTCTCAGTCGGCGGCGGGAGCGACAGCCACTCGACGGGGAGGCCGGTGGGGCTGCCCCGCACCTACTTCGGCTCCTCCTCCACACCGCGCGACTTCCACCCGTCAGAGCTCGCCGCGGCGTTCAAAGAGCTCGACGTGTTCATCTCCTGCGGTCCGTTCGTACGCTTCGAGATTGGAGACGCCCGGATGGGCCGGCTGCTGGTGGCGCCCGAGACGCTCGAGGCGAAGGTTGAGATCCATGCCCCGTCGTGGATGACGTTGAGCGACTTCCGGATAATTCGCAACGGTGAGCAGGAGTACCGCCTGCCGGCCACCGAGTGGCCCGCCGCTGAAGGGGCAATCTGCTATTCGGGGACGGTGGCGCTGCCGCTACCGGACGAGGACTCATGGTACGTGCTGGAGGTCCGGGGCTCGGGCAACCTCCGGCCGTTGTCGTCCGATGAGCCCTACGCCATCACCAACCCGATCTTCGTGGACGTGGACGGAGACGGCTTGTTCAACCCGCCTCTGCCGCCGTACCAAGGCTCTCAGCGCTGAGGGCCGAGCGCTTCGTAGCCCTTGCCCTCGAGCTCCTCATCCTCCAGTCCCGCCCTCGGCAAGCCGCTCACGAAGCGGCCGCAGCGGAGAAAAGATAAGCCATTCGGCGTTGTCGCGGTAGAGCTTTCCGAGCACCTCGGCCGGAAGCTTGACGGCGTCCACCTTCCAGCGCCCCTGAATCGGGGTCGGGTGCTCGATCTGCTCCCCATCGGTCTCGAAATACTCCCAGTGGCGGCGGTAGAACTCTACCGCGTCATCGATCCCAGGAGGCCGCTCGGAGACCGAGCCGAGCTGCATCCCTTGCGGCATGCTGATGAAATCGGAGCCGAACAGGACGCGGTCCTGGTGCTTGGTGAAAAACTCCCGCATCCGCTCGGCCGAGTGGCGCCCGAGCTCGGGCACCCGCGCCGAGGTGTCCACCCAGACGTTGTCGAACCGGTCCAGCAGCCCATCGACATAGTCTATATCCTCCGGGTAGTTGGCCAGGTGAATCAACAGGAAGATGGTCTCGGGGTGGCGCGCCAGGCGCCGGTCGCGCTGCTCGAGCAGCTCGTCGTGGCCCGGAAACTCGTCGCCGTAAAAGCTCCAGCTCGGAGCGAGGCTGAGCTCGTCATAGCGCTCGTTGTCGGGGGTCACCGGCTCGAAAAACGCCAAGGGGTCGCCCGTGTGCATGGCGACGATGAATCCCATCTCACCGGCCTTCTCGAAGATCGGATCGAGCCTCGGATCGTCCACCGGCACGAGCGCCCCACCCTTGTCGCGCACCCCGAGGCCCAGATCCTTGAAGATCTTGACCCCCTTAGCGCCGTGAAGCGCGGCGCGCTCGAGCTTCCGAGCCGTCCGCACGGCGAAGTCGGGCTCGTCGATGCCGCTCCAGTCGATGGTGCAGAACCACTCGAGGCGATCCCCGAGCACCCGCTTCATGGCGACCGTCGCCGCGAACCGCGGATCGCCGTAAGAGCCGCCGCTCTTGGTCACGAATCGTTCAATCCCGACCTGCTCGAAAACCTCGAGGGCCTGCGCCAACGCCGTCATCGTCGGCGTAATGTGCACGTGGCTGTCGATGATCTCGATGCCGTGGGGGCGGTGTGGGCCACTCCCGGGCATCGCGGCGCGGCGCGAAGCCGCGGGAGACGGCTCGCGGGAGCCCAAGGCCGCATCGCGCTCGCCCCCCCTGCATCCAGCCGCCGGTAACATCGCCAGAATGGATAGCGCCAAGCAAACAAAGCGCATCGTACCTCCAAGCCGCCCGAGCGACAGTGTAGCGCAGAGCCACGACTCTTGAAAGTGGACTCGACACTGCGGAGTCCTTTTGCTAGTGTCGGAGCCCGTAGTCGCGACCGCGCCGATGTCGCAGCTCGGCGGCCGCAAGACCTTTTTCATGGATGGAGACGAGATGGCTGAAATGGACCTTACCCTCAAGGATCTCCGCTCGCTGTTCCCCACCGATTTCTCGGAGGAGCAGGCGGCGCGGGCGCAGACGTTGTTCTTGAAAGAGCTGGCCCTGCGCGCCCACCGCTTCTACGGCGGCAAGATGATGACCGTGCCCAAGGCGGGGCTCTTTGGCTTCAACTGGTTCAACGTCTGGTACACCCCCGGGGTGTCGAAGATCTCGACCACCATTCGCGACAACCCCGACGAGTCGTTCGATCTCTCCAACCGCGGCAACACGGTCGCCGTCGTCTCCGACTCCACGCGAGTGCTCGGCGACGGCGACGTGGGGCCTCCCGGCGGTCTCGGGGTGATGGAGGGCAAAGCCTTCCTGATGAAGTACCTGGGCGGCGCGGATGGCGTGGCGCTCTGTATCGACAGCAAGCGTGACGGTGTGCCGGATCCCGGTAAGATAATCGACTTCGTCGAGATGGTGCAGCACTCCTTCGGGGCTATCAACCTCGAGGACATCAGCCAGCCCAACTGCTACAAGGTGCTGGACACCCTTCGCGAGCGCTGCGACATCCCGGTCTGGCACGACGACGCTCAGGGGACCGGCTGCGTGACGCTGGCCGGGCTCATCAACGCCGTCAAGCTGGCCGACAAAAAGCTCGACGACATCAACGTGGTCATGCTCGGGGCGGGAGCCTCCAACACCACCATCGCGCGGCTCTTCATCCAGGCCGGCGGCGATCCCGCCAAGCTGGTCATGTTCGACACCCGAGGCGCGCTCTCCCGCAAGCGGCGCGACCTCCAGGAAGATCCGCGTTTCTATCGCAAATGGGAGCTATGCGAGACCACCAACCCCAAGTGCGTGAACGACATCGCTGCCGCATGCAAGGGCGCCGACGTGCTGATCGCGCTGTCGCAACCCGGCCCGGACGTGGTCAAGCCCGAGTGGTTGAAGTCCATGGCCAACAAGGCGATAGTCTTTGCGTGCGCCAACCCGGTACCCGAGATCTACCCTTACGCCGCCAAGGAGGCCGGCGCGTTCATCGTCGCCACCGGGCGCGGCGACTTCGCCAACCAGGTGAACAACTCGCTCGGCTTCCCCGGGATCCTGAAGGGCGCACTGCTGGTGCGGGCGCGCTCCATCACCGACGGGATGGCCATCACCGCCGCCCACTCGCTGGCGGCGTTCGCCGAGCGCCAAGGGCTCTCGCCCGACTACATCATCCCCAAGATGGACGAGGCCGAAGTCTTCCCGCGGGAAGCCACCGACGTGGCCTTGCAAGCCATCAAGGAGGGCGTCGCGCGGCGTGAGGCGAGCGAAGAGCAGATCTTCGCCGCCGCCAAGCGCGACATCGCGGAGTCCCGCGCGGTGATCGAGAATATGATGACCCAGGGCTTCATCAAGCCACCGCCGCCCCAACTCATCGAGGAGGCGCGCGACGCCGCAGTCGCCGCAGTCCGCTGAGGGAGCTCACGGCTGACCGTTCGAAAGTAGTGGTGAGCCGCGGCTTTTTGCCCTCCAAGCGTTGGCGGCGCACTCCGCTCGCACGAGGTGCTCAATGGCGCGTGTCCTCCTCCTGACTCCACCGTGGCAGCCGTTCCACACTCTTCAAGTGCTCTTCCCCAACGTGCCTCCGCTCGGGCTCCAGGTTTTGGCGGGGGCGCTCAAGGACAGAGGCCACCACGCCACCGTCGGGGACGTACAACATCTGCCACCACTGCATGACGACTTTTGGCGGCTCCTGGATTCCGCGCGACCCGATGTGGTGGGAATCTCCAACAACGAAGTGGCCAACCTCCCGATCGTCCTCGCGGTCGCGCGCGCCTTGCGGGCCCGCTACCCGCGTCTTCGCTTGCTCGCCGGTGGCCAGGTGCCGACCCTGCGACCGGAGCTGTTTGTGTCGAACGGCGCGCCGTTCGACGCGGTGGCGTTGTACGAAGCGGAGCTGACGATCGCGCCGATCGTCGAGGCGCTGGCCTCAGGAACCTCCCTCGCGGAGGTGGCGGGAGTCGCGTTCGCCGGCGGCGGCGGGCGGCTCGTGCGCACCACCCCTGAGCGCAACCCGTGCGATCTCGACACGGCGCCGATGCCTCACTGGGAAGACAGCCTCAAACCGGCGGCGTTCACATCCGGCCTAGCGGCCAGTGTGGAGACCTCGCGTGGCTGCCCTCACGACTGCTCTTTCTGCTCGATCCCGGACTACTATGGCCGGCGTTCCCGCTACAAGTCGGTCGACCGGATACTCGATGAGTTGCGCCGGCTTCATGCGCTCGGGGTCCGCGAGCTGTACTTCGTCGACGACTCCTTCGGCACCCGCCCCGACATCGCTTTAGCGCTCTTTCAAGCCATCCTCCGAGAGCGCCTCGGCATCCGGTTCGGGGTCCAAATCCGCGCCGACGTCGTGGTGCGAAATCCCGACTTGATAACGCTCGGCGCACGCGCCGGGATGTTCATGGCCGTCGTCGGGTTCGAGGGATACTCGCGCGCGGTGCGCGTGGAGGGCGGCAAGGAAGACCTGGAGCGAGTCAACCTCGAGGCGGCGCGGATCCTCAAACGAGAGGGGATCGTGGTCTACGGCACCCACGTGTTCGCGAGCCCCGGCACTGGGATCCGCGACAACCTGCGCACCTGGTTCAAGGGCCGCAGGACCGCCGACATCTTCCGCATGACGATCTTCACGCCTCTGCCGGGCTCATCCTGCCACGAAGAATTACTGCGGCTCGGCGAGATCCGGACGATTGACTTCGGAGATTACTATTACGGGGTCGATGTGTTCCGCACGCCCGCACGGGCGGCGGTGGTTCAGCTCGCCTACTTCGGCCTGTTGGCCGCCCATTACGCCTCTCCCAAAACGCTCTTTAAACTCCTGGCCCATCGCGATAGAATCATCCGAGTCTTTCACCGTCGTGCCTACCGGGGTGCCGTGGGATTTGTAAGCGATCGCCTCCTTGGCGGCCCGTGGCGTCGGGATGTGATATGAGCCGACCGGTCGTTTTGCTCGTCAAGAGCGCCAGCCTCTCAACCAAGATCACGGGGATAGTGCCGCCCACCGGCCTCCTCTCGCTCGCCGGCACGCTGCGACGCGACCTTGAGGCGGAGGTCGTCGTCATCGACGCCCATCTCGAGCGAGCTCCATTGGGGCGCGTGCGGCGCCTCGTGCGCGAGCTCGCGCCGCTGGCGGTGGGCATCAGCGCCCTGACGGCGGAGGCGCATTTGGCGCACCGCCTCGCCGCCGAGGTCAAGGCGCTGCAATCCGCGCTGCCGGTGGTGATCGGGGGGCCCTACCCCACCTCTGATCCCGCCGCTGCGGTCACCGATCGAAACGTCGACGTGGCCGTCATCGGTGAAGGCGAGATGACATTCTTGGAGCTCCTCCAGCTCTGCGCTGCTGAAGGCCCGCGCTGGCGCACCCCCGACAACCTCGCCGCCGTCCGCGGGATCGCTTTCTGCGGGATCGACGGACAGGTCGAGTCTACCCCGCCGCGCCCGTTTGTCGAAGACCTCGACCAACTGCCCTTCCCTGCTTGGGAGCTCATCGATCTGCGTCCCTACTGGCGCCGGCACGGGATGGCGTCGCACGGCGTGCGAGCCTACGTGCCCATGTTCACGTCGCGTGGCTGCCCCTATCGCTGCCGCTACTGCCACCAGATCTTCGGGCGCCGGTTTCGCGCCCGCTCGCCCGAGAGCGTGGCCGCCGAGGCGCAGCGGATCTTGGCCATGGGGGCCACCGACATCTCGATTCTGGACGACATCGCCAACTTCGATGGGCGGCGGTTCGACCGGATATTGGAGACTCTGCTGGAGCGCCGCCTGCATCCGGCCTTGAGCTTTCCAAACGGTGTCCGCGCTGATCTACTCGAGGAGCATTCAATCGAGCTCTTGAAAAAGGTTGGTGTCGGCGAGGTCTCGGTGGCCATCGAGACTGCCTCCAAGCGGCTGCAAAAACTGTTGTGCAAGAACCTCTCGCTCGACAGGGCTCAGCGCGCCATCGACGCAATGGCCGCGCGCCGGATTTTGACGCGTGGCTTTTTCATGCTGGGCCTCCCCACCGAGACATACGCGGAGCTCGTCGGCACCATCCGCTTCGCCCACGCCTCGCGGCTGCACTTGGCGCTGTTCTTCACCCCCAACCCGTTCCCCGGCACGGGCATCCACGACATGTTCCGTGAGCTCGGCAAGCTCCCGGACGACTTGCGAACAGTGGACTATGAATACTACGGCTCACCGTTCAACGGCAGCGAGATCTCCGACCGGTTGTACCGAGCTTTGTACCGCTACGCCTACCTCGGGTTTTATGGAAATCCTCGTCGAATATTCAGGATCTTGCGGGATCGCCCCCAAAAATCGGATCTTCCCCAGCGAGCGATCGGGCTGCTCCGCAATTCACTTTCATTTCGCCGGCTCGCCGAGTAGAAAGCCGAGCGCGGCCCGCGGCGAGCTTTTCGCTCGCGGGACTGGGAAACCCATGTGAGATGGTCCACGCGCTTGAGGAGTAGCGGAATGAACGCCCCCCCCATTCGTGACGCCGCCGCCATAATCGTCGTGCGTAACCGGCGCACGACCCCGGCGGTCTTGATGGGCCAGCGCGGGGCGGGCGCGGCTTTCATGCCGCGCAAGTTCGTCTTCCCCGGCGGCGCGGTGGATAGCGCCGACGCAGACGTCGCGCTTGGAGCACCGATCCGGGAACCCTGCGCCACCCGGCTCGCGCAAAAGAGCCGCGTCACG
>PWKZ01000121.1 GCA_003559575.1 Bradymonadales bacterium | reverse complement strand
GCGGGTGCAAGTGCAAGGAAACAAGCCAAATCGAGCGGAGGCGTAGCAGCGCTACGTCGAGCATCGATTTGGTGAAGGTGACGCCGCAATTGTGCCCGAATCGCTTCCCGAATCCCGGAAAGGGGTGGATGATTGAGGTTCGCAGCGGTGGTTGCGTCGCGCCTGGACAGGCGGTAACCTTCCGCGCGCCTCTCGGTTCCGCTCTCAGGGACCGCGGTACTCAGCGTGGCGGGGTTGAAGTGAAACATAAGCGATGCCTTCTTTGTCTTCTGTTATTTATGCTGAACATGGGTGTCGTGGGGGGTGGTGAGGTGTGCGCCGCGACCCTGCGGCAGTTCGACCTCGCAGGGTTGAGCACCGAGGCGCACGTCATCGTCCGTGGGCGCATTGAGGCCACCGAGGCGCGCTTCGACGAGGAGCGGGGGCGCATCTACAGCTACACCACGGTCAAGGTCCTCGAGCGTCTGAAAGGGGACTCCGAGGCCGAGATCATCACGGTCCAGCAGTTGGGCGGCAGCGCCGAGGGGCTGACCATGACGGTCCCGGGGAGCGCTGTCTTGTCGACGGGCGAAGAGGTCGTCTTGTTCTTGCGCGCCGATGATCGCTATCACTATCTCGTCGGGATGCACCAGGGGCGATTCGGCGTGCGCCGCCCCTCACCTGAGCGCGACAAGCCCGCGACGGAAGAAACGGCCTGGGTGACGCGCGCGCCGTTTACTGAGCGATCAGCGCACACGCCGCCGTGTGCGTCCCCGGCGGCCCTCGGCGAAGGTGCCCGGGAGCTTGGTGAGTTCCTGGCACAGATTCGAGCCTATCTCGCCCACGGAGCCGAATCGAACGACCTCAATCCTCCACTCCGTCCGAGGACCGAGGAGTAGCCCCGTCACTCTCGTCTAAGTGGCGCACTCGCGCCCCCAGGAGAAGATCTTGGAAATCTCGAAGATCTCGAAGAAGCCCGGAGACCCCATTCGCGACGACCGCCCGTTCTCACGGGCGCGCATCTCGGCCGGGCTCACCGCGTTTCTCTTGCTGTTTGTCTGGAGCGCCGACGCCGCGGCGTTCGTGACACTCAAACGAAGAGATTGGCGCGGCAACTATTACGAGATCCGATGGCCCAGTGGACCTGTGACATACTACATTTCGAGCGTCGGCTACAGTCGTGTGAGCGACGAAGCGCTCGAGAGCGCCATTGACGCGGCTTTTGGGGCGTGGGCCTCCGTGGACGGCGCGGAGCTGAGCTTCACCTACGGCGGCATGCGCAACCAAAACCCTCGGAGCGGAGTTTTTGTCCGTTTTGAGGAGGAACGCGTGGAGCCCTCTCTCGAGGATGCGGCGGCATACGCGTACACTGTCCAGGACAACAGCGATCCGGCGAGGATCGTTTGGGGCGAGGTGGTCTTCAACGCCGTCAACAGCAGTTGGACCACCAGCGCGAGTCAGGCCAACGCCGGGTCGAGTTCCGACATCCAGGGAGTGGCGGCGCATGAGATCGGGCACATAATCGGCCTCGACCACACCCGTGACATCACGGCGACAATGTTCTTCGCCTCCACCGGCAACACCTCAATGCGTACTCTGGCGGCTGACGACGAGCGGGGCGCCCGCTACCTCTACCCGCGCACTCCCTTCACCGAAGGGCTTGTGTGCGACTCGTGTTCTGACGACTCCCACTGTCGCAACGGGACCTGCCTCCTCTACTACAACGAGCCCGACCGCTTCTGCGGGGACACTTGCACGACCGGGGCGGATTGCCCGGAGGGTTACTATTGCTACGCAGAGGTGCATGCGGAGTCCGAGATTTTTCAGTGCGTGCCGGAGAGCGGTTATTGCCACGACGCCGGTCGGAACGTGGGCATCGGCGGATACTGCTACGGCTATGAGGTCTGTGAGCCGGGGCTGGTTTGCCTGCCTTATCAGGGCGACGCCTACTGTACGCGAAGCTGCTCGTCGGAGTCGGACTGCCCCGACGATTTCCGGTGTCAAAGCGGCCTCTGCATGCGCGGCGGGAGACTTCAACTCGGCGACTCATGCACTAATGATTTCGAGTGTGCCAGCATGCAGTGCACCACGCTGAGACCGCGCAACCAGATCTGCACCGAGCCTTGCGAGATTGATGACGACTGCCCTCCCGAGGCGCTTTGCCCCTCTGGCGTCTGCATCCCACGCGGCCCGCAAGAGTTTGGTGGCGCGTGCGAAGCTCACAATGACTGCGAGAGCGCCTATTGTGCCGGAACCAGTGGGGCGCGCTACTGCACCATAGTCTGCGACGGGGATGACACGCTCTGCCCTCTCGGGGCGCGTTGCCTTGCAGTCGGCTACTGCTCGACCATTAGAATCGAGACCGGCGACCCATGCGTGCGGACTTCCTCGTGCCCCGAGGGCGACCTTTGTTTTTTCGAGCACGAAGGGGCATCCACCGGCCGCTGTTACACCGAGTGCAACCCTTTTGGCGGGCATGGCTGCCCGCCCGGCGGGGTCTGCGGGTGGGGTGAGATGAGTTGGCGCGGGCACGTGGGCGGTATCTGTCGTCCGGCCAACAACGGCCCGGGACTGGGTGCGCCCTGCGAGCCCATCACCAAGGAGTGTGAATGGGACACGGTGTGCGCCGCGCATGGGGAGATGACGCCCACCTGCTACCGGCACTGCCGCAGTGACACGGGGCTCGGCTGCCTGTCCCCCGAGGTGTGCCAACCCTTCGGCGAGGACTCATACCACGGCTACTGTTTCAGGGAGTTCCCCCCACCGCCCGATCCGGGCGACCCGTCCGATCCGTCCGACCCGTCCGACCCGTCCGATCCGTCCGACCCGTCCGATCCGGGCGACCCGTCCGATCCGGGCGACCCGTCCGATCCGGGCGACCCGTCCGATCCGGGCGACCCG
>PWKZ01000223.1 GCA_003559575.1 Bradymonadales bacterium | reverse complement strand
GACACGCAGGAGGACACGCAGGAGGACACGCAGGAGCCGTTTGTCCCGACACTCGACCCCACCGTCTGCGGCTCCGAACCCCACACGCTCCTTGCGTCGAATGAAGTCGGCCAGGTGGTCTCGTTTGACCCCCGACTGTTCTTGTCAGTCATGGAGGAAGTCCCGGCCAACCTGATCGATGAGCTCGTGCGAGCCGCCGGTTATGATCGTGTCACGGCCGAATACGGCGCACGCAACTTCGCGCTCCGCTATACCACCCAGGACCGTGGTGTAACGACCGAGGCCACCACCATGGTCGGCTTCCCCGTGGGCGATCTCCCTGATGGCCCCCTGCCCGTGGTCCTCTGGCTGCACGGGACGACAGGCGCCAGCGACGCTTGCGCGCCCTCGGCCCATCCGCAAGAGGCCGAACTCCCGACGACACTACTGCCCGCGCTGGGGTTCATCGCGGTCGCGCCCGACTTCATGGGGATGCGCGGCTTCGGCGAGCCCTCGCCGCTAGGAGCGATCCACTCTTACCTGGTGGGGGAACCCACCGCGATCTCCTCCCTGGACGCGCTGCGCGCCGCCGTTTTGGCCGCGCAAAATGATCCCACGCTCCCCGAGCCCGATCTGTCGCGCATAATCCTCTGGGGCGGCTCGCAAGGGGCCCACGCGGCCTTCTTCGTTGATCGCTACGCGCCTCATTACGCGCCGGAGTTTGAGATCGTCGGCGCGGTGGCAGCGGTGCCGGCCACCGATCTCGTCTCTCAGGCGACCTACGCCATGAATAACTATGGCGGCGCGACCCACGCGTTCGTCGCGGCCTTGACCGCCATGCACGCCTGGTATGGAGAGGTGGGCGATCTCGCCGAGATCTTCACCGACGAAGAGCCTGCGTTCATCGCGAGCGAAGCCGTCGATCTCATCACACGCCAGTGCAACATTTTCCGGGCCGCCCGCAACGCATTCCGCGAGGCAGGCTTTCCCGATCCCGTGATTGAGGACATCTTCATCGAGCCGTTCTTTTCCACCGCGGCGGCCGGAGACTGGGATGACCTGCAGCCTTGGGGCTGCTATCTGGCCGAAAACAGTGTCGCCACCTCCTCCGTGCCGCACTCCTCCGACACCCCGTTCCTGGTTCAATACGGCGAACTCGACGACCTCGTGAACACCCCGATCCAGCGTGCCGATACCGTGCGCCTGTGCGATCTGGGCTACCGGCTCGAGTATCTCGAGTGCGCCGGTGCCGACCACGTCAGCGGAATCTTGCCGAGCTTCAACTATCAGCTGGAGTGGGTGCGCGCGCGACTGGCCGGGGAGCCGTTGACGGACGTCTGCGTCGTGAATGATCCGATGGACTGCGACGAACTTTAGGAGTAGCGCTCCTCTTTCCAGGGATCGGCCGTGTTCGAGTAGCCACGGGTCTCCCAGTAGCCGGGCTCGTCCTCCGACAAGACCCGCAACCCCTTGATCCACTTGCCGCTCTTGTAAAAGTAGAGGTCGGGCACTACTCCGCGCGCCGGCGCTCCGTGCTGGGGCGAGAGCGCCTCACCGAACATCGCGCTCGCGACCAGGACGTTATCCTTCATCGCCTCTGCCAGCGGGGCGTTGGTCGTGTACCCCTGCTCGCAATCGAAGACCACGAACCGCGCATTGGAGGAGGGGCGCGCGAGAGCCAGCAGATCGCTCACCAGCACTCCCTCAAACGGCACATCCAACACCGACCAGCCCGTCACGCAGTGGACATCGACCGTGCGAGTGACACGCGGCAGCGCCATGAAGTCTCCCCAGCCGATGTCCACCTCTTCCGCCACCTCGCAGCGGACATACAATCGCCAATCAGCGATACTCCGCGGGTTGGGATTGCGGCCGAACACGATCAGGGTCTCGAGGACATTCTGCCCCGGCGGTACTCGAGGACGCCTCGACGCGGCGTCATCCCCGCCGACGTCCGGCTCATGCGAATCGCCCGGGATGGCGTCGTCCTGACGCCCCTGATCCTTTTCTTGCGCCAGATAGTCGCGGGTGGCCTGATCGGCGTCGCGCTGGAAGTCGCGGATCTCCTCGGGGGTCATCTCCGGCAGAGTGTCCAGATCGAGCTCCAGGACATCCTTGGCCGTGGGTTTGCTGCCATCGGGAGCGCAGGCCCCGAAGGGAAAGCCAAGCATCCCCCCGGCAAACACCACCGCCCCGCCCCACATGGTCTTGAGAAACTTCCGGCGGTTCTTCTTTTCCCGGCACTCCACGCCAACCTCCATCCTCGAGACACACCACCCGGAGCGTCGCCGCAACCAGCGGTAGCCGCGAGGTGAATCTTACTTCTTTTCGGAACTCGAAGTCTAGAAGAGAGCGCGTCCTCAATCATCCACCGCGTCCGTGGACCGAGGGGAGTGAGGCGGGTGCAAGTGCAGGGACGGGGGCGAGGGCACCAGCTCAACTGCAGCCGCAGTGGGCCATTGCTTCCATGCTCGCGTTCATGGAAGCATCAGTGTCGAAACAGCTGAAATTTCCAAATTTCTTCCCGCCGGCCCTGAACCAACATTGCCCGCTCTCGGACGCGCAAAGCTCCACGGTACAGTCGGGACATTGTTGAATCGTTTCGCACTGCGACTTGGGATCGTCGTCGCAACCCAGAACAAAGGCCATCAGGCTCATGGCCAGCACCACTCGAACCAGAAATTTGGTCATCGTCTCTCTCCAATGGCTCTGGGGACAGGATGCGTGGACGCTGTGCGCGGCTCACCCAAGGCCTTAAACCAGAGCCGCACCCAACGCGCCCTCGAGTCCCCTAACGGGTACCCATGATAAACCACAGCCCGTCGCGCTTTTCAAGAAATAGGCGCCCCGTTTGGAGCGGATCATCCCAACCCCACCGAGCGCAGCCGTTGACAAAACGCGGCGAAGGCGG
>PWKZ01000302.1 GCA_003559575.1 Bradymonadales bacterium | reverse complement strand
GTGCAAGGAAACAAGCCAGATCGAGCGCAGTCGTAGCAGCGCTACGTCGAGCATCGATTTGGTGAAGGTGACGCCGCAATTGTGCCCGAATCGCTTCCCGAATCCCGGAAAAGGGTGGAGGATTGAGGGCACATCTGCGGCGTCACCTGCGGACGAATTAGTGCTCGATATAGGCGCTGCGTTGGACTGCGTCTAAGAACGGTTTGCTTCCTTGCGCCTGCACGCGCCTCCACGCGCTCGCTCCTCAGAACGAACCGACGATTATGGTGGTGTCCATTGAATGTGGACTTCCGGCCAGGTAAGCTGAATCTCATGGGGGAGTTGCGTCCCACTTTTGGATTGTAGGAGGGGGACATGGAGAAGGGATGGTTTTCGGCGGTTGTGCCGCTTTTGTTTGCGGTCATGGTGCTGTCGGGACACACCGGGGGGTCATGCGTGCCGGTGCCCGTCGAGCCGGAATGCCCTCCGGTGGTCTGCACGCTCTACTGCGAGTGGGGCTTTGAGATCGACGAGGATGGTTGCGAAGTGTGTCGCTGTGCGGAGCACCCAGACTACTTCGCCTGCCGGAGCGATCAGGACTGTGCCTGCGGGGTGGACCGCGAGACCGGCGAGTGTGCGCTCGGAAATCGCGCCTTCATCGACGAAGACGGGCAGTGCCCCGATTTTTGCGAGGGCATCGGGGGGCACCTCATCATACTGTGCGAGGAGGAGCGCTGTGTTCAGCGACCTTTCTGGGATTGCCGGAGACACGAAGACTGCATGCGGACGGGGTGTTCGGGCCAGATCTGTGCGCCGGAGATGATCGCCACCACCTGCGAGTGGTGGCCGCACTACGCTTGTTACCAAGAATCCATCACCACTTGCGGTTGTTATGAAGGGCGCTGCGCGTTCGACGCTACCCCCGAGCTCGCCGAATGCCTCGCCAACCCACCCGGGAGCTGAGGCCCGCGTCCCCGGACAGGTTGCATAACTCTTCGTTATGTGGATACTGATCGGGACTTGGCGACAATTTTAACCACGCGTGTCCTGCGGAGGACCGCATGCAAGCGCCCGTCTTTTTAACGCTCATCGCGCTCTCGGTGCCGGTCTTGGGCGGTGTGGTGGGTTGTTATCCGACACCCGGCGACAGGTATGACGATTTCGTGGCGCGGGCGGGGCAGGCCGCCTCGGATGCAAGGGTCGATGGTGCGGCTGCGAACGCCGGCTGTGGCGGCGCTTTCGCCTGGGACGGTGAGTCATTGGCGGGCGCCTTCGTTCTCGTGTTCACCTTCGACCTCAAGCCGGAACCCAGCCCGGATACACTGCTGGAGCTTTCGCTTTCCGATGAATCGATGCTGCGGGGCCGCGCCGTCGCGGCCGACGATCCGGGCCTCGTGCTCGGCACTCTCACGGAGACGGCGTTTCACGCAGACTGTCCGCTTGTATTAATAGTCGAGCGGCTCACGATTCCGCCCGGCCAGGAATCGGTGTTGCCCAATGGCGGGGTTGCGCGCGTGGCGCTGCACGTCGAAGACCAGAACGACGACTGGTTTTGCGGCATGATCGAGTTCGACTTGCTGGAGCCCATTTCGCTCCCCGCCCCGCAGCAAGGTCCGTTCGCCGCCTATCGCGAGGGCGTCGCTTTGTTGGGGCCGCCTGTATGTCCGCCATGAGATGGTCAACTCCGGTGTTGCTGCTACTGTACTTGTGTGCCGTCGCAGTTCCGGCCCGCGCGGCCGGGTTCCTCATGTCCAAATTTGGCGGTGATCTGGCTTATCCCACGTCGCTTGGAGCTGTGTCGGTGTTTTGGAATCCCGCCGCGATGGCCTTTGAGCCCGGGACCAGCGTCGTGCTTGAGGGGTCTCTGTACTTCCGGCGTGTCGACTACGAGCGTGCCGAGCCACAGACAGACCATCCGTCCAATGTGGGCGCCGCGCGGCTCGACAACGTGGCGTTCTTGCCTTTCATTGGCGCCAAGAGTGATTTCGGACTGGATTGCGTGTCATTTGGTCTCGCCGCCTACCCGCTGTTCGGCATGCGCACGTCATGGGAAGATCCCGAGGGCCCGCAGCGATGGCACACGATAAACGGGGACCTCGTCTCATGGTATGTCACCGGCGCCGTGGGGGTGCGGCTCCCGTGGAACCTCTCGCTCGGCGGATCCGTGAGCTATGTGCGCACGACCATCGAGACGCTGAGGGCCACGAGCATTACGATGGGGCTCGACCCCGAGACAAACAGGGTCTCCGTGGCGTACGGCGACGATCCGAGCGGGGAAGGGCGCGCCTGGCTCGACACCGGCCATCACGGGGTCGCCTATTCGTTCGGTGTGTTTTTTGCGCCCGTAGCGCAACTCCTCATCGGCATCTCCTACCTGAGCCGCATTGAAGTGGACGCGCGAGGGACGCTTCGGCAGGCGGATGCCACGGGGCTCGAGGAACGTCAGTCGGCAGGTATCTCTCAGACGTTTCCTGACTCCGTGCATCTCGGGGTCGAGTATTTCCCCGTCGAGCGGCTCGGCCTGCGATTTGGTGTTAGTTGGGTCCACTGGTCTCTTTTCGACCGGCAGGTGCTCTCCGTACGGGACGCGCTCGGGCCGGGTCTGGACGCGCGCTCGGAGATCCCGCGCGACTGGAGAGACACCGTGATTGTGCGCGGTGGGGCGAGGTATCGGTTGTTCGGGTGGGTCACGCCATACGTTGGCATCGGTTACGATCAGGGGCCAGCTCCGGGGCGGACGCTGGAGGGGGCGTTGTTCGATCTCGACAAGATCGGGTTCAGCATTGGCGCCGTCATTGATCCCTGGAAGCATCTGCGGCTCACTGTGGGCTACAATCGAGTGTTTTTCTTATCGAAGAGTGTTAGGGGCAGCGTGCAGCAGCCGAGCGCCAACGGCAGTTATGCGGGCGCCCTCGACATAGTGAATCTGAACATCGAGTTTCTATTGTAAGAATCCCTG
>PWKZ01000294.1 GCA_003559575.1 Bradymonadales bacterium | reverse complement strand
GGCTGCAGGAGGCTTCATGAGCCGCCTCGATGCCCAACCGAAATCGACGCTTCAGTTTCTACTTGAAACTCGTGGCAAGACACCCCATAAGGTGCCAGCCACCCCGTTAGGTGCCACCCCGTTAGATGGGTGCTTGTAATTGCTGCAACTCAGTGGCCCCTCTGCCCCCCCATAAGGTGCCCCCCATAAGGTGCCAGCCACCCCGTTAGGTGCCACCCCGTTAGATGCTTGTAATTGCTGCAACTCAGTGGCCCCTCTGCCCCCCCATAAGGTGCCCCCATAAGGTGCCAGCCACCCCGTTAGATGGCCACCCCGTTAGATGGCCACCCCGTTAGATGGTTCGCTGGGTTGTGTCCGGCGCGGCTGCTGTTTTGGCGGTCTAGGGGCAGCCTGCGCACCTTGGCGCGCGTCGGAGAGCTCGCCACCCACGACTGTAGCTGTATGGGGATCCGCTGCTGCGGAGATGAATCGACGGAGAAGTGATGAGTCCCCAGGTTAAGGGCGGAACTCTCCCCGGGCCGCCGGAGGGAGCAGCACGTGGGTTCCAACCGGCAGCCCGACATGGCGGGACACGGTTGGGCACTTGACCTTGAACCAGAAGGCGATCTCCCTGCCTGTGTCGCTGAGCGTCTCGAAGTTGCCTTGCCCCTTTGCGATGATCAGATCGGCGCTCTCGAAGCGCCGCCGGAACCCGTCGCTGCATTCATCGAGAATGGTCCCGGGCACGTCGGAGCCGTTGTCTAACACCCTCGCGAGATCGTTCATCCCCACCTCGCAGGCATCGCTCATCGTGGCGTCGTTGAGGATTGGCGCCCCACGGACCACGACAGTCACTCGGTTTGGGTCGAGCGCCTCCACGACGAGACGGTCCACCGCTATCTCACCGGCGTTGTCGGCGAGATAAAGGATGTCCTCGGCATGGGCCGCCGCCTTCAAAAAACACTCCCAGTCGCCGTAAACCTGTTGCCCGGGGAGACCGCTCAAAGCCTTCCGGACGTCGTCGTCGGTGATTGCGTCGGTCACTCCCATGTCGATTGCGTTGGCGGCGACAGCGCATCGTGCCGCCGCCAGAAGGCGGTCGTCGGCCCGCCGGGTAATGTCGGCTAGCGCGGGGAGCGCCTCCATTGCGAGGCGGTTAAATCGACTCTTGGCCTCCTGGTAGGGGTCCTTGACGCCCGTGATCTCGCGCAGGCGGCGATGGATGTTCCGCGCCACAAAGGGGGGCGGATGAGTGAAGTCAATCGTGGCCGTCATGGACAGCACATCTCTGACGATCTGTTCATGGACAGCGGCGTCCGGCGTGACTGCGCGGGCCGCTTCGAGACTCTGGCGCAGGAGGCAGGGGAGGCAATCGAGGTGCGTGTTCACGGGACCCCTAATCGATTGGGCGCAAGGCTTTGGTGGTGCGCACGAAGATGAAGGCGTTGTATCGCTCCCGCAGCCGCGACGGCACATAGTTTCCCTGCTCGTTCTGCGGATCGTAGACAACGCCGACGGCACGGTGTCCGCGGGTCTCGTTGACCACCGCCGGAGTTTCTTCGTGGTCAAGCAAAATGTGGAAACGGTCGTGCTCGACCTCGTTCATTAGCGCCTCCCAGGTGCCGGCCGGCGAGGGTGGCAGGCGCATGAACTCCATTGGGCCGCCCCAGCGTGATCCGGCGAGTACATCGCCCTCGTAGGTGCCAAAGCCGATCCCAAAGACCGCTTCGGCGCCGAAGTCGGCACGTATTCTGTGTCCGATGTTCACTTGACCGCGTCCAGCCATTGGGGTGGCGGCAGAGTCACCGATGTGCGTGTTGTGGGCCCAAAAGACTGCTTTACTCTCTTCGCCGTGGTACTCAAGCATCGCCGCCACAACGTCGGCGAAGAAAGTGGCTCTGGTGTTCCAGTTGCCGGGGCCGCGGGTCGTTGCGGCGCGGAAGTTGCGTTCGGCGGCCTCCACCACTCGGGCGTTCATCCAGGCGTTCATGATGGCGTGGTCGTCTCCGCCGGCGGCCTCCAGGCGCGCGGCCAGCTCGGCGGCCCGCTCCGCCGCCTCGTCGCGGCAGTCGATCTCGCCGCGGGCGAAGGCTCGCATATAGCCCGGGCGATCGTCGAGCCAGTCGGCGAGGCAGGGCCAGGTCTCGGCGTGGTCGCGCTCGAGAAATTCGCTGACGCGCGCTGCGGAGTCGGCCGCCCCATAGATGTCGGCGCCATAGAGGTGCACCCGCTTTTTCGGCTCACGGTGAGCATTGAACTCGCGCATCCACTCAACAAACTCGACCATCTCTTCGTTAGCCCACATCCAGCGGGGCCAGCGCTCAAAGCTCGCCATGATCTCCCGCGAGTTGCGCTCGTCGTCACCTTGCGCCCGGCGGTTGAGCCGGGAGATTGCGTCCCAGTCGCCCTCGACCGCGACGAAGCGGAAGCCGTGATCGGTCAAGAGTCGTTTGGAGAGCTCGGCTCGAAGCTCATAATATTCGCGGGTGCCGTGTGTCGATTCGCCTAGTAGGACGATCCGCCGCTCGGCAGCCTTGGCGGCGACGGAGTCCAGGCGATGGTCGTCGAGCGCTTCTGCGTTTGCCTGGAGCCAAGTGACTATCTGCTCTTCGGGCGAGGCGCCGGGAGGATCGATTGGTGGTGCGGCCTCCACCGGTTCGGCAACGGCCACAGCACGCTTTTCGTCTTCGTTTGGTTGGGCTTCGCGCCGTTTGCAGGCGCCGGCTGTGAACAGCGCGAGCGCGAGTAGCAGGGACGAGATCCGAATGATTCGAGGTGTGGTAACAATCATGGCTTCTCCCAGTCTATCGCGAAGGGGGCTCAAACATCGCCCAAGCGAGAGCATACAAGTTTCCTGTGTTCAGTCCAAGCTGCTATTATTTTAGCGTGTTATGGTGTCTCAGGCGTCGCACCCGGCGGAGTCATTTTCTGGACCCCTGTCTGATTGTTTTGTCAATAATT
>PWKZ01000209.1 GCA_003559575.1 Bradymonadales bacterium | reverse complement strand
TTGGCGGACTAGTCGTCCCAGCCTTCGACCCTCAGGAACGAGATCGTGAAGGTTTGATAAGAGGCCACACCGCTCGCGTTATCGCGGTTGCGGATGATGATGGTGTATTCGACGAGAGGGGCCACGTCGACCAATGTCTCGTCGATCAACCCGGCCGTGATAAAAGCGGCCGCCGGGATCTTGTAGTACCCGCCCTCTAGGCTCGGCAGCTCCGTCGAGATGCCGGCGTTGAACGCGGTCCTGATCTGCTGGTAGGTGGCGCCCACGAGTGTCGCGGGGTGCACGACGTAGTTCTGCCCTGCCGGCTGCGCGGCCGGCAGAGTCAGGTCGACCGTGCCGGTGACGAGTACGATCTCGTGGTCGAAGTCGGTTTCGATATAGAGGTTGATGTCGTCGATCTCGAGCGAATAGCCCGGCGCGGGGATTTTCTCGGCCTTGTGGGTCCCCTCCACCACCGCAAACTTGTCGGCGTGGACTGCGGCCGCATCGGCGATGGCGGGATCGTCGGAGTAGAGGATCTCGAGGTCGAAGTCGGTGCTGAAGTTCGCCGGTTGCAGTTTGGCGTTGGCGTAGAACTGATATTCGTTGTTGGCGCTAACGTTCTCGAAATAGGCGATGCCCCCCCAGTTGCCCGACAGCGGAATTGGCGTATCCGCTGCGATTTTGGTCAAAATGTTCTCTTGGCGGTGATGGACGGCGATGTGCGTCAGAGTCAGGTTGCAGGCGGCGTTGTTGAGCACTACCGTCAGCGGATCGTGCTCTAGCTCCACTCCTGCCGGCGGAGTGCCGATCGCGACGTGCCAATCGCCCTGGTTGCGGGCGAAGCAGTGCTCGCCGTAGATGCCGTAGGCGGCGACGATCTCGTCCGCCAGCAAGGGCTGTGTCATTCGGTCGAGCGCGACACCGTCGCCGAACACGCTCTCGCCGGTATCGGCGGCGCAGGCGACCTGTGCCAGCAAAGCGACGGCCATCACCCCGACGAGGAAAAACTTTCTTGCGTTTCTCATGTGCTCCATCCTTTTCTCTATCGCCGTTCTCGAAAGACGCGAGTACACCGGAACACCCGGTTGCGCCCACGCCATTCACTCGCTTGACCAACGGCCCTCGAACGAATCGTGGACATCTTGTCTGAGTGGATCGAACGCGCACCTTTTGTTGCGCCGGTGGTTGCCTTTTTCGATCCGTCCTGCTTCCTTTGGGGGGACCGTGGCACAGCGTAAAATGAAATGCAAGCGAAAAATGAGGGGCTTGGGCAATTTTTTTCGCGACCACCGGCGCAGGCAGACTCAATCCTCCACCGCGTCCGTGGACCGAGGGGAGTGAGGCGGGTCTCCTCAGAACGAACCGACGATTATGGCATGGAGTTGACGTAGTCAATCGTGATCGGGTAAAACCCGGACCGTTAGCGACGGAATTGGTGTCTGCCACCGCGACTGCGCCTCGATGCACCGAGAGCGTGGGGAAAAAATAGAAAGGTGATCTCCTTGGAAACAGCCGAGCGGCGTGAGGGGCGGCGCAAGGATTGCGACGCCAAGTTTACTTTTTTGTACCGCGGCCAGCACCGGGAGGCGTGCCTCCTGAACGTGAGCCCCACCGGGGGATTCATCGAGACACCGGTGGCGCCCCCGCCCGGTTCGGTGTTCGTGCTGGAGCACTATTCGACGAGGACGGCCGGGCTCCGGGTGCGCTTCGTGGTCGAGGTGGTGCGCACCGGCGAGCCCGGCTACCGCGGCGCTGTGGATGAGACTGCGAGAGTGGGCGTGGGAGCCCGCTGGAAGCGGGCCTACTGCAACCGCGGGGCTTTCGGGTTGCAGGGGTTTCTCCTGGACACGATGGGTTTCAGGATTGATGTCGCCGCGTTCGCGCGTGCGCATGGGGCGCAAGCCGACGGCGAGGTGATCTACAACTTTGAAGAGCGCTCCTGCGAGCTCCGGCAACCCATGGAGTCGGGGGAGCGCAGCTATCGTCACCCGACTCGCCAGACCTTCCTCCTCATCCGCGATCTCCCTCCGGTCAAACTCCAGGCGACCGCCGACTCCCGAGAGGAGCGGCCCACCGGATCCGCGGCGGGAGGCGCCGAGTCCCCGGATGCTCCAGCGGCGAGGGCCGCGCCTGGCGTCGCCGCTGGGGGGCGTGAGGCGGGCGACGAGACAGGGGAGCCGCAAGGCGGAAAAGCTCAAGCGCCGCCGCGGCCCGAACCCGCCGCCGGCCCCGCGCCTGCCGCCCCTCCTCCGGCGGGAGCGGGCGCGCAACCCACCGAAGGGGAGGGCGCCGCGCGGAGTGGGGCTCAGCCGCAGCGCGGCGACCCGGGCGCAGAGTGCGCGCTGGTGAAGCTGCCCGTGACCTTCTCGGTGGGCAACACCTACCAGTCCGGGGTGGTGACCCACGTGGGGATGAGCTCGCTGCGGCTAATCAGCCGCGCCATGCCCCCCCCGTCGGGAGCGCGGGTGATGGTGAGGTTCCCCACCTCGGCGCCCGAGAGCCCCGTGTGTCTGCTGGCGCTGCTCACCTGTAGGGTCGCCGCCGCAGAGAAGGTGGTCTCCGGGAGCGGCAGCGCGGGGAGCATAATCGAACTCGAGATCAATTCGGTCGATGACGGGGGTAACGCCGGCGGCTTTCGCAAGTTCGTCCAAAGGAACCTTTAGTCGTCTCTCGAGGGCTATTTTTTTTGCTTGCATTCCCAACCGCGCTATGAGATAGGGTTGCACCATTGGGGACTTCAGCACAATTGCTCGCGTCCAGTGACCGCTGATGCATCAGCCGACGCCACCCGGCGGTCAGTGATTGAGAGGGAGGGCGAGACGAAGCGCATGGCTGTGGCAGACACGAGGGATCGCATCGGACTCTTCATTTGCGCCGCCGCTCTGGTGCTGGCGGCCTGCACGGCCGATTTCGACGAGCGGGTTTCCGCGAGCGGGGTGGTGTTCGACATGAGCACCCAGGCGCTGCGGGTCGACCAACTC
>PWKZ01000243.1 GCA_003559575.1 Bradymonadales bacterium | reverse complement strand
GTGGGGGTGGCACCGTCTCGCCGCCGCACTCGAATGTAGAACGTGGCCGAGTTGTCGGAGCACAGGTGGTGGTTGGCGGTCGTCGGCTTGTTCCCCACGCCGTCCCAGAAGCGGCAGCCGCACTCGCCGCCCACCGCGCCGGGGATCGTCACCGCGCGGTGGAAGTTGACCGACCACGAGAAGATATCCTCGCAGCTCGAGAAAATCTCGTTGGCGCCGGCGCAGCCGCCGCGGAAGACGTCCAGGACGAACTCGTTATTGGGGTTGGAGGTGAACTTGACGACCGTCTTGAACCGGTTGCAGTTCGGCTGCGGATTGTCCTTGGCGTGGAACCGGAACCAGTCGGCGTCGCCGATGGGTGCGATGTTGCCCGAGCGGGTGATGGGGGTGTTGCCCGCGTCGTCGATGGTCCCGAGGTCGACGGCGCTCAGACAGAAGTTGCCCTGGTTCGCGGCCGTGTATTGGTCCAGCTCACACTCGCAGCCGGTCGCCGAATCGCCGTCCATGTTGGCCCAGCCGGGCTCGCAGTCGTCCATCACGCACTCGCCCTGGATGCAGCGGTAGAGAGCGCCGTCTTGCGGCGGGCACAGCTCGGAGTGGGGCCGCTCCTGGGCGTCGATGAGACCACTGCAGTTGTTGTCGCGCCCGTCGCAGATCTCGGGCATGCCCGGGTTTATCTCCGGGTTTTGATCGTTGCAGTCGCCGCCCTGCGTGGCGGTCCAGAAGCCCTCGGGCCCACACAGGCAGCGAGGATCGCGGTTGACGTCGCCGTAGCCGTCACCGTCGAAGTCGTAGAAGTACATCTGGCAGCCGACCCCGCCCTCGTCGTTCATGTGTCCCGAGCAGTTGTTGTCGATGCCGTCGTTACAGATCGAGGGCATCCCGGGGTGGATGTTGCGGTTGTTGTCGTCACAGTCGCCGGCCACATCGGCGCGATAGTACCCTTCGGGGCGGCAGAGGCAGAGGAAGTCGTCGGTGCCGTATCCGTCGCCGTCGAAGTCGTAGTAGAAGTTCTTGCAGCCCAGCGAGTTGTGATCGTTGGTGGATCCGCTGCAGTTGTCGTCCCAGGGAGTGTTGCAGTCGGGTGTCCGGCCCGGGTGGATGTAGTCGGCGCCGTCGTCGCAGTCGAGCGCGTTGAGGGAGCGGAAGACCCCCGAAGGCTCGCACAGGCAGCGCCCCGGGTGGGTCCCGTAGCCGTCGCCGTCGGCGTCGGTGAAGTAGAATTTGCATCCAACGGAGTTCTCGTCGTTTTGGGTGCCGCTACAGTTGTTGTCGAGCCCATCGCCGCAGACCGGCACCTGGCCCGGGTTGACGGCTGCGTTCATGTCGTCGCAGTCGCCGCCCTTGGTGGCGGTGTACGGGTAGGTCGGCTCGCACAAGCAGCGAATGTCGCCCGTGACCCCCCAGCCGTCGCCGTCCTGGTCGCGGTAGTACTCGACGCAGCCGAGCGCGCCCTCCTCGTCGGTGATCCCGTTGCAGTTGTTGTCCTTGCCGTCGCAGCGCTCGGGAGCGCCGGGGTAGACCAGAGGATCGTACGGATCGCAGTCAAGCTCGTTGGGCCACCCGTCGCCGTCGATGTCAGGGTCGCAGGCGTCGCCCACCCCGTCGCCGTCGAGGTCGGCCTGATCGGGGTTGTAGTGATAGGGGCAGTTGTCGATCTCGTTCGGGATCCCGTCGCCGGAGATGTCGGGATCGACGCAGTCGGCGACCCCGTCGCCGTCGGTATCGGGGAAGCCCTCGTCGGTGATGCCGTTGCATGTGACGTCGAGACCGTTGCAGATCGGCTTGGGTTCGGCCAGGTAGCCGGTGCTGCAAATCGCCGAGAGCTTGTCGGCGGCACAGACCACCTCGCCGCCCTCGCAAATCCCGGTCCCGCAGGGGTCGCCCAGCTGCAATACCGCGCCGTTGTAGGCAATGTACTCGTAGCCTTCGTCGGTGATACCGCTACAGTTGTTGTCCTGTCCGTCACAAAGCTCGACCGCGCCGGGATGAATTAGCGGGTCGTAGGGTTTGCAGTCGTCTTCGTTGAGCCAGCCGTCGCCGTCGATGTCGGGGTCGCAGGCGTCGCCCACCCCGTCGCGATCGAGGTCGGCCTGATCGGGGTTGTAAACCCACGGACAGTTGTCGTCCTCGTTCAATATTCCGTCGCCGTCCCAGTCGGGATCGTGGCAATAGGGGATCCCGGCCGCGCTGAGCCGGAATCCTTCGTCGGTCTGGCCGTTGCAGTTGTTGTCGATGCCGTCGCATCTCTCCTGCTCGGGGGTGCGCGCGTCGCAACGCATCTGCCCGTCGACGCAGGTGGCGGTTCCGTAGCATGTCCCCCAGACATTGGTCACCTGGCAGGCCTCTTGATCGACGTTGTCGATTATGCCGTCACAGTTGTTGTCGGTTCCGTCGCACACCTCGCGCGACGGCGGGAGGATGGGGGCGCCGTTTTGATCGACACACTCGGACAGCCCTTGATGGGTGCAATAACGCACCCCGGTGCAGGTGCCGTGGTCGTTCGTGATATAGCAATCGGTCTCGAACCCGGCCTCGACGAACTTCGTGGTGCAATCACACTCCGCGCCATCGTCGGGGATGCACTGCAGGACGCGTGAGCCGGTGAGCGTCTCCACTTCGTCGCAGATGAATCCACCGGGACACTCTTGGTCGGTGTTGCAGTAGCCACCGCAGAAATTGCCGCCGGGGCCGTGCGGAATACAGAGGGCGCCGTCGCCGGTCAGCGCGGTGGCGCAGTCGTTGTTGGTGCGGCAGGGTTGGCAGAGGCGGGGATGAAGCGGAACACAGATGGAGTACGGGTCGCGGCCACCACTCTGGACGAGCTGGCACGACCATCCGTCGGGGCAGTCGCCGCCCGTGCAGAACTTGCTGCACTGACGGCCTTCACGCGACTCGACGCACCAGCCGCTGATGCACTGGTTGTGATCGGTGCACTCGGTGAACGGATCGCCGGGGAGACCGGGAGCCGGGCCGGCGTCAGGGTCGGGGGTCGGATCGATGTCGGGGGACGGCTCCACGTCGGACGGTCCGGGTTTGGACATGTCTTCATCCCGGACGTCTTCCGGAGGGGGGGCGATATCCCAGATGGGATCTTCGACCACATCCTCCGAGGGCGGCACGAACGGCGCGGGGTCGTCGCTGCTGTCGCAGCTGACCGGTAGGGCAAGCAAAGCCAAGACAATCCCCAAGCTCACCCCGGAGGTTACAAAACCGTAAATACGATTTAGGACTTGTCGGCGCTTCATCTGTTGATTCCCCCAAAAGGTGCTTTTTCCCTACCGCAGCGACGCTCCACGGCCACCCGCACGAGCGAGAAAGTTCGCCATTACAGGGTAAAGAACCCTTTTGCCACTGTCAACCAGGGGCTGTCAAATCCATAATCGTCGGTTCGTTCTGAGGACCGAGCGTGTGGAGGCAGGTGCAAGTGCAAGGAAACAAGCCGTTCTTAGGCGCAGCCCAACGCAGCGCCCACGACGAGCACTAATTCGCAGGTGACGCCGCAGATGGGCGTGAATCCGTCCGCGAATCCCTGGGATTGCTAATTGTCGCCCCTGTCGACTATAAACCTTGCCTCGGGTAGGGGCGCTTCAGCGGCGCCCGTTTCACCCCTGAGGCGACTGGATTCCCGATGATCGACATCACGCAACACCTGACACCCGAGCGGCGCCGATTTCTCAAGTTCTGTGTCGTCGGAGTGCTGGGCTTTGTCGTCAACGAGTCGGTCTTGTGGCTCTCTTTCGAGCACCTCTTGACCGGCCTCTCCCCCGGCGCCGCCACCACCGAATTTGCGTCCATCCTCGCGTCCGGCGGCGGCGAGGAGCCGTTCGCGCGACTCGCCTTCGAGACGGCGGCGCCGCTCGTCCCTCCGGAGTTTACCAACACCACGCTTTTTTTCGGTGGCAATCGGCTCAGCTGGGCGGGGATAATCGCGATTGCGGTGGCGATTTTCACAAACTTCATGCTCAACGACTCTTGGACCTGGCGCGACCGCGCCAAGGGGGCGGAAAACCCCTTTGTGGTCCGGCTCGCCAAGTACTATGCGGTGGCGTCGGTGGCAGGGGTCATCCAATGGACCGTGCTGAAAGTGCTCACCGAGTCCTTCGGGATAATCTACCTGGTGTCCAACCTGGTGGGGATCATGGCGGGCCTCTCAATTAACTTTTTGGTGAACAACCTCTGGACCTTCCGGGAGAACGCGGTCACCACCGTGCGCCACGACCGCGGACCGTGACCGGAGGCGGGACGGCTCCCCCCCCCCGGGGTGGCCGTGTCCTGAGGCGCGGAGCGCCGCCACCCTCTCGCTCATAATCGTCGGTTCGTTGCGGCCCGGCGATTATGGGCTACTCAATACTCGGGCGGGATCCATGCCCGCGGCACGGTTGGCCGGCAAAAACGCTCCCAGCAGACAAAACAGCAGCGCAAACCCGACGCTACCGCAAATGATGGCCGGGGAGAACAGGAACAAGTCGTCCGGGCGAAACGGGATGTCCCCGAGATAGCGTGCCGCCGTCGAGTTGGCCACCGCGCTCAGCCCAAGCGCGCACAGATTGCCGAGCACACCGCCAAACAGACCGATGAGCCCCGCCTCCACGAGGATCAGCAGCCGGATATCAGTCCGGCCGGCGCCGATGGCGCGTAGAATCCCGATCTCGTGCTTGCGCTCGGAGATGATCATCAGGAACGTGTGGGTGATGTTCACCGCCGCGATGACCAGGATGACCACGCTGATGAAGCCGAACACAAGCGTCAGCACGAACAGCATGGTCCCCGCTTTGCGCGCGTCCTCACTCTTGCGCGACAAAGTGAAGCCGCGCTCCTCGGCGGCCAACGTGACCCCACTGACATACTCGTTCCCGGCCGTCTGCAGAATCACGGTGTCGTACCGTCGCGCCTCCTCGAGACCGCGGAAGTGAGCGTTCATGCGCCGGACGTACTCGAGCGGCACCGTCACCCCGAGGTCGAGCGCCTTGTCGCTGAATCCCACCAGGCGAACTCGTCGCAAGATCCGTTCCCTCGGCGGCGGTACATCGCGCGTTATGAGCGATTGGCCATGCACCATCCGCATCTCGAGGCCCAGCATCATCTCGGTCCCCTCGATGCGCGGGCCGCCCATCTGGGGGCCTGCCACCGCGTTGTACATCTCGATCAGGAACGGTGACAGGAGCGCCGGCACTGGTCGCTCGCAGGTCCCGGTCGTGCCGGTGTAGCTGTCGACCGCGCAGTAGGTCCCGTCCGGGCAGGGCAGTCCGGACGCATCCCGACCGCGCAGCACCTCGCCGCGCACCTTGTCGCAAGCGTCCTTCTCCTGATCGCGCGCAGTGGCGAGACGGCACGGCAACGGTCGGCAGTAGCCCGCCCACGTACAATGGCCGCCGTCGCAGCCCGCGCCGAGACAATCGGCAGCGCTCGTGCAACCCTCGGGCACGCAGCCGCTGCCGAGCGGGCAGTCAGCGTCGAACCGGCACGAGGTCATGCACACGGCTACCTCACAGCGCCCGTCCCGACAGTGCCCCTGCTCGGGGCAGTCGGCGGGCCCGGCGCAAGCGCCACCCATGACCTTTGCGCCACAGGTCCGTCCGTCGCCGCAGTCGGTGTCGTCACCGCAAACGCGCTCGCAGCGCCGAGCCGCGCACAGCTCGCCTTCAAGGCACTGGTCGTCGCGCTCGCACGGGAGGAGCTGCCCGCCGTAGCGAAAATGGCGCCAATACTCGATTGGGCGACATCCTTCGTCGAGGCACTCGAAGCCCGGCTTGCAGTCCTCATCGCCGCCGCATGGGATGACACGGCGGCCCTCAAAGCGCCGTCGTTTCTCGACGACCTGCTCGTTCTCCTTCAGCTCGTCCCAGAGAAGCTCGGCCGCGAGGCCATCGAAGAATGCCTCGAAGAAGCGATCATGCCCAAAAATGGCGGCGCCTCCCTTGAACATGGAGGGCAGCTTTGAACGCTGCTTGGGGAACACGTGAGTGACGCCGGGGATTGTGGCCAGGTCGCGCACGGCGGCTTCGTCGAGTCTCCCCTCGTTGCGAACATCACGTTTGAAGCCGGCGAGGCTGACGCTCATCGGCTCGATCTCGACCTGATTGATGGGGTAAACGCGGTTGAGTACCCGCTCACGGATCCCGCCGGCCAGCGCCAGAAAGAATGAGAACAGGGTCACTCCGACCAGGATCCCGACACTCGAGAAGACAAAGTTTTTCTTGTTGCGCGCAATATTCTGGAGGACGAGCGGGATCAACCTGGAGAGCGTCATCGACTGTTCTCCTTTTGATCCAAGGAGAGCGAATCAGCTATCACGCGACCGTCTTCCAGCTTGATAATCCGCGCGGCCTCGGCCGCGACTCCGGGATCGTGGGTGACGAGGAGCAGCGTGATCCCCGCCGTTGCGTTCAGCTCGCCGAACAGATCGAGAATCATGGCGCCGGTGCGCTGATCGAGGCTCCCGGTGGGCTCGTCGCACAACAAGATCGAGGGCTGGTTGAACAGCGCGCGCGCAATCGCCACGCGCTGCCGTTCCCCGCCCGACAGCCTGGTTGGGAGGGAGTCGGCCTTGTGGGTCAACTTGACGCGCTCGAGCGCGTCACCGACTAGCCCCGCAACCGAGGCGGCGCTGCGCCGGCGATTGAAACTGGCCGGCAGAGATACATTTTGGCGCACGGTGAGGTGGGGGAGCAAATGAAACGACTGGAAGACAAACCCGATCGAGAGGTTGCGAAACCTGGAGAGCTCCCGGTCATCAAGGCGGCGAAGATCACGGCCAAGCACGCGCGCCTCCCCCTCATAGTCGCGGTCGAGCCCCCCTATCAAGTTGAGCAGAGTGGACTTGCCGGACCCCGAAGCCCCCATGAGCGAGACCGACTCAGACGCTCCAATCTCGAGGTCCACCCCGCGCAGCACATAGGAATCCTCCCGTTCGGGCTCGTAAGTCTTGCGCACGCCGGAGAGGGCGATGATGGGTTCGCGCGCCCGGTTCACAGGGAAACCTCCAGCGACAACTCGATCGCGTCCGGACGGGTGTCGAGGCTCCACGCGACGGTGTCGGGCGAGGTCAGGATTCGCAAGAAATAGGGGGGGAACCCTTTGCACGCAAGTTGTCGCGCGATGCGGTCAAAGGTCAAAAGTCCCCCTGTGATGAGCGGCTCGGAGCCAACCACTCGCGTGGCGAGCGCCGCGTGGGGGCGCGTCTCGAGCGATGGCGCCTCGGCGCTCAAGACGCGCAAAAGCCGCTCGGTCTCGCCGCGCCCGACCACCACCGCGGCCACATTGCCCACCAGCAAAACCCCAAGCTCCCCTTGTGGGCCGCCCTCGAGCCGCGAGGCGAACACCGGCGTGTCGAACTCCACGGGATCAATGGAGTCGCGCACAATCGGGGTCGCGCGCGCTCGCAGGTCGCCCAACCGAGCGCTGATGACCTGACGGAGTCGATCCGGCTCGCGCACCTCGAACACCATGCCATAATGGAGCACGTCCCCAACCTTTGCGGGATCGCGAAGAGCCTTCTGCAGGGAGACCAGCGTGGCCGCTTCGTTGAGCCCGAGGACGACCAGGCCGAGGTTTCCAGTGAAGTGCGGCAACAAATCGCGCTCCAGATCGAACTCCTCAAAGAGCGGATGCCACTTGCCGAGGGACATCCGCGCCAGAACGGTCCGGCGCATCGCCCGCGGCACGGTCTCCAGGCGCGCCGAATCCAAGTTGAACCGCATCATCAGCGCCGCGCTGCTCGGCAAGAGCGCGGCCATCTCCGCCGGTCCTTCCTGCCCGCTCAGCCAGGAGGTCAGCGGCGGCCGAGACTCAGGGGCGCGGGCGGCCAAAAACCGTCCCTGGAGCAGGTCGGGGCTGAGGTCGACACGGCCCCCGAGCGCCGTGAAGCTGCGCAGCACGGTCGCCGGGAGATAGCCCGCGATTCCGAGTGGCGAGGTCCAGGCGCGCACTCTCGACGGCGGGAGCAGGGTCCGCGGCAGGTTGAGGTAGACGCGCGCGGTATTGTCCGCGGGCCCCCCGGTGACGCGCGTGAAGTCGGGGGCCTCAATGAGTCCCGGCCCGGGGTCGGCGGCAAGTCGTTTCCCCACCGCCAGGCCCACCTGCTCGGCGGTGCGCTCGTCGATGGCCCGCGCCAACAGCAGGCGCCGCTCATGGACCGCGTAGACCACCGGCGCGAGGCTCGCGTCGCTGCGGCCGCGCAACACCCGCAGCGCGCGTTGGTGGGCGCGTTCGAGGTCGGGGGGGGCATCAAAAATCACACCGGCGGGATCTCCGTAGCCCAACAGGCGGAGTCGCTCTGCCAGATTCTCTTCGAGCGCGTCTCGATCCCACACGCCGGCGGCCAGATAGAGGATATCGTCGTCGAGAAACAGCGCGAGCGGGGCGCGGGGATCAAGCCCCGCGCGGGCGAAGCCGTTGTCGTCCCGGAGATCGACCCCGAACCGGCGGGTGAGGTACTCGAGAATCCCCGCGGCGCCCTCGACGCCATCGGCGAAGCGCATTAGAGGCACGCGCAGCGACTCCATCGGGGGGAAGATGAGGGCGAAGTCGGCCGTGGCGGGGATGAGCCGCTCGGTCTCCCCCGGCGCCCGGCGCCCACACGCGGAGGACATTGCGCCGACAAGCATGGAGAGAAGGACAATCGCGGCGAGTTTGCCCGGCCGGGTTGAACAATCTGGGTTGTTTCGCGCAACCATTTAGCGCCTCACCTACTGCGCCGGACGGTAGATGAGTCCCATAATCGTCGGTCCATCCTGGGATTCGCGCGCGGATCCGCGCACATCTGCGGCGTCACCTGCACCGAATTAGTGCTCGACGTAGGCGCTGCGTTGGCCTCCGCCTAATTCGGCTTGTTTCCTTGCACATGCACGCGCCTCCACACGCTCGTTCCTCAGAACTAACCGACGATTATGGTGAGTCCCCCGAGGGTTGTCAATTCCCATAACCCCCGGCCCCGGCCATCGCGCAAGGTGAATCCCCATGCCACGCGCGGAGGATCTACTCCAACAGGTATTTGAATATGACGCAGGCGGAGGCCTCCGTTACAAAAAAAGACCGTCCCTCGGGCTGCCAAGTGATCCCGCGTGGGTTGGAGGACTCGTGGCTGAGGTCGAACGCTCTTTGTCACCGTGAGCACGGCGGGAGGGCCGGGCACAGCCGGCGGTGATTTGGGGATCACGACTAGAAAATGGAGCACTCATCGCAGCCGCCCTCCCCCCAGAAGTCGGGGACGTCGCCTTCGAAGAAGTTCACCACGTGGAAGGGAGACCGATCGCTTTCGACGAGCAGCGCGCGAGACCCTTCGGAATCCCTGAGGTGAAGGTTTAGAAACGCTGTCGCGTAGTGGTTGATGGCCGCGTGAGCGATATCGAACGGAACATTGAGCTCGCCACAGCCGTCGGTGAGGATGTGCTCGGCGTCACTTCCCATCTCGAGTTCGCGGGCGACGTGGACAAGATCGAGCAAACAAACGTCTGAAAACGTGAAGTGCCCCCCGTCCAGGAGTTCAAAGAGATATTTCGGTTGCTCGCCGTGGATCTGGTGCTTGTAGTCGCAGTATTGGCCGCAATACTGGAGAGTGTCGTCCATCGTGCCGCCCATGGTCATGCTGGGAACCGGGAAGGGCTCGTTTAGACAGCGGCCGAATAACTGTCCCGCCATTATCTGAGGCGAGTGCAACACAACCGCATCGAGACGCGGGTCGAGACAAGCCACCGCCGTGGAGGTCACTCCTCCGAGCGAGTGTCCGCTCGCCGCCACCCGCGCGACGTTTACGGCCGCGTGCAAGAACGAGTCAGGATCGTCTCTCCAGGCCTCGAGTGTGTCCAGCAGGAACATCATGTCGTCGGGCCGATACAACAACGATTCGGCGAGCGAGTCGCCTTGAAAACCGTCAAGCAGAACATCCCAGAGAGTGTTGTAGTCGTGGTCGGCCGAGATGACGATATAGCCGTGGCTCGCGAGGTGGACTGTGTAAAACACCGACTGCCAGCGGATTCCGTTGGCTCCGTGCGAGAACAAGACCACGGGATACGGCCCGTGCGTGGTTTCGAGCGGCGCATCGCGGTAAGCGCCGGTGGGAATGAGGGGGATGTCGGCCTCGACGATGACGTCCCTCTTCGCCCCGGTGATGATGCCTTCGGATTCGACGACCACATCGATGACCGCTTCTTCACCATCTCGCGCATCTTGCGTGGCGGGATACCAGATATCGACCCGCAGCCAGCGGCCTGTGCCGCGCCGGTCGCAGGGGCGAGACTCGTCGAACAGGTCGAAGGTGCGCACTCCCGTCGGGAACGGCCCCGGCGCCATCGGGTCGGGGACCTCGTGCGGCCCCGCCGGAGCAAAGGGCAGCGGGGCCGGGGCGAAAGTGTCTTCTTCCCATGTGTCGTCCGTCCCCACCGTTTGATCGGGGGTATCGGGGGTGTCCGCCTGGATATCGGGTCCCGGCGCGACGATGTCGGAGGAGCCGCCCGAGCCGTCGCGACACCCCACGAGCGCGACAGCCATCACCCCCACACACACGAAAAGAATACGACCAGTCTTCCGTCGCACGAGAACCTCCTGTCCTAAAATGCCATCGGCTTGCTCTCTTTAGTGTCGCCGCGCCAGCCCCAAAGTGCCTTGACACTCGAGACGGCATCCCGTGTTACCACGAGAGACAAGATCAACAAAAGTAGCACGGCACCGGACCGCGATGACCTCAATCCTCCACCGCGTCCGTGGACCGAGGGGAGTGAGGCGGGGGGTCGATTCGGCACGATTCCCCCCTGCCGGAGCCCTCCATGCCGCATTCCGGTGGGGCTTGGCAGGAAACGGCCGCGCGAGAAAACGCTCAAAGGCTCTTGACATCCCGCAAACATCCAGAATAACAATCGGATCGTGCTCACCTCGATTGTGCGGTAGCGGCGCAACAAACATAAGCTCACCGCGTTCTCCACAACACGGTGCGCGACCGGACCTTGGCTCCGGTTGGGAGATCACCATGAAGGCGCGTCTGTTTTCTCTCCTCTTCTCCGGTTTTCTTTTGGCGATGACGGTCGCGTGCGACGAGTCCCCGGGGACCAACTATGGAGCGGCGGGGCGCGCGATCGGGGGCGAGTTTTGCACCGGCCAGTGCAACGACGGCAACCCCTGCACCGAGGACATCTGCGATCCGAACACCGGCGCGTGCTCATGGGTTCCCGTCGACGACGGTGTCGCCTGCCACGGCTCCGGCCAGTGCGTCGGCGGCGAGTGCAACTTCCCGACCTGCGACCCCTCAT
The DNA here is from genome assembly GCA_003559575.1 of Bradymonadales bacterium. Taxonomy (GTDB): domain Bacteria; phylum Myxococcota_A; class UBA9042; order PWKZ01; family PWKZ01; genus PWKZ01. Next base: position 485 of record PWKZ01000243.1, on the reverse strand, counting down.
GGTGCAACGACGGCAACCCCTGCACCGAAGCCTACTGCGAGGGCGGCGCGCTCGGCGCCTGTGCCTACAACGTTCTGGCCGACGGGACCCCCTGCCCCGGTGGCGGCGTCTGCGTCGAGGGCAGCTGCCAGTGGGGCACCGAGACAGACCTGTGCACCGGCCAGTGCAACGACGGCAACCCCTGCACAGATGACATCTGCGATCCCGACACCGGCGAATGCTCCTGGGTTCCCGTCGACGACGGCGTCGCCTGCCACGGCTCCGGCCAGTGCGTCGGCGGCGAGTGCAAGTTTCCGACCTGCGCCCCCTCATGGTGCAACGACGGCAACCCCTGCACCGAAGCCTACTGCGAGGGCGGCGCGCTCGGCGCCTGCGCCTACAACGTTCTGGCCGACGGGACCCCCTGCCCCGGTGGCGGCGTCTGCGTCGAGGGCAGCTGCCAGTGGGGCACCGAGACAGACCTGTGCACCGGCCAGTGCAACGAC
>PWKZ01000277.1 GCA_003559575.1 Bradymonadales bacterium | reverse complement strand
CTACGTGGGCGACAGCTACGTCAGCACCGCCAAACACGTGCGTTGTGTGCGTTGAGTTGGCTAGTAGACCGTGCTCAGTTGGTCATTTGGGCATTTGGTTATTTACCCGAGCGAAGCGAGGGTCGTTTTTTTTTGGGTTTGGGTGACGCGCCATGGCCAGATATGACGGTCTGCCGATCTACAAGCGAGCGCTGGAGCTGGTGGTTTTTCTGGAGAAGGCGGTGAGGCACTTCTCTCGGTACCACAAGTACAGTATCGGCGAGCGCCTGCGGCAGACCTCTTGGGACGTGGTGGTGCTGGTGGTCCAGGCCAACAACACGCCGGTGGCCCGGCGCCGGGAGCGGCTGGTGGCGCTGCGAGACAAAATCGAGGAGGTCAACGTGGCGCTGGCGGTGGCCAAGGAGCTCATGGCTTTTTCCGGCCCCAAACCGTGGCAGCAGGCCGCCCGGATGGCGGTGGATCTTGGCAGGCAGAGCGAGGGGTGGCTCAAGAGCGCCATTCTTTCGCCTGAATCATAGCCGCTCTTTGACAAGGAGGGGTCGTGAGTGCGCGGATGTATCACGGTTATACCCGGGGAGCCCACGCGGCATGTTTCGAAACCCGCCGTACCCCAATGGGGCTCGACGGGGGAGTTCAATCCCCGGGACTCGCGCTGGTCTTCGTCGCCGGTGGCGGACAACGATGACAACGCGTGGAACGTCAACTTTCACAACGGCAACGTGAACGACAACAACGTCAACAACGACAAACACGTGCGTTGTGTGCGTTGAGTTGGCCAGTAGAACGTGGACGAGAATGCCACCTCCGCGCTTTTAGCACCGACGAGATTCACGAGGCGTATTTGGACTGCCGAGCCCGCAAGCGCGGTACGGCCAACGCGCTCAAATTCGAGATGAGGCAGGCTGAGCACCTGTTCGGTCTCGAGGAAGAGCTGAACTCGGGAAGCTATCGCCCCTCTCGCTCTGTCTGCTTCGTCAACTTGCGTCCCAAGCCGCGAGAGATTTTTGCCGCCGACTTTCGCGACCGAGTGGTGCATCACCTCTTTGTGCGCGCCATCGAGAAGCATTGGGAAAAAGTCTTCATACACGATTCTTACGCTTGTCGCCCCGCCAAGGGCACGCACGCCGCAGTGGACCGGCTGGAAACCTTCGTCCACCGCGTAACGCAAGGTGGGCGGCGGCGGGCGTGGTTTTTGCAGTTCGACGTGCACAATTTCTTCATGAGCATCGACCGGAGGATCTTGTTTGCGCGGATCGATTCCGGCCTGCGACGCCAATGCGGCGTTCCGGTGGGTAAACTGCCTCTGTTCTGCCGCGAGTTCGAGCGCTACCAGACCATGCGCGAGCTGGCTCACACGCTCATTTTTCACGAACCCACCGGCAACTACGCCAGCAAGTCTCCAGTCAGTATGTGGCGCAACATCGCCGATCACAAGAGCCTGTTCAACTGTCCGCGGTGGAAGGGACTGCCCATCGGCAACCTGACGAGCCAGTTCTTCGGCAACGTGTACCTGGACGAGATGGATCCATGCGGAAAGGTGCCAGGCACACGCAGGTAGTCGAGCTCTATCGATCGCCGTACTCGGGCGGCCGGAGGCCACCCGGTTGGCAAGATGCCAACCGGGCCGTCGGAGACGACGGCGGTCCCGGTGTGTTGCCCGGTGCCTTGGTCTTGGCCAGTGCCGTGTTACCGGCGAGAGCGCCGGTTGACACCACTCGGCGGTGCTTGGGATAGTGGCCGGCGACCATTGTGGTCGGAGAGGTTTGAGATGGATCAGTTGCGCGGCGTGAGTTCTGGCAACCGGCGAGGCGTTTTGTGCGCCGGCGTCTTGCTGGTGGTCCTTGTTGCCACGTTGGCGGCGGAGCCGGTCAGGGCGTCCGAGCAAGCGCCCGCGGCGCAAGATTTGTTGGCGGTGCTGGAGATCGACGCGCCGGGGGTGAAGGTCACCGGCGAACAGCTCGACGCCATCACCGACTGGGTGCGGGGGGCGGCGCGGCGGGCGCTGCCTCAGATGACCATCATGACCCGCGAGAGTACGAACGAGTTGATAGCGACCAACAGAGTCGTTATCGACGATTGCGATTACAACTGCGAGATCGTGATTGGCCGGGCGTTGCAAGCGGACTATATCGTCACAGGGTCGGTGTCTCGGTTCGACGAGGCCTTCATGCTTACGTTGCGGCTGCACGCCACCGCGAGCAGCGCTTTTGTTGGTTCCGCGCGTGGCGAGACCGAGACGTTGCGCGGTTTGGCGCGAGTGGCCGACGAGGTTGGGGCGAAGCTTTTTGCGCCGCTCATGGTTTCGTCGTCTGATCGAGACCCCTCTCCGGCGCATGAGCGGGCGGGTTTTGGCGAGGGTTTGGAGCCGGTGGCGCTGCCTGAATACCGCGAGTTGACTCTGCCGCCGGTGCCGCAGGTGGAGGTTCGGGGGCGTCCAGATCTTGAGCTGGTTGATCTTGTGAGCGCGGCGTACGCGTTGGAGGACGAGTCCGATTCTTCCGACGAGGCGATGGCTGAGGCCTGGCGTATGGTGGCGGCTTACGAAGGCGAGAACGCGTGGCAAGAGCTGGCGGTGGAGCGTGAAGCTGCGCTAGGGCAGCGTATCGAGTTGGCGCGTCGTCGCGCTGAGGAAGAGCGGCGCCGTGAGGCGCGCTTGGACGAAGTGGAGCGTCGCTACCGTAAGGACAAGGCCGAGCTGGCTCGTTATCTGGCGGTGGATGATCGGATCATCCCCCCGCAGCAGAAGGAGGCTTATCGCCGGGAGTTCGATGAGGCGTATCGGTCGTGGCTGCCGGCGCTCGAGGAGCGTCGGCGGCCGGCTTCGCCTGCGGGCACCTGGCGCGACCCGTCGTCGGGCTTGACGTGGCAGGTTGAGCCCACCGGTGGGACGATGCGTTGGGAGTCGGCGAAATCCCATTGTTCGAGTTTGGCGTTGGCCGGTGGAGGTTGGCGCTTGCCGACCATCGGCGAGCTGCG
>PWKZ01000227.1 GCA_003559575.1 Bradymonadales bacterium | reverse complement strand
GTCCCGCTCTGCGGGACGCTCGGTGCCAGGGTATTGAACACGGAGACGGGATCAGGCCAGGTCGAAGCGGTCCAGGTTCATGACCTTGTCCCAGGCGGCCACGAAGTCGTTGACGAGCTTCTCCCCCGCTTCATCCTGGGCGTAGACTTCCGCAAGTGCTCGTAACTGCGAGCTGGCGCCGAAGACGAGATCGACCCTCGTGCCCGTCCACTTGGCGGCCCCGGTCTCTCGATCGCGGCCCTCATACGTCTCGCAGGCCTCGGATGTGGGCTCCCAGACAGTGTTCATGTCGAGCAGGTTGGTGAAGAAATCGTTGGTCAACGTGCCTGGACGCGACGTGAACACGCCGTGCCGCGACTTGCCCACGTTGGCCCCCAGTACGCGCAGGCCGCCTATCAACACCGTCATCTCGGGCGCCGTGAGAGTCAAGAGCTGCGCCTTGTCCACGAGCAGCTTCTCGGCCGGCACCGAGTACACCTTCTTCTGGTAGTTGCGGAAACCGTCGGCCTGCGGCTCCATCACCGCAAAAGACTCCACGTCGGTCTGATCTTGCGCGGCGTCGGTGCGGCCCGGAGTGAACGGCACGGTGACAACGTATCCGCCGGCCTTGGCCGCCGCCTCGACAGCGGCAGAACCACCAAGCACGATGAGATCGGCCAGAGACACCCTCTTGCCGTCAGTCTGAGCGCCGTTGAACTCCTCTCGGATGGTCTCGAGCACGCCCAGCACTTTGGCGAGCTGCGCAGGCTCGTTGGCCTCCCAGTCCTTCTGCGGCGCCAGGCGAACCCGCGCCCCGTTGGCGCCGCCGCGCTTGTCCGAGCCTCGAAACGAGGAGGCCGACGCCCAAGCGGTGGCCACGAGTTCAGCCACCGACAGACCCGAATCCAGCACCTTGGCCTTCAGATGGGCTATCTCCTCGGCGCCGATCAATGCGTGGTCGACCTCGGGGACCGGATCTTGCCAGATGAGGTCCTCCTCCGGCACCTCCGGTCCCAGGTAGAGCGCTTTCGGGCCCATGTCGCGGTGGGTCAGCTTGAACCAAGCGCGGGCGAACGCGTCGGCAAACGCCTCGGGATCCCTTTGGAACCGTCGCGCGATGGGCTCATAGATCGGATCGAAGCGTAACGAAAGATCGGCGGTGGTCATCATCGGCCGATGCTTTTTCGACGGGTCGTGGGCGTCTGGAATCATGTGCTCTTCCTTGACGTCCTTGGCCAACCACTGCCACGCGCCGGCCGGGCTCTTGACCAGCTCCCACTCGTAGTCGAACAGCATGTCCAAGTAGCCGCTGTCCCACTTCGTGGGGTTCGGCTTCCACGCGCCTTCGATCCCGCTCGTGGTGGTGTGAACCCCCTTGCCGGTTCCAAAGCGGTTCTTCCACCCGAGCCCCTGCTCTTCCAAGGGCGCCGCTTCGGGCTCCGGTCCCACGAGAGCCGGGTCGCCAGCGCCATGCGCCTTGCCGAAGGTGTGCCCGCCGGCAACGAGCGCGACGGTCTCCTCGTCGTTCATCGCCATGCGGGCAAATGTGTCGCGCACATCACGGCCGGAGGCCACGGGATCGGGCTCGCCGTTGGGGCCTTCGGGGTTCACGTAGATGAGGCCCATCTGCACGGCGGCCAGCGGGTTCTCAAGATCGCGCTCCCCACTGTAGCGCTTGTCGCCAAGCCACTCCGACTCGGATCCCCAGTAGATATCCTCCTCCGGCTCATAGATATCCACCCGACCGCCGCCGAACCCGAAGGTCTTGAAGCCCATGGACTCGAGCGCACAGTTGCCGGCCAGAATCATGAGATCGGCCCAGGAGAGCTTGTTGCCGTACTTCTGCTTGATCGGCCATAGAAGCCGGCGGGCCTTGTCGAGATTGGCGTTGTCGGGCCAACTGTTGACGGGAGCGAGCCGCTGATTGCCGGTGCCGCCACCGCCGCGTCCGTCCGCCGTGCGGTAAGATCCGGCGCTGTGCCACGCCATGCGGATGAACAAGCCGCCGTAGTGGCCCCAGTCGGCGGGCCACCATTCCTGCGAGTCGGTCATCAGCGCGTAGAGGTCGCGCTTCACCTCAGCCAGGTCGAGCTTCTTGAACTCGTCGGCGTAGTTGAAGTCGGGACCGAGCGGGTTGGATGCCGGACCATGCTGGTGCAGGATGCGAAGGTTCAGTTGGTCGGGCCACCAGTCACGGACTGAAGTACCTTGCCCAGCCGCGGGGGTGGATTGCTTGCCGGTTACCGGACATTTGCTTTTTTCACTCATAGTTTTAGCTCCTTATAGGCCAGATGAGAGGATCTTCAGCCGAGCCGAACGGACCGGCCGCGACCGGTATCCGCCCGAGGTAGGGCACATGGAGATCTTGGTCGCTGGGCACCGCGCCCAGCAGCAGGCACGCCTGATCGGCCGGGAAATCGAGAACATCCCCGCAATAGAAGCGCGTCAGGGCATCGAGCGACGGCGCTTCGACGAGCACCGCGGCGTCACCCCTGAGCGCCACCAACGGCGCGTTCATGCGAATACCGGTCTTGTCCTCGAGAAACTCGCAACCGGTCGGCACGACCAGAACAGTCGCCAACAACAACGCCACGCCGGTCGTCATGGCATCTTGAATCTGCCGGTTCATATACGACCTCCCAGGCGCCCTAAGAGGGACCTCGCTCACCAACATAACTCATCGCCAACTAAACCACCACGGCCCTAATTCCCCACCTGCACCGGCATTCGCGCGCGGATTCAGGCCCAACTGCGGCGTCACCTGCACCGAATCAGTGCTCGACGCAGCGCTGCGTTGGCCTCCGCATAAGAACTCATGTCTTGCATCTAAAACGGCCTCGGCACCCTCGATCCACGGACGCGGTGGGGAATTAGGGGACTCCCCTAATTCCCCACCTGCACCGGCATTCGCGCGTCGCTACGAGGCCATCTGCGGCGTCACCTGCACCGAATTAGTGCTCGACGTAGCGCTGCTACGCCTCCGCCTAATTCGGCTTGTTTCC
>PWKZ01000182.1 GCA_003559575.1 Bradymonadales bacterium | reverse complement strand
GGCGGCATGGTTCGGTGTCGAGGCAGAGGCCGTCGTCGGGCCGGCACTCGAACCCTTCGGGGCAGTCGCCGCATGTCCCCCCGCAGCCGTCGGGGCCGCACTCGCGCGCGAGGCAATTCGGGCGGCATGGTTCGGTGTCGAGGCAGAGGCCGTCGTCGGGCCGGCACTCGAACCCTTCGGGGCAGTCGCCGCACGTCCCCCCGCAGCCGTCGGGGCCGCACTCGCGCGCGAGGCAATTCGGGCGGCAAGGCGCAGGCTGGTCGTGGTCTTGTGGTGGGGAGGCGGTGTCACCGGGGCTGCTCCCGCGGCCGGAGGCGCTCGGGCGACAAGCGTCGCCGGCGGCGTCCGTGCAAGTGAACGAGACATCGTCGTTCGCGCAGTGGCCAAGGATCAACGCCATCGCCGACAGCGCCATAAGCGAAAGCAAGCGGGTCACACTCATGATTGGCACCTCGTTTCCGTCTAAAGCCAAGCTACTTGCCCCCCTGATCGTGGGGGAGCGCTGAAGCACAGGCGCGATGGCCTGCGGGTTACTCGACCCACCAGCTCGCAAACTTTGTGCCGATCAATCAGGGGGGGGGCTGCGCCACGCTCTTGGACACCGCAGTCACTCGATATTAAAAACTTTTAACGGATGCTTCGGTCGGGTCTCGGGGGGGGTAGTCGCGAGTCGCCGGCGGTCCGAGAGCGAGACTCCTCGCTGGACCTCGGTCCGGTTTTGGGCCCGGGACAGTTGCACGTAGTGAAGCGCTAATTTCGGTGCAGGTGGGGAACCCGGGGCTAGAGCACTTCGTCCTCGTAACCCTTGGCCATGAAATAGATGGCGCGGTCGAAAAACAACACCGCGCGGTTGTTCAGTTCGACCGCTTTGTGCAGATCGAGCGCCGTGTCGAGCACTCCTTCAGCCAGCACTTTGAGCCAGATGAGTCGCCGTGTGATGATGAGCGCCTGGATCACCTCGGAGATCTCGAACCCCTCGCGCTTACGCCGAGCCCCCATCGCCTTGTAGTAACGCTCGACATCGGCTTTGCTGGTCTCGCGCGAGATCCACTTGCCGAGCTGGCTGTAGACGTTGTGCGCTCGCCGGTACAGCTCTGCGGAGTCAAAGCCGTGGTAAGTATTGAGTTCGGGCCGGCTCTGCACGTCTTCGACCCACCGTTTGGAGAGATCGTCGGCGCTGCGCTCGATTAGTTTTACCAATTGATCGGAGATATACATGGTTTCCCCTGTTGCCCGCGCGCTGACCTTGGGCCGCGGGTCGTATTCGACGTCCAGGTTTAGTGCCTACGTTTTGCAACTGCCAGCTTGGCCCGCGCTGCGGTGACCGCCGCCTCGAGCTTCTTGAGGTTGGGCGGTGACCGATCTTCGGCGGACTGCAGCGCCTCGATCGCTCGCTCGAGCTCCAGGCCCACCTCGATGGTGTCCAGCTGGGTCACCGGGACGAGGCTCTCGGCCAAAATGCGGACCTTGTCGTTTACAAATTGCAGGAATCCGCCGCTGGCGTAGAAGTGGTGGGTGCGCCCGAACTCCGTGTAGCTCAAGCGGCCCGGCGCCAGCGAGGCCAAGAGCGCTTCGTGACCCGGCAGTAGGACCAGCTCGCCGAACGCGCCCGTGGCGGTCACGGACGAGACGTCCAGCTGCTCCACCTGCACGCCTTCCTGGGGGGTGACGATGTGGAGCCTCATTTACAACTCCCGCGCTCGCTCGACGGCCTCGTCGATGGAGCCCACAAACAGGAACGCCGCTTCCGGGAGCGCATCGTGTCTACCCTCGAGGATCTCCTTGAAGGAGCGGATCGTGTCCTCGATTTTGACGAAGCGGCCACCCTTGCCCGTGTATGCCTCCGCCACCGAGAATGGTTGGGAGAACATCCTCTGAATGCGGCGCGCGCGCCCGACGATGAGCTTTTGATCCTCCGACAGCTCGTCCATTCCGAGGATCGCGATGGTGTCCTGCAAATCCTTGTACTGCTGCAACACCTCCTGTACCTGGCGCGCTACCTTGTAGTGCTCTTGGCCCAGGATGTGGGGATCGAGGATGCGGCTCGTCGACACCAACGGATCGACGGCGGGGTAGATGCCGAGCTCGGCTATCTGCCGCGAGAGCACGGTGGTGGCGTCCAGGTGGCTGAACGTGGTGGCCGGCGCCGGATCGGTGAGGTCGTCGGCCGGCACGTAGATGGCCTGGACTGACGTGATGGATCCGCGGCGCGTGGAGGTGATGCGTTCCTGCAGCTCGCCCAATTCGGTGGCCAGCGTGGGCTGGTAGCCCACTGCCGAGGGGATGCGCCCGAGTAGAGCGGATACCTCGGAGCCGGCCTGTGTGAAGCGGAAGATGTTGTCGATGAACAGGAGGACGTCCTGGCCCGCCTCGTCGCGGAAGTACTCGGCCGCCGTGAGCGCGGTGAGGGCCACACGCGCGCGCGCGCCGGGCGGTTCGTTCATTTGCCCGAAGATGAGGGCCGTGGATTTGAGCACCCCGGACTCCTTCATCTCGAGCCACAGGTCGTTACCCTCGCGGGTGCGTTCGCCGACCCCGCCGAAGAGCGATACGCCGCCGTGCTCCTTGGCGATGTTGTTGATGAGTTCCATTATCATGACGGTCTTGCCGACGCCGGCGCCGCCGAACAGCCCCACCTTGCCACCGCGAGAGTAGGGCGCCAGGAGGTCGATCACCTTGATGCCGGTCTCGAAGAGTTCAGTCTCCGTGCTCTGATCGACGAAGTCGGGTGGTGGGCGATGGATGGGAGCATAGTGCTTGGTTTTGATGGGCCCTGCTTCGTCCACCGGCTTGCCGACGACGTTCATGATCCGCCCGAGAGTCTCGGGGCCCACCGGTACCAGGATAGGGCTGCCGGTGTTCCGCACCTTGGCCCCTCGGACGAGGCCTTCGGTGGCGTCCATGGCGATGGTGCGAACGCGCGCCCCTCCGAGGTGCGCCGCCACCTCGAGGACGAGGTGAGCGGTCGTCTCTTTGGAGTTTTTGCTCATCACTTCGAGGGCGTCGTAGATGGCCGGCACCTCACCCGCCGGAAACTCCACGTCAACCACGGGGCCGATAACCTGTGTAATCCACCCTTCGGTCATTTTGATCTCCTATTCACGGAGCGCCTCCGCGCCGCCGATGACCTCCATCAGCTCGTTGGTGATGGTCTCCTGGCGAGCGCGGTTGTACGAGAGAGTCAGGCTTTTGATGAGCTCGCCCGCGTTGCTGGTCGCGGAACTCATCGCCGTCATACGGGCGCCCATCTCGGACGCCAACGATTCGAGCACGACACGCCAGAGCTGAATGTGCACGTGCAGGGTGAGCATGTTGTCGAGGAGCGTCTCTCGATTGGGCTCGTAGCTGTATGCGAGGCCTGCCGGGGTGTCTTCGGGCGCCGCCTCGATGGGCAAGAGTTGCTCCACGATCACGTCCTGCTGGGTGGCCGATTTGAACTCGTTGTAGATCATGAGCACGCCGTCCAGCTCGCGTGCGGTGTATTGGGCGATCAATTCGTCGCCGATTGCCTGGACCCGCTCGAATCTCGGAGTGATGAGGACGTCGGGATACTCCTTGCGCACCGGATAGTCGCGGCGCCGAAAGTAGTCGCGCCCCTTCTTGCCGATGAGCAGAAGGTCGGCGACGTCGTGGCGATAGCCGTGCCCCTCGGCGCGCTTGCCGTCGCCGGCGGTGCGGTCGCCTTCCCGCCACGGCCGTACATTGTCGCGGAAGTAGCGCTCGGCCGTCCGGCAAATGTTCGTGTTGAAGCCGCCACACAGCCCGCGGTCCGAGGTCAAGACCAAAACGTCAATATTCTTGAGCGGACGCTTCCTGAGTAGCGGGTGCAGGTGGCGCTCACCCGTGCTCGCCAGCGCCGCTATCATCTCGCGCAGCTTGAGCGCATAGGGGCGCTGCGCCTCTATGCGCTCCTGGGCGTGCATGAGCCGCGAGGCCGCCACCAGCTCCATGGCGTGGGTGAGTTGCTGCGTCCCCTTGACGCTGCCGATTCGTCGCCGAATGTCTTGTGGGTTGCCCATCGCCTCCCTGTTCCTTGAACGCCACGACCGCCGGCGGCTACTCGGCCGCGGCCTCGGTCGCTTCTCGCTCGGCCTTGAAGACCGCTTCGAACTCATCGAGCGCGGCGATGATGCGCTCCGTCAAGCCCAGCTCGAGCCGTCCTTCCTTGCGAATGGTCTGGAGCAGCTCGGCGTAGCGGTGATCCATGAACGCGAATAGTCGCGCTTCGTACTCTTGCAGGTCTTCAAGCGGGATGTCGGTGATAAAACCGCGCTTGTGGGTTGCCGCAAATATGATGAGCGTCTGCTTCTCGATGGGCAGCGGCTTGTACTGACCCTGCTTGAGCATCTCGACGAGTCGGCGGCCGCGGGCGAGCTGGCGCTGAGTGGCCTGATCCAGCTCGAGGCCGAACTGGGCAAAACTCTCGAGTTCGCGGAACTGAGCCAGCTCGAGCCTCAACATGCCGGCCAACCGCTTCATGGCCTCCACCTGCGCGTTACCGCCCACGCGGCTGACCGAGAGCCCGGGGCTGATGGCGGGCCGGATACCGCGGAAGAACATCTCCGTGTCGAGGTAGATCTGCCCGTCGGTGATAGAGATGACGTTGGTCGGGATATAGGCGGAGACGTCGCCGGCCTGGGTCTCGATGATGGGGAGCGCCGTGAGGGTGCCGCCACCGGCCGGAAACCCGAGCGCGCGCCACACCTTCTCGTCTTCGGTGAGCTTGGCGGCGCGTTCGAGCAGCCGCGCGTGGAGATAAAAGATGTCGCCGGGATAGGCCTCGCGTCCCGGCGGCCGGCGCAGCAACAGCGAGAGCTGGCGATAGGCGACCGCGTGCTTCGACAGGTCATCATAGATGACGAGGGCGTGCATTCCGTTGTCGCGATAGTACTCGCCCATGGCGCAGCCGGAGTAGGGCGCGATGAACTGCAGGGGCGCCGGATCGCTCGCGGTGGCGGCCACGATTGTTGTGTGTGCCATGCAGTCGTGCTGGCGCAGCTTCTCAGCCACGAGCGCCACGGTGGATCTCTTTTGGCCGATGGCGACGTAGATGCAGTGTACGTTCTCACCCCGTTGGCTCAAGATCGTGTCCACTGCCAGCGCCGTTTTGCCGGTCTGGCGGTCGCCGATGATGAGCTGGCGCTGGCCACGGCCGATGGGTGTCATCGTGTCGATGGCCTTTATCCCGGTCTGGATCGGCTCCTTCACCGGTTGGCGCTCGACGATGCCGGGCGCTTTGAGCTCAATCGGTCGCATCGTGTCGCTGTCGATGGGCCCGAGCCCGTCGATGGGCTCGCCGAGCGCGTTGACGACACGCCCGGCCAGCGCGTTGCCCACCGGCACCGCGGCGACGCTGCCCGTGCGCTTGCAGCGGTCACCCTCGCGGATGCATGTCACATCGCCGAACAGCGCCACGCCGACGTTGTCCTCCTCCAAGTTGAGGGCCAACCCCTTGACACCGTGAGGAAAGTCGAGGAGCTCCCCCGCCATTACCTGCTCGATGCCGGCCACACGCGCGATGCCATCGCCGGTGGTGAGCACGGTGCCGGTCTCCTCGAACGCCAGCGCCTTGTCGAAGGACTCGATCTGTCGTCGAAATAGGTCGCTCAGCTCCGTGACGTTCAACCCCATGGCTCAGTGCTCCGTCAACAGATGCGCGCGCATGCGGTCGAGCTGCGTGCGCAAGCTGCCATCCAGGATTGTGTGGCCGATCTCGACGACGACACCCCCCAACAACGAGGGCTTGTTGTCGAAGTCGCACACGACCGGTTGCTGCACAACGCGCTCGAGCGCCGCGCGGATCTGTTCTTGTTCATCCGTCGGTAGGGCGAAGGCACTCTCGACCTTGACGCGGACCCGCCCCTGGCGTTCGTCGGCGATAGAGACGATCTCGCGGAGCGCTGCCTCGATGAGGTCGGTCTGTTGGCCGCGATTCAGCACCCGCAACAGATCGCGCGAGCTCGTGTGGACGCCGCGCAAGGGCGCCAGGATAGCGCGCAACAGCTCCTCGCGTCGCGCACGCTCGGCGCTTGGGTTGGAGAGCGCGCCCCGGAGACGCTGTCGCTCGGCGGAGGTCAAGTTTTCGAGTTTGGTGAGAAACTCGCGGATGGCAAGCTCGTGGCTCGTGCCCGTGAGATCTCTCTCGCGGAGCTCGTGTTCGGCGGTGGCGACCGCGCGCTCGGCCATGGCGACTCGAAGTTCGGTGGCGAGGGTCTGCTCGCGCCACGCCACGCGCTGCTCGGCATCTTCCATGAGCTTTTGCGCCGCCGCTTCTCCCTCGGCGATGAGCCGCTTGCGCTTGGCCTCGCCCTCTTCCTTGGCGGCAAGAAGGATCTGGCGCACGTCGTCGTCGAGCGACATCAAGTTGCGATCCCCTCGCGCGGCAGAGTATTCCGCGTCGCGTATGGCACGGGCGGCGACCTCGAGCTCGCGCACCACTTGCTTGCGGCGCGAGGTCACCATCCGCGCGAGGGGTTTGCGTAGGAGCCAGACCAAGAGGGCCACCATCACCAGGAAGTTGATGATGAAGAACCCTTCGACATTCCAGCGGAACGCGTGATGATCCCCGCCGGCGGCGAGTGCCGGCGCGGTGGTCTGGAGGAGTGTGACTAAGGAGACGAGCGCCGCTGCCAACCTCGTTCTTTGGCGAGGGAAGAGAGAGCCTCGCGCCGGCGGGCGTTCGTCCCTGTGCGCCGTTTTGGTCATCGATCCTTCTCCTCCTCGACGAGCTGCGTGACGATGGCGTTGCCCAGCGCATGGGCAGTTGCGTTCACCTCGCGCATCGCCTGCCCGTGATGCCCCTCCAGTCGGGCGAGATCGGCCTCGAGCCGCTTTTCAAACTCGCGGCGTGCCGCTTCGGAGTGTTCTCGGATCAGGGGCAGGCTCTCGGCCTCGTGGCGAGCGAGGACCTCGGCGCGTTTGTTCTTCGCGGCGAAGATCGCGTCCTCGTAGCGCGTGATGTCCTGGTCGGCGCGTGCTTTGAGGGCGCTCGCGCGCTCGTGGTTGCCCACGGTGCGCTGCCGCCGGTCGTCCAAGACCGTGATGATCGGCCGGATGAGCAGGCGGTGGATGACGAGCAAGAACACGCCTACGATGACAAGCTGTACGAGGTAGCTCACATCGAGGTCGATGAAGCACAGGAGTGGCACGCATGGCGGTTGCATGGGACTCATCGCTCCTCACCTAGCCCGAAACACAGGGACAAAATCAGGCCTTACCCACGATCATGAACGCGATGACGAGCGCGTAGATGACGAGTGACTCGATGAGAGCGAGCGCCAGGATCATGGGGGTGAAGATTTTGCCCGAAGCGTCTGGGTTGCGCGCGATGCCTTGCAGCGCCGCCGATGCAGCCCACGCCTGGCTCAAGGCGCCGACGGCGGCCGCGAGCGCGATGCAGAGCCCGCCCGCCAGGACGGCCCATTGGCCGACGAGGTAAGCCCCCGCCGTGGGCTCCCCTTCGGCCGCAAAGGCGATTGCCGGGACGGCGAGCGTGACCACGAAAAACAGGAGCGAGTAAGTGGCCCTCTTCATCTACTTTTCTCCTCCACCGGCGACGCCCTTTTCAAGATGGGCGTCGAACGTGAGTTACGAATGGTCCTCTTCATGCTCGACCGCCAAAGCCAAATAGATGGTGGCGAGCAGGCAGAAGACGAAGGTCTGAACAGCGGCGACCAGCAAGCCGAGCGCCATGATCGGGAGCGGGACGAACAAGATGTTGAACCCGAGAAATATGGTGACCACCTTGTGTTTGCCCACCATGTTGCCCATGAGGCGCAGCGACAGGGACATGGGGCGCACGAGGTGGCTTATCGTTTCGATGACGAACATTATGATCATCAGCGGGAGCGCGTACCACTTGATGATAGGCCCGAGGAAGTGCTTGAGGTAGCCCGCTTTCTGCTCGCGCACACCGGCGATGTGGGTGGCAAAGAAGACCAGGGTGGCGAGGGCGAAAGTCGTGTTCAGGCTCTCGGTGGGAGGCAGGAGCCCCGGCACTAGCCCGGCGAGGTTGGAGAACAGGATGAACACCGCGAGCCCCGCGATGAACGGCAAGTGGTAGCGGGCACGCTTCTCACCCATGACCGAGGTCATGGTGTCGAGGATGAACTTGATCAGGAGTTCGAAGAAGGTGCGTACGCTAAAGTGGCTGTCGGGCACCACAGGATCCTTGCTCTTGGCGATGCCGCGGCGGGTGAGCAGCGCGAGGAAGACGCAGACGAGGGAGACCAGGAGCGCCATCGGGATGTGGACTCCCTGGGTCACGGGCTCGCCCTCGATGAAGCTCGTCCCGAGCATGCCGCAGAGGTTCTGGCGCAGCGCAGGCGCCACCACGTCGAAGAAACTCCAGTGATCGCCGAGGCAGCCTGCCGCTTCGCCCGTCGTGTCGGTGGGCGACGCAGCCAGCTCCGTGACTCCCGAAAAGCACAAGACGAGCCCTAGGAGAGCCGACGCCAGAGCCTTTCTCATTCTCTTGCTCCCACGTCACAAGTCATCAGCGACCCTCTTCGAGAGGCGGTCACGGTTCTTTGCCTCGTGATCGTCTCTGTTCCTCCCGCAAGGCGCGGCGCGCGGCACGGAAGAGTCCGCGCATACCCGCCACTGTGCCCAACGCGAGAAAGACCAGCGACAGGACGGGGCTCGTGTCGAAACGTTCGTCGAGCCAGTATCCCACAAAAAAACCGATGATGACGGCCAGCGCCATCTCGATTCCAACCGACGCGAGCCGCATCGTTTGAAAGCGTTCGGTCTTGCCCTGCGGGTCGTCTGCGTTCGGCATTTGCGCTCTCCCAGCAATCCGAGGCCGGGGTGGCGTTCCGCCAAGAGGGCTGCAAGACCCTCCGTGACGCATCGCAGCATGCATTGAAGGCCGGTTGGGCGGTCATGTCAACACAATTTGAATGTCAGCGCAAGTCAATGAAATAAAAGAAAAACAATTTGTCCCGAGGGGCCGGGTGCGTCGCCGTGCGACGATTCGCGATGATGCGTCGCGGCTTTCCTGTCAAGCAACTGGGGGGGGGCCACGATTGAGCGCCGTTTCGTTACATTGGTTAGACAAAGATCTCGCGGGGCTTGGGGCCGTCGGACGGCCCAACGACTCCCTCTTGCTCCATGCACTCGATCATGCGGGCGGCGCGGTTGTACCCTACCTTCAGGCGGCGCTGAAGGTAGGAGATGCTCGCCTGGCGAGATTCGGCCACTATGGCCACCGCTTGATCGTACAGCTCGTCGTATTCTTGCGGGCTCCCCTCGTCGGACTCGGTGTCGTCGGCACCCGCCAGGATATCCATCTGGTAGTCGGGGCTGCGCTGTTGTTTGATGAAGTCGGCCACTCGCCGCACTTCATCGTCGCTGACAAAGGCGCCATGGTTGCGCTCCAGGCGGCTAGTGCCGGGGGGCAAGAAGAGCATGTCACCCATCCCGAGGAGCGCCTCGGCGCCCTTCTGATCCAGCACTGTCCGGGCGTCGATCTTCGAGGCCACCTGGAAGCTCATGCGGGTCGGGAAGTTGGCTTTGATGAGACCGGTTATCACGTCGACCGATGGCCGCTGGGTTGCCAGGATTAGGTGGATGCCGGCCGCGCGCGCCATTTGAGCCAGTCGAGCGATGCTGGTCTCGACCTCTTTGGAGGCGACCATCATCAGATCGGCCAGCTCATCGACTATCACCACTATGTAAGGCATCTTCGCCAGGTGCTCCGAATCATTGGCCTCAAACTCCAGCTCGGGCTGGGTGCCGGGTGGCTTTTCCTGGGCGGCGAGGCGCGCGAGAAGCTCCTCCTCTTCCGGTGTGGCGCCGGCAGAGGAATCTTCGCCACCGTCCAGGTGCCGCCGGAGCTGGTCGATCTTAAGGTTGTAGCCCGTGATATTGCGCACTCCGAACTTGCTCATCAAGCGGTAGCGCCGCTCCATCTCCATGACGGCCCACTTGAGTGCCTGGGCGGCGTCCTTCGGATCCGTCACCACCGGCAGCAGCAGATGTGGGATCCCTTGATAGACGGTCAGCTCGAGCATTTTCGGGTCTACCATGATCAGGCGGACCTCGTCGGGATGCGAGCGGTAGAGCAAGCTCAGGATGAAGGCGTTGATCGCGACACTCTTGCCTGAGCCGGTGGAGCCGGCTACCAACAGGTGCGGCGCCTTGCCCAGATCGGCCACTGTGCTGCGCCCGACGATGTCCTTGCCGAGCGCTACGGTCAGCTTGCTCTTGGCCTTGCGAAATCTGATGTCGGCCAACACCTCGCGCAGATAGACGATCTCGCGTTCCTTGTTGGGCACCTCAATGCCCACCACCGCCTTGCCCGGGATGGGGGCGATGATCCTCACCCGCTGCGCCGCCAACGCCATTGTGAGATCGTCGGAGAGATTCTGGATGCGGCTTATCTTGATTCCCGCCGCCGGTTGGAACTCGTAGGTGGTCACCACCGGCCCCGGGTGAATCTCGACCACAGTACCCTGGACATTGAAATCCGCCAGCTTTTGCTCGAGCACGAGGGCGTTCTCGCGCAGCGCGTCGGCGTTGATCTCGCGGTCGGGCGGCGGGTGGTAGTCGAGTAACGAAAGATCGGGGAGGATGTAGTCGGCCTCCTCCTCCCGCGGCACCGCCGGCGCCGTCAGCGCTTCCGCCGAGACACGGCGGGTCATCGCTTCGCTTTGGATAATTCGGGGCCCCTGGTCTTCGTCATGTCCGGCAACCTTCGAGGTTTCGTTGCGCTTGAGGTCGCTTGGCGCATCAAGGGTCTCGGAGTGCTCGGGGGGCTCTTCCGAGCTCGCCCGCGGCTCTTGCTCTTCGACCAGGTCGACGGAGGGGCGGGGGGCCACCTTGGGCGGCTTCTTGATGACGGGCACGGGCCCGAGAGCGCTCTCCACTCCCGCCTCTCGAGGCTCCGACGACTCGTCGAGGGCTGCGCTCTCGGAGCGGCGCGCCATATTGATTAGTGTGGCGCCGAGTCGGCGGCAGGCGGCCACGAAGGCGCGCCCTAACTCGCGGGGCGTGCGTCGTGTCAGGACCGCCGCCGAGACCAGTAGGAGCGCTGTGAAGATGAGCGCGGTGCCGGCTGTCGAGAGCAGGGCCTGGGCGGCCTCCCCGATGTAGAGCCCAAGGTTTCCGCCGGCCGGGGCGCCGAGTATTCGAGTGGGGCCCGCGATAAGTTGCAGCAGCGCGCTCTTGGAGATGAGAACGCAGGCGAACGCCAGTAGTGATATGCCGGAGAGAGGCAACATGCGGCCTCGCAGGAACCCAATCCCTATCAAACCGAACGAGACGACCACCGGAAACGCCACGAGCCCCACTGAGGCCAAAAAGGCACGCGCCACATAGGCGCCCACCGGGCCAATCCAGTTGCTGGTGCGGCTGCTCGAAGCGGGGTCCAGATCACTTGGATCATAACTCGCCAGCGCCAGGAGCAGGATCGCGCTGAGGACGATCAGCAGGATCCCGTAGACCTCGCTGAAAAGCGGGCTCAACTCCTCCGCCGGAGCGTTTTCCCTTTGCCCTCGTGAGCTTGTTTTAGCGCGCCGCTTGCGTGGGGCCTCTTCAGTGAGGTTTTCGGGGGCGTCTTTGAGCGCTTCTTCTGCGGATTGCGACATGCCGGTTGCTCGTCCCCAACGACGCGCGGATCCTCAATCCTCCACCCCATCCGGGATTCGGGAAGCGATTCGGGTGATTTTGCGGCGTCACCTTCACCAAATCGATGCTCGACGTAGCGCTGCTACGACTGCGCTCGATTTGGCTTGTTTCCTTGCACTTGCACCCGCCTCACTCCCCTCGGTCCACGAACGCGGTGGAGGATTG
>PWKZ01000036.1 GCA_003559575.1 Bradymonadales bacterium | reverse complement strand
CCTCAAGCCCTGGGACTGGGCCGCCGGTGGCCTCCTGATCGAGGAGGCGGGAGGGCTGGTCACCGAGGTGTCCCACTCTCTCGGCGGCAGCCGTGAGCCGGTACTGGTCGCCGGTGGCGCCGCGGTCCATGACGCCCTGCTCGCGCGGGTGGAGGCCCTGCTGTGATGGACCCCATCGACCTGCGCTCCGACACCGTGACCCGCCCCACCGAGGGGATGCGCCGCGCCATGGCCACCGCCGAGGTGGGCGACGACCAGTACGGGGAGGACCCGAGCGTCCGTGCCCTCGAGGAGGCGGTGGCGGGCCTGCTCGGTCAGGAGGCCGCGGTGTTCACCCCGACGGGGATCATGGCGACCCAGATCCTGCTGCGTGCCCTCGTGCCACCCGGCAGCGAGGTGGTGTGCGAGGCGAACGCGCACGTGGTCGCCTACGAGGCCGGTGCCGCGGCGATCAACGCGCAGGTCCAGTTCCGCACCGTCACGGGCGACCAGGGTCGGCTCGCCCCCCAGCAGGTGCGTGGGGCGCTGCGCCCCGTCGGCTTCCCCAACACCGAGGTGGGTGCCATCTCCGTCGAGGAGACCACCAACCGCGGGGGCGGTGCCGTGCACGGCCTGGAACGGCTCCGGGCCCTGCGGGCGGTGGCCGACGGGCGGGGTGTCCCGCTGCACGGTGACGGCGCCCGGCTGTGGAACGCCCTGGCGGCCACCGGCGAGGATCCAGCGGCCGTGGGTGGCAGCTGCACGGCGCTGAGCGTGTGCCTGTCGAAGGGCCTGGGGGCACCCGTGGGGTCCCTGGCCGTCGGCCCCGCAGCGGTGATCGCCGACGCCCGGGTGTGGCGCCGACGCTTCGGGGGCGCGATGCGCCGTTCGGGCCAGCGCGAAGCACCACGCCATTGGGCCAACCCGTCGTCCCGGCAGCCAAGGTCCAAGCGCGGGGGGCTCAGTGCCAGACGGAGTTTCGTACTTCAAGACGCCACTCCCCCGCGACGGGTGGACGGACGCCAGACGCGCCGTTCACCTGGAACGTCGCTTCCGACCCTGAACGGCCAGTCCGGGGCGGCGGATGAGTCGCTCGAGTCGGACGTAATCCTGACATCCCTTTACTCGCACCCGAGTGCCCCCACCCGGGTTCTCGCCTGCACGCATGGCTGGATTTGGGCGAAAAACACGACTAAGGGTCAAGAAGAGACCCCATCAAGTAGCATGGCTATGATCTCGCCCGACCCCAACAACTGCCCAGAAGCCTCATCCCCGGTGCCTTCGGCCAGACATCCCGGCTCGCGATGAAAACATTCCCCCTTCCGTTCAATCCAGAAACGAATGGTACGTCCCTTTTTGAAATATGAATGGTACGCAAAATGCCCCGAATAGTCGCTACACGAATACTCCTTAACGAGATCCTTATATGCGAGGCCCCTGCGACCGCCCGCTCAATTGACTTTACCGGTCTTGTGCCTGACAGCGAGTACGTTTGGCATATAACCAATGTCAACGATCACGGATACCAATCCCCCAGGGGTGAGCACGTATTTTTTACGAAACCATCGCCGATTTTTGATGCAACGGAGGAAGAGGTCAGACCTTCGCATGCTGCCGATCCTGGACCGACTGAATAACGGCTTCGTCTACGGATCGTAAACGCTTAACACCAAACCTAATCAGCTAAGGTGCCTATGGAAAAAAGCGTATTCGACAACGTAACGACTTCTTCTCCCCCAGACACAAATCTATATCACTACACGAGTCAGTTGGGATTGCTCGGGATCACGCAATCAAACGCGCTCTGGGCGACCAAGATCCAGTACTTCAATGACGGACAAGAGCTTGAACTTGGTTTGGACATAGCGCAGCGCAAGCTTCGCCGAATGTTAAAGGAAGCGCCAGGCGAGGATGAAACACGTCTCGTGCATCTACTAGTCGAGTCCCTAGATCAGGTGAGAACTGTTGGCAAATACGTCTTCTCTTTCTCTCGAGAGGGCGACTCACTAAGCCAATGGCGTGCATATTGTCGAGTCGGGGATGGATTCTGTCTCGGGTTGGTTAAATCGGAGTTGGAGGCGGTTGTTAAGAAAAGAGGCTGGCGCATCGTTGAGTGTACGTACGACACAGAGGAACATCATCGACGAGTTCATCGTCTATTAGCTGAAACGCTTTCCGGCGAAAAACGGGATCCGGCGAATAATGGTGCTCACGCATGGCGGTTCGCGCAACGGTTTGCCGATGTTGCTTTGGAGCTGAAGAATCCCACCTTTTCTGATGAAAAAGAGATCAGGCTCATTTCGCCCGCGGTTAGCGAAAACGATGAGCGTATAGATTACAGGGAAGGGGCATTTTCCTTGTGCCCGTACTATTCCTTTCAGCTCACGGACGATCCGGCAGAGTTACCGCTTGAAAGGGTTACGGTGGGCCCTACGCCGTATCCGGAACTCAGCATCCAAGCTACAGCGGCTTTCCTGCGAAAGCGACAGCTAAACCGCACGTGGGTCTACAGATCCAGAACATCCCTGCGTTTGTGGTAGAAATAGGGGGCGAGCGGCGGCTCTACGCTCGAAAGGGGCCACTCGGCCCACCCGGGTGGCTGACCGTTTTGGGCCGCGTCCTGCCCCACAATAGCGTGCCGGATCGCCGGGGTGCAGGAGGAATGGGTGCGGCCGATGCAGAGGGCGGAGCACGTCGGTAGTAGCGGACATCCGGACATCTCCCGCCGTCCCGCGTCCGTAGTCCCGCGTACCGCTTCGCGAGCGCGGCACCTGGTTCGCGGCACCAGCCCCCTAACCCGCCAGCTCCCCGTGACCAGCCCCCAGGACTAGGCGCGAGGGAGCTCGTGTGCAGCCCCGGCCTCGTCGCGCGAGAATCCCATTGGCGGGGACGCCGAACCCAGGACTACGGGTGAGGGCGATTCGCGCCCTTGAGCGTCGGCAAACCCTCACCCCTGCGGGAACTGAAACCACCCTCCCCCGCGCCTGCCTCGTGCCGAGCCCTCGTCCTCGAT
>PWKZ01000167.1 GCA_003559575.1 Bradymonadales bacterium | reverse complement strand
TCACCTGCACCGAATCGGTGCTCAACGTAGGCGCTGCTACGCCTGCGCCCGATTCGGTTTGTTTCCTTGCATTTGAACCTGACTCCACCCGCTCGGTGCTCGGTTTGATGGGGAATTAGGGTGGAGTCCATAATCGTCGGTCCATCCTGGGAAACGCGGACGGATTCACGCACATCTGCGGCGTCACCTGCACCGAATTAGTGCTCGACTCAAGCGCTGCGTTGGACTGCGCCTAATTCGTCTCGTTTCCTTGCACATGCACGCGCCTCCACACGCTCGCTCCTCAGAACGAACCGACGATTATGGACGATTATGGGGGGTTGCATTTGTTGACACGCTGCGGCATTATGGCGCTCCACGTGGAAGGGTGTCGGGCGCGGTCCAAAGTGGGGCTGCACACCCGCTGCGATTGAGGGGACAACATTTCAACGGAGGCGTCTATGAGACGAAAGATCGAGAAAGTCGCGGTGCTCGGAGCCGGCGTCATGGGGAGCGGGATCGCAGCCCATCTGGCGAACACCGGCACCCGATGCCTGCTGCTCGACATGGTTCCGCGCGGCCTGAGCGACGAAGAGCTCAAGGACAAGAGCAAGCGCAATGGACTCGCCATCGCAGGCGTCCAAGGCGCGCTCAAGGCCAAGCCGGCGGCGTTCTATACCAAGGATCTTGCCAACCTCATCGAGGTCGGCAACTTCGAGGACGACTTCCAGCGGGTGGCAGAGTGCGACTGGATCGTCGAGGTGGTCGTTGAGCGACTCGACATCAAGCAAAAGATATTCGGCCAAGTCGCCAAGCACCGCACCCCCGGCTCGCTGGTCACCTCCAACACCTCCGGGCTCCCCATCTCGGGCATGCTCGAGGGGATGGACGAGGAGTTCCGTCAGCACTTCATGGTGACGCACTTCTTCAACCCGGTGCGCTACATGAAGCTGCTCGAACTCATCCCGGGCCCCGACACCCTCCCCGACGTGGTCGAGACCTTCGCGTCGTTCGGTGAAGACGTCCTCGGCAAGGGAATCGTCTACGGGAAAGACACCCCCAACTTCATCGCCAACCGGATTGGTATCCACGGCATCATGGCCGCCGTCGACGAGATGGAGAAGCAAGGGCTCACCATCGAAGAGGTGGACGCGGCCCTCGGCACTCCCATGGGGCGCCCCAAGTCGGCCGCGTTCCGCACAGCCGATCTCGTCGGGATCGACACCTTCGTCCACGTCTCGCAGAACACCTATGACAACTGCCCCGACGACGAAGAGCGCGACGTCTTCAAACCGCCGAAGTGGCTCGTCGACATGGTCGAGAAGGGCATGCTCGGCAACAAGACCCGCGGCGGGTTCTACAAGCGGGACAAGGTCGACGGCAAGAAGGTCTTCTACCAGATCGATCCGGGCTCGCTCGAATACAAGCTCACCGAGCGCCCCAAGTTTTCCTCCGTGGGCGCCGTCAAGTCGATCGACGACCCGGCCAAGCGCATCAAGAAAGTCGTCAACGCCGACGACAAGGTGGCCAAGTTCGCGTGGTCCGTGGCCGCCCGCTCTCTCATCTACGCCGCCAACCGGCTGGGGGAGATCGCCGACGATATCGTCAATATCGACAACGCCATGAAGTGGGGCTTCAACTGGGATCTCGGTCCCTTCGAGGCCTGGGATGCCATCGGCGTGAGAGAGTCCGTGGCGCGCATGGAGGAAGAGGGCCTGGAGATCCCCAAGGTGGTCAAGAAGGTCCTCGCCACCCCCTACGGCACTTGGTACATCAATGTCTGCGGCGAGCGTTACTTCTTCGACGTGACCCAGAACCGCTATCGGCCGGTCCCGTTGGCCGATACGATCAAGGATATCGCCGCGCTCAAGGCCAAGGACCGGGTGATCGCCAAGAACGCCGGCGCGACTCTCGTGGACATGGGCAACGACGTGGCCTTGCTCGAGTTCCACTCCAAGATGAACTCCATCGACGGCGATATCATCGAGATGCTCGACAAGTCTCTCGAAATCGTCGGCAAGAACTACAAGGGCCTCGTCATCGGGAACCAGGGCACCCACTTCTCGGTCGGCGCCAACCTGATGCTGATCTGGATGAGCGCCACGCAAAAGCAGTGGGACCCCGTCAAGGAGATGGTCAGTAAGTTCCAAGAGGTCAACTCCGCGATGCGCTATGCGCCCTTCCCGGTGGTGGCGGCACCGCACCAGATGGCGCTCGGCGGCGGCTGCGAGGTCTGCCTCCCGGCCGACGTGATAGTGGCCAACGCCGAGCTTTACATGGGGCTCGTCGAGGTGGGCGGGGGCCTCATCCCCGGCGGCGGCGGCACCAAAGAGATGATCATGCGCGTCCTCTCCGGCGTCCCCAAGGACGTCAAGACGGATCGCTTCCCGTTCATCCAGAAGGCGTTCGAGGCCATCGGGATGGCCAAGGTGAGCTTCTCGGCCGTTTTGGCCAGGGAGATTGGCTACCTGAGGCCCACCGATATCGTCCAGGTGAGCCGCGACCGACAGCTCTACGACGCCATGAAGATAGTCGAAGGAATGCACGAAGCGGGCTACAAGCCGCCGGCCAAGCCCGACTACCTGATCATGCCGGGCCGCACCGGCATCGGCGCCATCCGCGCCGGCCTCTATCAGATGAAGCTTGGCGGCTGGATCACCGAGCACGACGCTTTCATCGGCGAGAAACTCGGACAGGTCCTCTGTGGCGGCGATGTTCCGGAGAACACAGTGCGTACCGAGGAGCAGCTCCTCGAGCTGGAACTCGAGGTGTTCATGAGCCTCTGCGGCGAGGAGAAGTCCCAGGCTCGCATGTCGCATATGCTCATGAAGAACAAGCCCTTGCGCAATTAAGGTGAGTCAACCGAACCATAAACGTCGGGATCCCCTGTTGAACAGGGGTCCCGCAAGGAATCAATAGGAGTCAAAAATAATGACGGAGCTAAGAGAAGCTGTCATCGTGGCGGCTGCCCGCACGCCGGTGGGCCGCGCCAAGAAGGGCGCGCTCAGGAACGTCCGTCCTGAGACCCTCGGCTCGCTCGTGGTCAAGGAGGCCGTCGCGCGTGCCTCCGGCCTCAAGCCCGAGGATGTGGACGACGTTATCATGGGCTGCGCTATGCCCGAAGGCGAGCAGGGGATGAATGTCGCGCGCATCATCGCCGTCGCCGCCGGACTGCCGGACACGGTGGGCGGATTGACCGTCAACCGATTCTGCTCGTCGGGGCTGCAGACCATCGCCCAGGCGGCCGAGCGCATCATGGTCGGCCACTCCGACGTGATCGTCGCCGGCGGCGTCGAGAGCATGTCGATGGTCCCGATGGGCGGCAACAAGCCGGCCCCCGACCCCGACATCATGCTGACGCGCCCCGACCTGTTCACCCCGATGGGTAACACGGCCGAGATCGTCGCCGAGCGCTACAACATTACGCGCGAGGAGCAGGACGCCTTCGCGGCGCGCAGCCATGCCCGCGCCAAGGCCGCCATCGACGGCGGCAAGTTCAAGAAAGAGATCGTGCCGGTCCCGTACGTCGACGACAACGGCAACGAGAGGATCCACGACACCGACGAGGGCGTGCGCCCGGGCACCACGGTGGAGGGGCTCAGCAGGCTCAAATCACCGTTCAAGCAAGGTGGCTCGGTCACCGCCGGCAGCAGCTCCCAGATGAACGACGCCGCCGCCGCGGTGGTCGTCATGTCGGCCGGCAAGGCGCGCGAGTTGGGTCTCAAGCCCATGGCATACGTCCGCAACTACCAGACCATCGGGGTCGCCCCCGACGAGATGGGGGTTGGGCCGGCCTACGCCATCCCGAAGCTGCTCGAGAAGGCAGGGCTCACCACCGACGACATCGATCTTTGGGAGGTCAACGAGGCCTTCGCGAGCCAGGCCATCTACTGCGTCGACAAGGTCTTGAAGCTCGATCCCGAGAAGGTCAACGTCAACGGTGGCGCCATCGCTCTCGGCCACCCGCTCGGTTGTACCGGGGCCAAACTGACGGTCCAGCTCCTGCACGAGCTGGAGCGCCGCAACGGTCGCTACGGCGTGGTCTCCATGTGCATCGGTGGTGGCATGGGCGCCGCGGGCCTCTTCGAGCGGGTCTCCTAAAGCCCCCCGACTCGCGCCACCGCAAGAAGCGACACCCCCAACGGCAAGCGTGAACGCGCCAAGACATGCCGTTCAGCCCCCAACAAACTCCCCAACAACGAGTTCAGTACCGCTGACGGGACACTCACATCACTCGTCGGCTTGCGCTCCCGTTGCGGCCACATTCTGCGCCACAACCGCACCGCCGCAATCGCCGGCAGTAGAAATGTATTGTAATAGCTCAGGAAGAGAACCTCGAAGCCGGCCTCTCGGAGCAAATGGTCGAGTGACCGTCGTTGATAGCGCCGCTTGTGACGCAGCGCCTCGTCATGCTCGCTCCACAGCCAATTATGAGCGGGCACGGTGATAATCACGATCCCTTCGTCATGAACGACCCTCGCCATCTCACGCACCGCGGCCCCGTCATCCGCGATGTGCTCAAGCACGTCCAACGCGAGCAACACCTCGGTGCTGCGGGAGGCAAGCGGCAACTCTTCAACGCGCCCGACTGCGAGCCCATCGAGACCACGACGACGGCAGAACCCCAACGCGGCCTTCGACAGGTCGAGCCCACACGCCTCGATCCCACGCACCCGCTCCAGCCGACTGAGCGTGTAGCCTGTGCCGCAACCAAGATCCACCACTCGAAGAGGCGCGCGCCCGCGGCCGACCGGCCGGTAGCGCTCGAGTAGCTCCTGAACGACCCGCCGCGAGCCCCGGAACCACCAGTGGCGGCTCTCAGCTCGAAACATCACTCCGTATTCACGCAGGTCCACCCTCACCCCTCCATGATGGCCGCGCCGATAACGAACCGACGATTATGGATAACCTCGCTCGCCGAGCCTTGTCGGAGCCGGCCGCGCGATGGTACAAGAGAAGCCCGCTCGGCGGCAAGGCGCGCTGGGTTGGGCCTGAAAAACGCGAGCACGCCTCGCGCACGGAGGATAAAGATGAGAGACGAGAGAGTCATCAAACTTGCCCACAACCTGCTGACCTATTCGGTGGACCTCCAGCCTGGCGAAAAGGTTTACATTGAATACAAAGGAGACTACACCCGGGCCTTGCTCAAGGAGCTCATCAAGAAAACGGTCGCGTTAGGGGGTGTGCCGTTCTGGTTCGACAACGACGAGAGCCTCCAACGGCGCTTGCTTCACGGCATCAACGAAGAGCAGATGAAGGCTTACGGAGCGATTCATCTCGGTTTGATGAGACAGATGGACGCATTTCTCTCCATCCGCGGCAGCGACAACCCATTTGATCTGGCCGACCTGACGCCCGATGCGCGGCAATGGAACACGGTCCATTTCATGAAGCCGGTCCATCTCGAGCAGCGTGTCAAGCACACCAAGTGGGCCGTCCTGCGCTATCCAAACAACTCGATGGCCCAGCTCGCCGAGCAGCCCCAGGAGATCTTCGAAGAGTTCTATTTCCAGGTCTGCAACCTGGACTACTCGCGGCTCTCCAAGGCAATGGATCCCCTCGTCAGGCTAATGAACGACACCAACGAGGTGCGGCTGGTGGGGCCCGGGACTCACCTCCGGTTCTCGATCAAGGATATCCCGGCCATCAAGTGTGACGGGCGGCTCAACATCCCCGACGGCGAGATATTCACCGCGCCGGTGCGCGAGTCGGTCGAGGGCCATATCACCTTCAACGCCCCGACGATGTACCAGGGACAGCTATTCAACGACATCTCCCTGCGCTTCGAGCGGGGCCGGGTCGTCGAGGCAACCGCGTCCGAGGGCACCGAAGCGCTCAACAAGATCCTCGACACCGATGATGGGGCTCGCTACGTGGGCGAGTTCGCGTTCGGCTTGAACCCGTACATCACCACCCCAATGAAAGACACCTTGTTTGACGAAAAAATCCGCGGCTCGGTGCATCTGGCGCTCGGCACATGCTACGATCAGGCGCCAAACGGAAACTCGTCCGCCATTCACTGGGATCTCGTTCTGATCCAAACCCCCGCGCACGGTGGCGGCGAGGTCTTCATGGACGAAAAGTTGGTGCGCCGGGACGGATCATTTTTGCCGGAGGATCTCCTCGGGCTGAACCCGGACGCCTTTGACTGAGCTTTCACACTCAGCTCCCACTGAGCTTTTTGGAGGCGCCCAATGAGAGTGCTTGGGATCGACCTCGGAGAAAAGCGAATCGGGCTCGCGCTATCCGATCCTCGCGGCGTTCTGGCCTCCCCGCTCAAAGTAATCGAGCGACCGCGCAAGCTCTCCAGGCTACTGACGGTGCTCACCAACCTGTGCGGCGTGCACGAGGTGGAGACCGTGGTCGTGGGGGTACCACTGTCGATGGACGGCTCCGTGGGGCCCCAAGCCGCGCAAGCCAAAGACTTCATCGCCCGCCTGCGGGCACACAGCGGGCTCGAGGTGGTGGAGTGGGATGAGAGGCTCTCGACGGTGGCCGCCGAGCGTGCGCTGATCGACGCCGGGGTGCGGCGGCGACGGAGAAAAGAGGTCGTCGACAAAACCGCCGCGGCCTTGATCCTGGCAGGCTATCTGGACAGTCGGAGAAGATCAGAACCGACCGTCGAGGGCGACTCCGAGCGGCCCCGGCACTAATCTCAGATCGGGGCCGGCGCTCAGCGGGCGCTCGACCCACCGCGAGTCAGACGAGCTCCCGAGCGCCGGCTCGAAGATGAATAGTAGCGCGCTGCTCACGAGCATGGCGCTCCCGATTCCGTAGCAAATCCACATGCCGGTGAGGCTTTGCTCGCGGCGGCCCATGACCTGCTCACCGGAGTTGATCCTGCGCGTGGCGTCTCGCGCCGCCAAATGGAAGTATCCCCCGCCACCCATCAGTGACAGCCCCGCGCCAAGCGTGACGTAACTCCACAGGCGGGGGCGGCCGGCGCGCTCGGTGACCATCAGCCGCCCTTCGCTCTCGTCTCCTCTCCCTTTCGAGAGAAACAGGCGCGCCCCACCCATTTCGAGGTAGGAGAACGCGACTCGCTCCACCCCGAGCGCCGATCCGACCACCTCGGCGAGAGCGGCGAGATCGGACGACACGGAGCCATGAAGCTCGAGCCCCTTGGACGGGCACAGCTCGAGCGCATTGTCCATTTCGGGGGACAACACGAGCCGAATCGGCGCGCCATGCCCGTCGCCCGGCGCGACCCTGAGTCGATATAACGAGGAGAGAAGTGGGCCGCACTCGGCGTGCAGCACATGTTCCCCCGGAGGCAACCGCAGCGGCGAGGACACAGCCCAGCCGTTGACGAAAACTCGGCAAGAAGAAGCCCCGCCATCAGCCCCGGCCTTGTCAACGAGCGGCGCCAAGGCAATCTCCACCCTCCGCCCGCGCGCGATTCGGCGTCGCCGCTCGTCGCCGAACTCATCGATTAGCTCAGGAGGGTGCTCGGTGACGCTCGGCGTCGCTCTCGGATCGCCTATCCGCGCCAGACGCGAAAGCACCTGGTCCGCTTCGGCCTTGTCGCCAAGGCCGCGGAGCAGACGAACAAAGCGCAGCCCGTGGTCGACCACCCGCGCGCCACTCTCGTCGATGGCCGCCAGCCGATGCCGGCGCTCCATCGCCTGGTCGAAGGCGGCCCGATAACGCGTCGCGGCCGCCTCCAACTCACCGGCAAAAAAGACCTCCATGGCAGCCTCGAAGGGCGCGAGGAGGGACTCCGCATGGTCTGGAGTGATGGGATCGAGGGGCGCCGGCCAGTCGCGCTCCGCGACCAGCTCCGCGAGCGCTTCCGAGGGCAAGTTCTCCATGCCCAGCGTGCCAAGCTGCCGCCGCGCGGCGCTCGCCCGAGCGGCCCGCTGCTCACCCGACTCGCCTTCCGCGACAACCGTCACGAGGAGCGCCCATCGCGCGGAGGCGCGCGCCGGAGAGGCAGTCCAGGCCGCCACGAGGAGTGCGCAGAGCGGTAACCTCACGGCGGCGAAGTATCGCGCGATCCCTCGCTCGTGACCCACGCCCCCTGCCCCCATCAGTCGTCGTCTTTGTCTGGAAGATGCAACAGCTCATCCTCGGGCAAGACGACGCGCGCCGCGTTCTCCCCTCCGCCAAGGCAGTTGTTCATGGGCAGAGAGAAGCGAAACGTCGAGCCCTCGCCAAGCTCGCTCTCCATCTCAACGTGCCCACCGTGCAAAGTCACGAAGTGTTTCACAATAGCCAACCCGAGCCCGATGCCGCGCTTCAAGAATCCGTAGCGGCCGGTGGAGTGGTGGCTGGCGTCCATCGTGGTGAAAAACTCTTCGAAGATATGCGGCTTGTCGGCCTCCGAGATCCCGGTACCGTTGTCGGTGACGCTGAACACCGCAAACCCGTCGACCTGACGCACACCCACCTCGATGTGCCCGCCGTTCGGCGTAAACTTGATGGCGTTCATGACGAGGTTCAAAAGCACGTCGCGAATCAGATCGCGGGCCGCCGGGACCGCCTCGATCTCGTCCGAGACATCGGTCACGAGGCTGTGATCACGCAGCTTGGTGATGGGGGTGACGGTAGTCACCACATCCTCGATGAGTTCGCGCGCCAGCACCGGCCGTTTCTCGACCCGGCGCACGAACTCACCGGCGCGGGCCACCTCCAGTGTCCTCGCCACGATACCCTCGAGCCGCCGCGCACCACGCACCGCAGCGTTGAGAGCCTGAACCATATCGACGTCGTCGTCCGCAATCCGGCGCCGGAGCACGTGCGACATCCCTCGGATGGCGAGGACCGGGGTCCTCAGCTCGTGGGAGGTGACATCGATGAACGCCGACTTCATCTGATCGAGCTTGTGCAGCTCGGCGTTTGCTTTGGCCAGCGCCTCGTTGACGTCGGTAAGCTCCTGGGTGCGTTCGGCGACCCGCCGCTCGAGTTCGGAGTTGAGCGCCCTTATCTCCTCCTGTGCTCGCTTGCGCTCAATCGCATAGCGCAGCGTGCGGATGAGCAGCCTCGCGCCCACATCGCGCTTGACCAAGTAGTCCTGGGCGCCGCGGTGGACCGCCTCCAGCGCCAGATCCTCGTCGTCGATGCCGCTCATCACCACTATCGCGATACGGCGCGCGACAATGTTGATCTGGTCGAAGGCCTCGAGCCCGGTGCTATCCGACAAAGTGAGATCGAGCACGATGACGTCCGGGGGGGCGCTCTCGAGCCACCCAAGCGCCGACGAGATCTTGTGCGCCACTTGCACTTCGATCTGCTCGGCCTCCGCCCGGACCAGCAGTTTCTTGATAAAGCGGGCGTATTCCGGGCTATCTTCGATCAGCAGCACTCTAATCGGACGCTTCTGCATCACTCGTTTCCTCAAGGGCGACGACAACGCCATGAGAGAGGACTACAGCGCCCCAATAGGGCGCGACGGAGCCAGTGTAGGCACCCCTACGAACCGGGTCAAATTACCCCACCCTAATCCCCCACCCGCTCGGTGCTCGGTTTGATGGGGAATTAGGGTGTCTTAGGGATGGTGCCTTGCCAGTGAGGGCGATCCAAGGTATCCAGGAGTTCACGGAAAGGGGACCATGAGTGCGCCGAATTTGCCGCCCTCCTGCTCTCACTCGGGGATCGCGCGTCGCCATCATCGCGCCGGCCGGGCCGTTCGATCCGGACCTGCTTGAGCAGGGGATGGCCGTGCTCGAGAGCTTCGGCTGGCGTCCCGAACCACCCGCGACCGAAGCCTGCAGCGCGCGGGCGCGCTCCCTCGGGGCGCGAGAGGGTGAGCGGAGCTACCTCGCGGCCGCCGACCACGCGCGCGCCGAGCAGCTCATGGGGGCACTCGCCGACCCCGAAATCGCCGCCGTCTTCGCCGCTCGCGGCGGCTACGGCTGCACACGTCTGCTCACGGCCCTCGACCCCGCCGCGCTGCAACAGAACCCCAAACCGATAGTCGGCTTCAGCGACATCACCGCGCTACTCGAGTGGTCTCTGGCCAAAGCCGCGGTGCTGGCCGTTCATGGCCCCACGGTGACCCAGTTGCCACGGATCGAGGCTCGGAGTCACCAGGCGCTGGCGAGACTGCTATCGGGCGCCGCCCGCGAAGGCGCGACTCTGCTCGAAGCGCTCAGGCCGCTTCGCGGGGGACGCGCCGAGGGGATCCTCCGCGGCGGTAACCTCTCTTTGGTCTGCGCGCTCACCGGCACCCCTCACGCGCTGCCCTTGGCGGGGAGCGTCTTGCTTCTCGAGGAGACCAACGAGCCCCCCTATCGAATCGACCGAATGCTGACCCAACTCCGCTCCACTCCGGGATGGGATCGGTTGGCCGGAATTGTCCTCGGCCGGTTCAGCGGGACGAACGACCACCACGACCTCGACTCATTGCTCGCCGAGTTGGCGGCCGCCGCTCCCTGCCCGGTGGTCTGTGACGCGCCGGTGGGCCACGGCCGACAAAACGTGGCGCTACCGCTGGGCGCCCGCGTCAGTCTCGACTCGGCCCGAGGCCGGCTGCGACTCCTGGAGGCGGGACTCACCTCTCCACGGAGCGCCTGGGCCCGAGGGTGGCGGCCACCCAAACCGACGGTGAGAGGGCAGAGGTCAGGCGACCTCGGCCCGATCCGGGACGCGCTCGCCGCGGCGGTTCACAACGGCAGCGCTCCGGGATTCGCCCTCTTCGCCACCCTTGGGGGCGAGGTCCGCATCGAAGCCGAGGCAGGCTACCAGGCCATCGTCCCCGAGCCTCGCGCCATGGCCCGCGACACGCGCTTCGATCTGGCCTCGCTCACCAAGCCACTGGCCACCACCACGATCGCCATGCGCGGCGTCAAGGAAGGGTGGCTCGCGCTCGATGAGCCTGTGGCGGAGACAATTCCCTGGCTGCCGCCGGACGCCCATTGGCTCAAGGTAACGGCGCGCCACCTCTTGCAGCACAGCTCCGGCCTGCCCGACTGGTGGCCCCTCTATGCGGTGGCGCGCCGCCGGATGCCCCATGAAAGACCGGGGAGCTTCGCTATCAGGCGTTTCTATCGCGAAGCGCTCGCCGGCGCGTCCTTCCTCTCGCCCCCGGGGGAGCGAGTACGTTATAGCGATGTCGGGTTCTGGCTACTCGGAGCGCTCCTGGAGGCCAAATCGGAGACCTCCCTCGACATCCTGTTTGAGCGCGAGGTGGCCGCGCGGCTCGCCCTCAAACAGACCGGATTTAGAGGCGCCGCCCCGGACACCCGCGACGATCAGCGAGGCGCGCGCTCGTTCGCCGCCACCGAGCGTTGCCCTTGGCGGGGGACGACACTCCAAGGCACCGTTCACGACGAAAACGCTTTTATGCTCGGTGGCACAGCCCCCCACGCGGGGCTGTTCGCGAGCGCCCGAGAGGTGGGGCGCCTTTCGCAGACGCTGCTCGACGAGGCGCTCGGACGGAGCGGGCCGCTCGATCTCTCTCGCTCACTCCTCGAGCAGTTCTGGGACGCCCCGCCGCTGCCCGGCGGGCGCTATGCGTTGGGGTGGGACCGACCGGAGCCCGGCGGTTGTTCGGGCGGCAAGCACCTTAGCTCCCGCGCGGTGGGCCACCTGGGCTTCACCGGTTGCTCGTTGTGGATCGACCGCGAACAGGAGATCGTCGTGGTGCTCCTGAGCAACCGGGTCCACCCGGACCGCCACGACCAACGGCTGCGTCGCGAGCGGCCCCAACTCCACGACCTCATCATCGAGAGGTTAAATGCCTTGGCGAAAGCACCGAGGCGCCCGGCCGCGCTGACGTGAAGAATAATGGGCGCCGGTGTCCACGCCCATAATCGTCGGTTCGTTCTGAGGAGCGAGCGTGTGGAGTCGCGTGCATGTGCAAGGAAACAAGCCGAATTAGGCGGAGGCGTAGCAGCGCCTACGTCGAGCACTAATTCGGTGCAGGTGACGCCGCAGATGTGCGTGAATCCGCGC
>PWKZ01000148.1 GCA_003559575.1 Bradymonadales bacterium | reverse complement strand
TCACCTGCACCGAATTAGTGCTCGACGTAGCGCTGCTACGACTGCGCCTAATTCGGCTTGTTTCCTTGCACATGCACGCGACTCCACACGCTCGCTCCTCAGAACGAACCGACGATTATGGGCGGACAAAGTCCGTGGCCCTATCAGTTTGAATCCGCTCGTTTGGCTGATTCCTGACCGCTTTTGGCTGAACACTGACCCGGAATGAGGTCAGCTATGGTTAGCGCCGACGGCGCGGGGGTTGCGCCGGTGGACTGCCCGGGCGAGGTCCCGGTGTGCCCGGACCTCGCACCGCCGGGCGCCGCGCGCCCCCGCCGCTCTGCCGCATGCGTTGCGCAGGCGCCTGTGGCCGCCGCCGATCAGACGAGGACGGCTGTAGCGCCGGGCGGCGCGAGGGGAGCGAGGGCCGCTCGTGAACACTGGGGCGCTCCGGTCCCCGAGGACGCGACGACGGCGGCTGCAGCGCCGGCGACTCGCGACGGCCGGGCGCCGGAGGCGCCGGACGCTCGATCCCTTGGCGTGGCGCAGGCCGCGCGGCGGGCCGCGACTCGCCGCCGGATCTTGGGTCGCGCGGCGCCCGGTATCCCGGTCGCGACGCCGGACGACCGCCCGGACCGCGCGCCGGTGGTCTCGTCACGTGGCTGTGCCCATCGCGGACACGACCATCGCGCCGCCTCGCGTCGAGCCGATGGACCGCCGGAGGCCGCCCGGAGGGACGAGTGCGCGGGGCGATGCGCTGGTAATGCGCGTAGCGCCTGGAAAAGTGGCGCGCCGGATGGACGCGGTAATGGGGCCGATAGTGGCGCGGCCAGCTTCCGTAATAGTAGTAGTAGCCGCCAGTGAAATACCACGCTCCGAGGTTCACCCGGGGTACGAACCAATGGCGGTGAGGGCCCTCGATATAGCAAATCTCGACCCCCCACGGGGTGTAGACGGGGTGCGGGCCGTAATACCAATGGAGATCGCCTTCGTAACCGAAGAGCCACGGATCGCCGATGAAAGCGTAGTAGCTGTCGTGGATCACGTAATACTCGGCGTACACCGGCGTATAGTCGTGATAGTGGAGCCCCTCTTCAAAGCAGAACCCACCGCCGAAGGCCTCCGGGATTGGGTGTGCCCCATGATAGGCGACCAGCCCATGCGCGCGCGCCTCGCCAGGCGCGAGGCCGCCGCTTGAGAACACCCCAATCCAAAACAGGACGATCAGTATCGACGTCGCTTTTCGCATCGCTCCCTCCACGCAAGCCACAGCTTGCCCGAAAGATTGGACGCCCATCCACCGGAGTCTATTCATTTGGGCGTGAGATGTTTTTTTTCGGGGGGGCAGGGAGGGATTGAGGAAATGAGATGCCGATTGACCCCGAGATCAAAAAAAGGGTTGCGCCCGCGTGGGCACAACCCTTTTTGGTGGTAGCGGGGGACGGATTTGAACCGCCGACCTTCGGGTTATGAGCCCGACGAGCTACCAAACTGCTCTACCCCGCATCAGAACCACTCCAGCCACCACTGCGGTGGAGCGTGGGGAGTGATACCGACTCAGCCATTCGATGTCAAGGCATTTATTAGCCGCTCCATTGTAACCGACCAGTCATGCGCCGCGGCGGCCTTCTCCGCGGCGGCCGACCAGCCGGCGAGCGCTGCGGGCGACCCGGCCGCCTCACACAACCTTGCCCCCAATTTCACGGGGCTGTCGGGGGGCGCTATCAATCCCGCCCCGGCGGCGGCGACCATCTCGCCCACCTCCGGTAAATCGCTGACAACCACCGGAAGCCCCGCGGCGAAAGCCTCCATCAATGTCCGTGGGCAGCCTTCAGTGCGCCCCGACGGCAACACTCGCGACGGCAACGCGAAGAGATGGTGGGCGGCCAACAGGGCCGGCACTTCGGCGGGTGCGACCGCGCCCACCAGATCAAGCGTGACCTTACGAGCTCGAGCCAGCGCCGCCAAGCGCGCTCTCTCCGGCCCTTCTCCGGCGATGGTCAACTCAATCGGCCGCGGCGCCTCACGCGCGGCGTGCGCCGCGGCTTCCACCAACACATCGAGCCCTTTGACGGGCACGAGACGCGCCACCGCCAGAACGCGCAAAGGCGCCCCCACCGCGGGAGGCACATAGGGCGTGCGCCGGGCGTAATCGGCTACATGCAGCCCCATCGGCTGGACTTGCAGTCGGCCGTGCCGGTGAGGAGCGATCAGGCGCGCAAGTTTAGCGCGGATGTGCCCCCCCGAACAAAACACGTGCCCGGTCCGCGCCACCAACCAGCTCGCAAACAGTGAGGCCACGGACGGAGGCAACCGGCCCAGAAGGTGCACCTCTCCGGAGTGGGCCGTCGCCACATGCCCGATCCCGCGTCGCTCCGCCACGAAGGCCCCGAGAAGCCCCGACGGCAGAAGCCAGTGAGACAGAACCACATCGACCCGATGCGACAACTGCAACGCACACTGCATGAAAGGCCCGAGCGCGAGCGGAAGAGCCCCGCCGCGCCACGGGGCGGCGGCCAGGTTGTCGGGCACCCCGTCACCGTAGAAGATCCCATCCGACAACGAAGGGAGCAAGGGCCGCGGACGATGGACACACAGGGCGCCCTCCGTATACTCGGCGACACCCGAGGCGCCGGGCGCCAGCACAAGCACCTCGTGTCCTCGGGCTGCCAAGGCCGACGCCTGCTCCTCGACGAAGATCCCGGCGGAATCAAAGCGGTGGCGCGGATAGGAGCTCGTGATTACGAGGACGCGCACAGCTCGATCCTGTTCTCCTTCAGCGCCGTCGTGGCATCTCGGCGGCCGGCGGGCGCACGCGGCAGCGCCACCAAACACGGACCAACAGCGCTGAAATCGTCACCGCCGCGGCAGGAATCCGAATACCGGAGCGCTCGGGGCCATAGACCGGCCTGACCGGATGATCAATCACCCGCGCGCCCAAAAGAGCCAGGTGGCCGAGGAGGTCATTGGGGAAGCCATAGCGGGGATAGACCTCCAAGAGTGGAAGACGAGCCACAAGATCCCGCCGGATGGCGGTATATCCGCACTGGGAGTCATGCACATGGTCGAGCCCGGTGGCCCTGCGGGTCAAATAGCTGAGCGCAAAATTGCCGATGATACGAACCAACGGCATCGTCCCCAAGAGATCACGGCTACCGAGACGATTGCCCTTCACATAGTCCGCCCGGTCGTCGATGATCGGATCCAGCAGCCCCGGCAAATCGTGGGGATCCATCTGCCCGTCCCCGGCCATCACGGCGATTACCTCGGCCCCGCGCCGTAACGCCTGCTCATAGCCGCGGAGGATCGCTCCGCCGACCCCCAGGTTGCTCTCCAGATGAAGCGCCACCAGCCGCGGATCGCCGTTGCCCTGAATGACCTCCGCCGTCCCGTCACGGCTGCGATCATCCACCACCACTACCAGATCGACCCATTCCGGCACTGAGCGGATGGTGGGACCAAGCAGCTCCTCTTCATTATAGGCGGGGATGACCACCGCTATTGTTGCACCACGATACAACTATTCGTCTCCGGTTCGTCTCCGGTTCGTCTCCGGTTCGTCTCCGGTTGTTGCGGAGGCGAGTGCGTTCGAGAACACCGCCCCCACCCTGATTGCCGCCGGATTGTCGCCAACGGGCGCCTCCCTCGTCAACCTTGAGGAGGTATTGTTTCGGTGCTAACTTCGCAACGTTCTCGAGGGCCCCGAAGAGGTTTTGAGAGATAATGGACGACAACACCGGCCCCAAACACGTCCCCTTCGGACGTTATGAACTCCAACGCCGACTCGCCACGGGCGGGATGGGCGAGGTGTATCTCGCGACCATGAGAGGCGCCGCCGGGTTCCAAAAACGGGTCGTCATAAAGCGGATCCTGCCCGAGTTGTCCCGCAATCCGGAGTTTGTGAGCCGCTTTATCGAAGAGGGCAAGCTGGTCGGGCAGCTGGCACATGCAAACATCGTCGGCCTCCTCGAGCTTGGCGAGGTGGCAGGGGAATACTACCTGGCGATGGAGCACGTCGACGGTGTCGACCTCCGTGAGCTGCTGCGCGTTTTGGCCGCGCGCGGTGAGCTGATGCCGGTCGATCTGGCGCTCCATGTGGTCACTCAAATCGCCGCCGGGCTCTCCTATGCGCACCGCAAAACCGACGAGGACGGTCGGCCGCTCGGCATCATCCATCGCGACATCAGCACCTCCAACATCATGGTGTCACACGAAGGGGCGGTCCGAATCCTCGATTTTGGTGTCGCCAAGGCGGCGGCGCGCCTCGACCACAGCGTCACGGGGACGCTCAAGGGCAAATTCCTCTACATGTCGCCCGAACAAGCGCGCGGCAGCCGGCTCGACCAGCGCAGCGATCTCTTCTCCCTGGGCGCTGTCGCCTACGAGCTAATCACCGGCGTGCGGCCTTTCGCCGCCGAGACGGATCTGGGGGTGCTCGAGCGGGTCAAGAAGGCCGCTCCGGCCGATATCCGCACCCTCCGCCCGGAAATCTCAGCGCCCGTCGCCGACGTGGTACACCGCTGCCTCGCGGTGACACCCGTTGCCCGCTTCCAAAGCGCCGCCGACCTCCTGGAGGCGATCCGCGAGCGCCTCCAGGACCTCTCGGAGACGGCCTTCGAGACTCGCCTGGCCGAGTTCGTGCGCGACCTCTTCCCCGCCTCGGCCGGGGAGACCGTCCAGGATGACGCCGGCGATGAAGCGCCGCGGTCGCCGGGACTCGGGGTCGACGACCTCCTGGCGGTACAACTCCAACAGGCCTCTCAGGGCCACCCTTCGGCGGGTGAGGAGCCGAGCGGAGAGCCCCCGTCAAGGGCGACCGTCTCCACATTCCCCACGCCCAAGAGCGAGCGCGACAGCGTCTCCCGGCAGTCTCAAATATCCGGCGAGGCAGGCGCGGGTCGAGGCAAGAGCGTCAATTCCATCCTGTTCCTGGGCTTGCTGGCCATTATCGCGGTCTTGCTGTTTTTCAACATCAGAAATGTCCTCGAGCCCAGAACGTTCCCGAGACAACCCGTGGATCCTCCGGCAAACCTCGCGCCCTCGAGGCCGCAGTCGCCCCCCGTGACCGACTCCGATCTCGCGCCCCTCCCCGATGGTGTGCCGGACGATATGCCGGAGGCACCCTCCCCCATCGCCGCTGCGTCACCCGCGACGCCCGACGTGACCATGCCCGAGGAGCACGCACTCACTCCGCCAAGGCCAGCTCCCGCGCCAACCCCACCAGCCGAAGAACCTCTCCGCGCCACCCGGCTTTCGGGCCTCGCCAACGGCGCGCGAGTCTTCGTCAACGACTCTCCGGTTACCCCCGGCGAGGACGACACGCTGCTCCTCCCGGCGCGCGGGCCGCTCGAGATTGAAGTGCGCAAGCCGCATCACGAGGTGTTCACGCTCCAGGTCGAGGAGAACCAGTCGGTGCCCGACGAAGTGAAGATCTCCATGGCGCCGTTGCGGCACTCGGTGACGGTCGAGAGTTCACCACCGGGAGCCGAACTCTCTTTCGATGGCCGCCCGGTCGGGTTTGCCCCGCGAAGGGCGTGGCTCTCCCCCGGAACCCGGATTGAGGTGCGCGCTGAGCTGGACGGCCACCATGATACAACCGAGACGCTGCGTTTCGGAGGGCCGAGCGTGGTGGAGTTGAGGCTCGCCCCTCATGAACCGGGGATGGTCTCGTTTCGTTTCTTCCCATCCGACGCCGTCGTCAAGATCGACGGACGGAGGCTTGAGACGGGGCAATCGAACCTGGTGGAGCACTCCTTGCCGCCCGGCGAGCACAATATGGTGCTACAATCCCTCGATGGGGCTCTCGAGTTGAAACGCTCGTTTGTCGTCCGCTCCGGTGAGACAGTGCGATTGGGCACCATGGACTTGACCGAAGGAAACTAGATGCAGTCTGAAAAGACCCGCACAATAGCGGTGCACCCCGAACGAATCGTGGTCACCAAGTATTCTTTGGAAGTCCTTCGCGGCCCCTGCCGAGGGCTCGAAAAGACATTTGGGCGGCGCTTGGTCCAGGTGGGCAGCGCGCCGGAATGTCCACTGGTAATTGACGATCCCACCATCTCACGCACTCACTTCAGCCTCGAGGTCGATCATCTCGGTCACCGATTGCGCGACCTCGACAGCAAGAACGGAACGTTCGTCGAAGGTTGCCGCATCCAGGATGCCTACCTCCCGAAGACCGGCGCGCGGATCGCTATCGGCAACACCGAGTTGATGTTCCGTACGCTTGGCGAGACGGTCGAGGTTCAACTCAGCCGAGAGTCCAAGTTCGGTGAGATCATCGGTCGCAGCGCCGCGATGCGCGAGATCTTTGCACTGCTCACCAGGTTGTCTCCAACCGACGTCACCATCCTACTCGAAGGCGAGAGCGGAACCGGCAAAGAGCTTGTCGCCGAGGCGATCCACTCCCACAGCCCCCGAGCCAACAATCCGTTTGTGATTTTCGACTGTAGTGCGGTGGCCGAAAACTTGATCGAGAGTGAGCTGTTCGGCCATGTCAAAGGTGCCTTCACAGGAGCCTCCGCAAGCCGTGAAGGAGCGTTCATCGCCGCCACCGGAGGCACGCTGTTCTTGGACGAGATCTCAGAGTTGGGCCCCGACCTGCAGCCACGGCTTCTCCGCGCGCTCGAGAAGCGCGAGATCAAGCCGGTGGGCTCCAATCGTCACATCCAGGCCGACGTCCGAATCGTCGCCGCCACCAACCGCAACCTCGAGGTCGAAGTCCGCAACGGCAACTTCCGCGAAGATCTATACTACCGCCTGGCAGTAGTGCCGCTGCGCCTCCCGCCGCTAAAAGAGCGCGCCGAAGACATTCCGTTGCTCGTCAGCCACTTCCTCAAATCCTTCGGGCACGAACACGGCCGGGAGGTGCGAATCTCGTTTGAAACGATGGCCAAGTTGCAGCAGCACTCCTGGCCCGGCAACGTCCGCGAGCTCAAGAACTTCGTCGAGCGCGCCGCGGTCTTGTCAGATGACGGTCACATCAGTACACGCTACATCGATGAACGCTTCACCGGCGCGCTCGAGAGGCGCACGACAGGCCACTCAAGCGCCGTCTCCGCGGACGACACCTCCGTCGGGACCCTGACAGTCGATCTCGAGCTTCCATTCAAGGACGCCAAGGCGCGGCTGACCGAAGAGTTCGAGCGCCTCTATTGGCGACGACACCTGGAGGCTGCCGCCGGGAACATCAGCCTGGCGGCCCGCAGAACAGGGATACACCGAAAATCATTAGAATATTTGCTCCGCAAACTTGACATCACCCCCGCCAAGAAGATAGAATAATAGTGTTGTTCGGGGGTTACCCCGATACTCGGTGGAATACTTGCGGGTTGGTTGGGCATGGGTTATCACCGGGACAGGCGGGTCGAGCTGAGATTCGCGCCTCTCCTCCGATGCACCCGAAGGGCGGGCAACGGTGGAAGGGATAATCTATCAGGAGGTGAGGTTGGACTCTCGTAACAGGAGGCGTTCCGGGGCGCCGGTGACAACCACCGTTTCATCCAACGCCGATAACAAGAAGGCCGTCGCGCCACGCGCCAAGAAAACTCGGTGCGACTCCACTAGACACGGCTTGACCGCCAAAGAGGAGCAGGTGCTCAGGATGCGCTACGGAATCGCCGCATCGCCCGAGATGAAGATCCGGTTCGAGGGACAAGAGTGTGAAGAGACCCGGCGGAAAATCGCCGAGATCGAGCACCGCGCGCTCGAGATGATACTCGCCAAACGCGCCGCCGCGAGCGACCCTTCGCCCCCCAAGCTCTCCACCAAAGACAAGATCATCAACAAACTGCGCAAGCTCTAGAGTTGCCAAGCAGAGCGGAGCGTGCTAATAGGACGGCCCGCTGTCGCGCCCCAAGGGCGCTACCGAGCGGCAAGCCTCGTCTCCCGGCGGCTGCAAGTCGGCGTTCCCGACTTCGGCCGGAAGCGAGGAAAACATCAGTTCCGTCCCTCGGCCTGTCCGTGCCCGGGCCCGGCGAAATGTCGCCGGAGCGGGTGTTCCGGTGGGGGCGGCGCAACAACGGCCAGGAGAGACCACATGATCACGATGAAAGAGATGCTCGAGGCGGGGGTCCACTTCGGACACCAGACAAGGCGCTGGAACCCCAAAATGAAGCCCTACATCTGGGGCGCGCGCAACGGGATTCACATCGTCAATCTCCAGAAGACCATGCGTCTGTTCCGCGACGCCATCTCGTTTGTCGAGCGGGTGGCGGCGCGTGGCGACACAGTGCTGTTCATCGGCACCAAGCGCCAGGCCCAGGACGTAATGGAGCAAGAAGCCAGGCGCGCCAAGATGCCGTTCGTCACCCACCGCTGGCTTGGCGGCATGCTCACCAACTTCTCGACGATCCGCAAGAGCATTGATCGCATCGATGAGATCGACAAGCTCTTGGCCGAAGGCTCGGTGGAGAAGCTGCCGAAAAAAGAGGTCCTGCTGAACGAGAAAGCGCGCGTCAAACTGTTGCGCTCGTTGTCGGGCGTGCGTGAGATGAAGCGGCTCCCGGGCGCGGTCTTCATTATCGATCCACGCAAGGAGCACATCGCGGTGCGCGAGGCGCGGCGACTCGGTATCCCGGCCATCGGCCTGGCCGATACCAACTGCGACCCCGACGATCTCGACTTCGTCATTCCCGGCAACGATGACGCCATTCGCGCCATTAGGCTGTTCGCCTGCGCGATCGCCGACACCTGTCTCGCCGGGCAGGCGGCCGCCAAAGAGCGGGCCGCCCAGGAATATGAAGAAAAACAAGCTCCGGCGGTGGTAATGGACGACACCGGAGCCACAACGACAGTCGACACCTCGGATCGCGAAGTCGAGATCATCCGCCGCTAGCGATCGCGCGTCTTTGGTACAAACCGGACGTCGACGAGAAAGAGAGGACAAGCAGATGGCAGTTTCACCAGCGCTCGTAAAACAGCTCCGCGAAATGACCAGCGCCGGCATGATGGATTGTCGCAAGGCGCTCGAAAAGTGTGACGGCAGCTTGGACAAAGCGGTCGAGTACCTCCAGAAAAAAGGTCAGGCCAGCGCGCACAAGAAATCGGGCCGAGTCGCGGCCGAGGGGATCGTGGACTCATACGTCCACGCCGGCGGCAAGGTCGGTGTGCTACTGGAGGTCAATTGCGAGACCGACTTCGTGGCGCGCAACGAAGACTTTCAAAAGCTCGTGCATGACATATGCCTCCACATCGCAGCAATGGGGCCGCGCTACGTGAGCCGTGAGGATGTTTCACAGACCGAGCGCGACAAGCAACTCGAGATCTTTGTCGCCCAGGCGCGCGAGACCGGCAAGCCGGAACAAATCCTCGCGAAGATCGCGGAAGGCCGCATCAACAAGTGGCTCTCGGAGATCTGCTTGCTCGAACAATCATTCGTCAAGGATCCCGACAAGACAGTCGAGGCTCTCGTCCACGAAGCAACCGGAAACATTGGCGAGCGAATCTCAGTGAGGCGCTTTGTCCGCTACGAGATGGGCGAAGGGCTCGAGAAACGCGAACACGACCTCGTCAAGGATCTCCAAGAGCTGCAGAAGAGCTGAGACATCTCAAGCCTCCAAGCCGCGCCCCTCTCCGCCGCTCGACCCTCACTATCTCGAAAGAAGGCTGCTTATTACTCGCCAGATAATCCGAGCTGAGTTAGCATTGCGAGTTCGTACGGCCTCATCATTGGACCTGGAGGTGGCCCATGACGACCGCTTATGAGCGCGTGATTTTGAAGCTCTCCGGGGAGAGCCTGGCGGGAACGGCGCGTCATGGCTACGACCACGACACACTCCGCGACATCGCCGAGAAGCTCTTGGTGGCACAACGCGAAGGCACGGAGATCGGGGTCGTCATCGGCGGAGGCAATCTGTTTCGCGGCGCCACCGCGGTAGCGGACGAGATGGAGCGAACCACCGCCGACACAATGGGGATGCTGGCCACCCTCATGAACGCCCTCGCGTTACAGACGGTGCTCGAGGCCCTCGGCGGGAGAGCGTCGGTCTTCTCCGCCATCCCGTTTGGCGGACTGATTGAGAGCTACTCGCCACGCAAGGCGCTGTCGGCCTTTTCCCGCGGCGAGCTTCTGATCTGCGGCGGCGGCACCGGCAACCCGTTCTTCACCACCGACTCGGCGGCCGCCCTCCGCGCCGCCGAGTTAGGCGCCGACGTGGTGCTCAAAGCGACGCGGGTGGACGGAGTCTACGATCGCGATCCAGAGCGCTATCCGGACGCGGCCCCACTGAGACGCCTCACCTACGACGATGTCATCGGGCGGCGCATTGAGGTGATGGACACCGCGGCGTTCACTATCTGCCGCGACAACCGTATCCCGATTGTGGTATTCAACCTCAATGCGCCCGGTAGTATCCTTCGGGCTCTGCGAGGCGAGCCCGTCGGCAGTCGGATCGCGAATTAGGGAAGTTTTTGGGGGGAAAGAGTACAAGCCATGATCGAGATTGTCTTGGAAGAACTCAACGAACGCTTTGCCAAGGCTTTGGACTCCTTGCAACGCGACCTCGCCAAGATGCGCACGGGCCGGGCCAACGTGGCGCTGTTGGACGGGATCCGGGTCCCTTACTACGGCACACCGACCCCGCTCAATCAGGTCGCGGCGATCAACGTCGCCGACGCCCGACTCATCACCGTCAAGCCCTGGGACAAAGGCCTCTTGGCGGCCATCGAGAAAGCCATCATCGCCGCCGATATCGGCATCACGCCCTCCAACGACGGCGAGCTGATTCGCCTCCCCATTCCTCCGCTAACCACAGAGCGCCGCAAGGAGCTCGTCAAGCTCGCCAAACGATCCGGTGAGGACACCAAGGTAGGCCTCCGCAACGCGCGACGCGATGCCAACGAACTACTCAAGAGCGCCGACGACCTCTCGGAGGACGATGTCCACCGCGGTCTCCAGAAGGTTCAAGAGAAAACCGACCAGTCCGTCGCCGAGGTGGACACCATAATCGCCGCCAAAGAGCAGGAGATCCTGGAGGTTTGAGCCATGATCGGCCGACACCGCACACTACTCGTTGCGCTTGGGGTGTGCGGCGCGACCATGTTGCTCACGGCCTCGGGCAGGAGCGAGGAACCCCAGGCCCTCGCCCCGGGTGAGACCCACTACGCCATCCCGGCGGGCCAGGAAGAGCGAATCCGCCGCGCGATGGCGCCCCTTGAGATCGGCGACGAGGCAGGCGCAGGCTTCGTGATCCACGGGATCAGGATTGATCGCAACGTCATCGCCTACACCGTCAGGGCCATTGGGCGCAAAGGGGTGGCGGCGGCCATGGTCTATCATCCCGATGACGAGCGCGCTCCCGACTTACCCACCATCCACGGCGATCGCCACCTGCGCATCCTCCTCACCCACGACGCCGCGCTGAGCTCCGACGAAGCCCGCGCCGCGCTGCAACCATTGGTCGCCCGGCTAGCGGCCAACTCGCGAACACTCGACGGCTTGTGGGACAAACGAACGCTAGAGAAGATAACGGAGGTCCCACTCGACGCTCGCCGCCACCCCACCGATCCGGTGGTGGGCGGCGACATTCTCCTCATCACCGCGGGGTTGCTATTGCTGGCGTTCATCCTGGCGAGTGGCCGCCCGGCCTTTCTGCGCTAGGCTCTGTCCAATAATTCGTCGG
This sequence comes from Bradymonadales bacterium, assembly GCA_003559575.1. Classification (GTDB taxonomy): domain Bacteria; phylum Myxococcota_A; class UBA9042; order PWKZ01; family PWKZ01; genus PWKZ01. The sequence continues at coordinate 330 of PWKZ01000148.1, read as the reverse complement.
CATCGCCACGGTCACGGAGCACAAACTGTCACCCATGTCCCGGGTTGCACACGGGGCTACATCACCGTTGCTCGCTCGCGGCGCCGGAGATGAGGCACGTCAGTATCGCCGCGCACCCTGTCGGCCAATTCTTGTGCCTCCAGCGCCCACTCGGGCGGTGCCAGGGCGTCGATCTCTACGCAGTCCAGTGCCACGATGAGTTGCTTCGTATCGCCGAGAGCGATCTCATAGGCCGCGGCCCGTGATCGACCGCGTTTGCCGACGCCGCCAGCGATGCGGAGAGCGGAGAGCGGAGAGCGGAGAGCGGAGAGCGGAGAGCGGAGAGCGGAG
>PWKZ01000099.1 GCA_003559575.1 Bradymonadales bacterium | reverse complement strand
TCCGATTGAAAGTGCGAAGGGCCGCCTGCGCTACTTGCGGCGGGGCGGCCTCGGCTTCGATCTCACCACCATTGTGGGACAAGCGGGACAGCGGAGCAAGGGATTGAGGATTACCCTAATTCCCCACCTGCACCGGCATTCGCGCGTCGCTACGAGGCCATCTGCGGCGTCACCTGCACCGAATTAGTGCTCGACGTAGGCGCTGCGTTGGCCTCCGCCTGATTCGGCTTGTTTCCTTGCAGCTCACCCCGTTTCGACGCGCTCGGTACTCGGTTTGATGGGGAATTAGGGGATTAGGGATTAGGGACAACGATATAGCGAGGCCCCTTCAGCGGTGGCCACCAGGTGGCATTGCGGTGCGGCCTCGAGCAAGGCTGCGGTGGCGCGGCTGCGCGCTGCAAGCTGGCCGCCGTCGTCGCTCTTTGTGAGGCGGGATCGAAGTTGCCGGGCCATCCGGCTCTCATCCACCAGGATCGCATCGGCCCTTGCCAGCGCCTCTTCGGGCGCGGTCAGTCCAAGCGTGATCACCCGGCGGCAGTGATCGCGCTCGAGCAGCGGCAGAATGGTCCAATCCACGGCGCACATCTCCTCGTCGTCGAGCTCGGTCAGAAGCGCGCGGATCGCGGTGATGGGCTGCTGCTCTTGCATCTCGAGAGCTTTGAGCACATATCCCGCGGCGGTGGTGCGATCTCGCGAGGTGCCCGGTGCCGGCAGATACGGGACGCTCATCGCGACAACGAGAGCCGGGCCGCACGCCAGCAGCGCCGCCCGATAGGGCTTGGCGATGAGCTTCGGCCATTTGCCGGAAGTCTCCCCCGCGCCCAGCAGGTGGGAGAGCGCGAGCCCTGAAAATGCGACGAGAAAAAGCATCGTCTGGGAGACGGGGCCGACCACCAGGCAGACATAGCTTGCCAAACATGCAAAAAGGAGCCACCTGTAACGGTTGCCCCGCAATAACAGGGGCCACCCCGCCGCAGCCACAAACGCGACCATCGCCAAGACCTGCCCTCCGAGAAGTCCCAGTGCGTTACCTTCGGTGACTCCGGCGACCACTAGTAACAGGTTGAACACATTCGCGATCCGGGAGGACTCCACCGCGAACAGGGCGTCGCTCAACAGCGGCAGCGAGAGCTGGTTCAGAACTTGACAGGTGAACACGGCACCCATCGCGATGATGAGCGTCCGCCGGAGCTTGCCTCCATCGGGGGTGTCGGCCGCCGGTGTCGCCAGCAGGAAGAGCAGCACGAACAGTCCGCCCGCGCGATAACTGAACGCTGCGGCGACGAAGCAGACGAGCGCCCCGGCCGAATGGCCGCGGCGGAAGAGCAGGTAGCCGGGGATCAGCAGCCCGGCGCTGTGGATGATCGGCGCAAAGATAAGCAAGCTCACCGACAACGGGTTCATCAGCACGCCGAGAGTGATGGCGGCGCTCACCTTGGGCCCGACCCCCTCGCTCAGCGCGACGAAGTAGGTGAGTGAGAACAAGAGCAGCAGCAACGCGATCGAGATGTTGTAGATCGCTTGTGGCTGCGAAGCGCCGCCGAGTACCTTTTGCAGCAGCATGTTCGGCGCAAACGCCAGCGAAGTCAGCGGGTACATGATCGGGAGCGCGCGGGCGATGGAGCTCTGGGCGTCGTCGGCGCGAAACGGGCGGGTGACGAAGTACCAGTGGTAGCCCTCCGTCAAGACGTCATAGGTGTTGAGATCGCCGTGGGAGATGAGGTTTGCGCGGGCGGTGGTGATAACGATAAACAGGCCCACCAAGGCGATGAGGACGAAGCCGTAGCCGAGCCAGCGGGTATCTGGTCGCCAGGCCGGGGGGGGGTGCTTCATGGGTGCTCCCGTCGCAAGAAGTCGCCCGAGGCGCGTGGCGCCTCAGCTTTGAAAAAAATAGCCGCCGCGCGCGTAGCGCAGCAGGACCTCCGAGACCTCCAGGAGATAAGGTGCGACGGCCAGGCTGCTGGTCTCGGGGCCGAAGTGGGTCGAGACCGGGACCTCGGCCACTCGCAGCCCGAGCTTGCCGGCGCACATGAGCATCTCACCGTCGAAGTGGTAGCGCTCGCTCAGCGTCTCGAACGCGATGCGCTCGAGCGCCTCGGCCGAGTAGGCGACATAGCCGCTGTGATATTCGACGAACTTCAACCCAAAGACCAGGTTCTCGAGCGCGGAGATGAGCCGGTTGCCGAGCCACCTGAGCGGCGGCATCCCTCCCCGCAAGGCGCCTCCGAGGACGCGTGAGCCCACGACCATGTCGGCGCGCTCCCGATCGATGGGCGCCAGCAGCGAGAGATACTCCTCCGGGGCGTACTGCCCGTCGGCGTGTACCAGCATGACGATCGCGAAACCGCGCTCGAGGGCGCGCCGAAAAGCGGTCTTCTGCGCGCCGCCGTAGCCGCGGTTGCGGTGGTGTACCAGGATCTCGACGGGGAGGTGGTGCTCCACGCCGGCGCGCCGGGCCACCTCGACGGTCCGATCGCGGCTGCCGTCGTCGACTACCAGCACCGCCCCCGGCGTGATCCCGGCGGCGGCGATGCGCGCCAGTGTTCGTCCGACGGTCCGCTCGGCGTTGTAGGCTGGTATTACGATGGCCGTCTTGCTGGTGTCCATTCCGGTCGTGGCTCTCTCCAGTGGGCTACTCAGGGGTGGCGAAGGTTGAGGAGCTCTCCCTCACGAAGCGCTCGTTGAGCTGTACCCACCCGATGGCCCGCCGGTTGTGCGTATAGGTCACCCAGATCGTCTCGTCGACGGGGTTTTGGGCGATCGAGGGGTAGCCGAAGCTACAGCGCTCGACCGGGCACTCGGCCTGGATATCGGCCACCGCGCTCCAGGTGCGGCCCTGATCGTCGGAGAGGGCCACCGACAGCGGGAAGCGGCGCTGATGGCTGTTGTTGAAGACGATGATCCATGCCCCGGAGCGAAGCTCGATCATCTCCATCGAGTTGCCGCAGTTGGGCACCGCGCTCAGCGACGCCTCGCTCCAGGTGCGCCCCTGGTCGCTGGAGGTAAACTGCCACGCGCGCTGCTCGGCCTGCTCGTT
>PWKZ01000210.1 GCA_003559575.1 Bradymonadales bacterium | reverse complement strand
CACCCCCCCCTCAATCCTCCACCCTCTTCCGGGATTCGGGAAGCGATTCGGGTGATTTTGCGGCGTCACCTTCACCAAATCGATGCTCGACGTAGGCGCTGCGTTGGACTGCGCTCGATTTGGATTGTTTCCTTGCACTTGCACCCGCCTCACTCCCCTCGGTCCACGGACGCGGTGGAGGATTGAGAGGACCGCAAGCGGCCGGGGGGGGGTGTCCGTCGCCCTGCGTTTTTGTGCTTCTGCTTACGGCGTCTATGACGTAGCCTGGGGGACACCTCCAAGAGATCCTCGGTGAGAGCGAGGGTGTGGGGCAAGGCTTTAATTCGATTCGCGTTGCAATGAGGGGGAGACAGTGAGGTTGGTTCAATCGTGTCACCTGGTGGGCACTCTACTGGTTCTCGTGGCAGGAGCGCCGGTCTTTGGAGGGTGTACTATCAGCGATACCGCCGATGGCATTCCGTACGATCCCACGCCGATGCCGGACTTCGAAATCAAAGAGCCTGACGCGATTCAAGACGCGTCTCCAGATTGGTCGGGGACGACAAGGGCCGACACCAGCATCCCGGATGAAGAGACCACCGTCCCAACGGACGGCGAGCACTGCCTCGAGGCGACGTTCGATCGCGACACCGCCAACCTTCCGACCACTCCCTTCGCCAAACCAATGGCGATCCTGGTCGACCGGGAGCACGTCTTCGTTGCCAATCACAACCCGAGAGCGGATGGCAGCGCCGGCCAGGGGTTCATCACAGTCATCGAGCGCGCCACGCTGCGTGTGCGCAACCGCCTGCCCACGAGCCAGCCCTACCCGGTGGCCCTGGCGGTCCAAGACGAAGCGTTGTGGGTGCTCAACCGCGGCGAGATAACATTTGACCCCACGGTGGAGCGCGACTTGCCAAGCTCGCCCGGCGGGATCGATGTCCTCGACAACGTCGCCAGCGCCGTCGACGCGCCCGGGTTCAGCCGCACTATTCCCCTCGTGCACCGAGGCGCGATCGGCGCACCCGTCAGCATGGCGGTGGGCACCGACGGGCTTGCCTATCTGGGTAGCGGCACCGCCGGCGCGCTCTTCATAGTCGATGTGGCCAACTGCGCAGTCATCCGCGGGCCTGCCGATCACTTCCCCATCGGCGAGCAGGACGAGCAGAAGTCGATCCTTCTGAGGGCGACCGGCGACGGATCGATCCTGGCACTGTTCCCGGCCGACGGCGTAATGAGAGTTTTTGGCGAGGCCACCCGGATGGTCGACGACCAGGCCACCCACCCGGGGAGCCCCTACGGCGTGGGCGACGGCGGTCAGACTCTCCCGAGCGACTTCGTTTATGTCCCCGGCGCGACGCCCGACATCTTCGTGGTGATGGGGCCCGAGGGCAAGGTAACGACTCTCGAGATGGACACCGGCCACATCGATGCCGGGGCCTTCAGGGCGGGGCGCGACCCTCGCGCGATCGAGGTCCACGGTCGTTATGTCTACGTGGTCAACGCCGGTGACGACGCGCTCCAGCGCATCGACTTGACCCTCGCGGCCGATGCGGTCGATCTCTCCTTCGTGTTGCTCTCACCCGGCGACGCGCCGGTCGCCATTGGGTTGACAGAGGACGCGCGGCAAGCCTTCGTGGCCAACTCCGGGAGCGACACGGTGGCGCTCGTGGATCTCGAAGCCGGTCGGGTGGCGCGCATCTTTGGTTTCGCGCCGCTCGGCCCGGGGTGCACCGCGCCCGTCACGTCACCGGAGCCTCTCCCGGACCAGCCGTTTGCTTCTCCCGGAGGAGTGCTGCGCGCGGGGGGCTATGTCTTTGTGCTCAACAGCAACCTCGACGAGTTCTGGACACCAGGCCAGGGCTTCGTGACGGTCCTTGATCCGGCGACGCTCGAGATAGTGAACCGCATCCCCACCACCCAATTGAACCCCCAGTCGCTCGCCAGCGATGGAGCCTCGGTGTTCGTGGTCAACGCCGGGGTGACGAGCGCCGATGTGGACAGTGGGCTGATGTTGCCGCAGAGCCCGGGCGGCGTCGACATCATCGCCCTCGACCAGGCGGCCTCGGCCACCCTGCCGGCGGCCAACATCGAGCTGCCGCTCGCCCCCGACACGCCCCTCGCTGGATCACCGGGAGGCATTTACCTCGTGCCGTCTCCGCCCACCGGCTACACGACGCCGTATACCGGTGTGGCTTATCTGGGCTCGGGCACCGGCCCCTACCTGTTCAAGGTCAACCTCAGAACTTGTGAGTGGTTGCGGGGTTCGGACGACCCCGTGGTACTGGACGAGTCAATCTCGGACAGCGATCTGACCACCCCGTTCGAAGGCCCCGGAGGGCTCGTGGCGGCGCTCAGCATGAAGAGTGATCAACTGCACCTCATCGATCCAGTTACGGGGGACATGAACCCCGCCCCATATGACGCTCCCTACTCTCTCACCCCGGGCGACGGCCCCGGCGGCCCCATTGACGGGCTGTTTCGCGAAGAGAACTTCGACATTTTTGTACTGTTGAGTTTGACGCCCAGAGTGGCCACCATCAACACCGATAGCGGCCAGGTGAATACGGCGTGGGTGGTGGCGGGGTCGATTCCCAACCGCCTACGCCGACTCGGCGATGATCTCTATGTCGTCAACTCGGGCGACGATGCGGTTCAGAAGGTGAGCCTCGCGGGGCACACGGTCGACGAAGTCCACTTCAAGCTGCCACCGGGCTCGAACCCCTGGGATCTGGCCTTCGCGGTGCTGCCCGATTATGCGCGGCGGGCGTTCATTACGAACCTGATGACTTCCACGGTGCAGGTCTTCGACGCGCACAGCGGCGCCGAACTGGGTGAACTCTAGCGCCGGTTTTCATTGACCTTGGCGCGCAGACGACCCACCACCACCGGCGGGACGAACTGCTCCACCGGGCCGCCGAGCTGCGCTACTTCACGCACGACCTTGGAGCTGACGTAAAAATGCTCCTCGCCGGCCATCATGAAACAGGTCTCCATGCCCGGATATAGCTTGCGGTTCATGGTGGCCATCTGAAACTCGTACTCGAAGTCGGACACCGCCCTCAGCCCCCGCAT
>PWKZ01000154.1 GCA_003559575.1 Bradymonadales bacterium | reverse complement strand
GTGATTCGGCAGAAGAACCTTCAGCGCAACCTCGGTGCCGAGCATCACGTGGCGCGCGCGGTACACCATCCCCATACCGCCACCCCCGATGGTCGCTAGTACCTCGTAGTTCCCAAGCCTGCTACCTTGTTCGAGCATCGCTCCATATTCCCCTGCCGGCCGGATGCCGACCGGCCTTCACCACCAGGCGGGCGGACTGCTGCCAAGCGGTGCGGCCCGCGAACGCCTCCAGTGCCTTCACCACCGCCAGCGAGACGCTGTTCTCATCAAGGCGACCGCTGGCGCTCGCCGATGCACCTACCCTCATCTCCTGCGCAGCATGGCAGCAGCTCCGTCAAGGCGGCTCCAGGTCCATCTTGGCTGTATCCGGCTTTCGCCTTCGTGCCCGCCAACGATGTCTCCATACCTGCCTCCCGGAGGTCTCAAGCCTTCGTGGAGCACAATTACCAGTCGAGTAGCCCGGGGGAACCTCCCCCCCAGGCCCTCACAGAACCGGACGTGAGACTCTCGCCTCATCCGGCTCTTACCCTCCAGCCGATGGACGAGCCCCGAGTTGTCTCGGGATCGTAAACGGCTTTGCCTCAACCATCGGCTCTTCCCATCGCTGGTTGGCAGATAGCATCGGCCGGAGAGTTGGACCCCTTCGCTCCACCCGCATTACCAGGTTTCGTCGCTACTACGAGTCCATCCACCCCTCCGCCTCGCATCGGTACTCTCGCCCTCGCGGGGCTTCTCCCTTAGCATCGAAGCGGCAGGTTCCCACGTTCCACACAAGAGCCTGTGCTGGGCTCACGCCGTCTTTATGCCGGTCACCGCTCGGACAATAAGCAGGCTCCATCCGAGCTTGTCCCACGCCAGAAATTGGAGCGTGGTTTCGATGACGTCTGTAACTTTTCGACACCTCATCGACGGTTCGCTTGCGCTCGTCTTCCCAGCACTCACCACGATCCGTTTGGCCGCCCTCTCGAGGATCATATAGGCCACCCTGTGACACAAGCTTCAGCGCCCGCCGATAGATCGGGAGCCCGTCATACCTCGCCATCCCACCCCCTACCTACCTACCAGCCCCGCAAAAATTTCGGCCCTCGCTTCGCTCGGGTAAATAACCCAATGCCAAATAACCAATCGAGGCGCGGTCTACTGGCCAACTCAACGCACACAACGCACGTGTTTGGCGAAGTTGACGTTGAGGACGCCCACGCTGCCGTAGTGAAAGAAGACGTTCCACGCGTAGCCATCGTAGTCCGCCACCGGCGACGAAGACCAGTAAGCTCCACAACTCCCCGACATTTCAACAGGCCAGTAGCAACCGTCAGCGGGACCGGCGTTCCTTGAACAGCCAGCAATGCACGAACTGTCGCGGCAGCCCCTTGCCAAACAGTCCCCCTCCTCGACATTGCAGCTACCACCCGTCTCCGTCGCCGGGCAACCTCGAATCAAGCTCCGCAGCTCGCCGATGGTGGGAAGGCGCCAACCTTCGCCGTCCAACTTGAGATTCGAACAATGGGTTTTTGCTGCCCTCACACTGATCCGCCCACCCATCGGCTCAACCTGCCAGATCAAGCCCGACGACGGGTCGCGCCAGGTGCCTTTGGAACTCAGCCGCGCTGACACCCTCGTCTCCTCACCGGCACGAACCTCCACCACCTCATCAAAACGCTCGTAACCGTCGTGTCGCACTAACACTCGGCACCGCCCCACAGGCACCCTGTGCCGCCCCGGCAGCGTGAAATCCTCCTCAACCTCACCGCAGCGCAACCGGACCTGCGCGCCACGCGGCGCGCCATCGACCACCACGACCCCGGTCGAGCGGCGGAGAGGCGCTGACACCCTCGCCTCTTCACCGGCAATCACTTCGACCCGCTCATCGAAACGCTCGTAACCCTCTTGCTCCACCACCACCTGGCATGAGCCCCGGGGCACTTCCGCGCGACCCGGCAGCGTAAACTCTTCTGACGCCTCACCGCAGCGCAACCGGACCTGCGCGCCACGCGGCGCGCCATCGACCACCACGACACCCGTCGAGTCCGCCAAGAACGCCAACAACCCAACGACAACCGCCAGCAAGAACCCGCCGCCCAACATCAACCACGGCCACAGCACTCGCCGTCCACGCGATCCAGCGCCGCCCGGTGAATCACCCGGCCAAGACGGCTCCGCGGTCGCATCCTCGGGCGAGGCTTGCGACGCCGACCGGGGCGCAACCAGGGGGCCGCCACGACGCTCGCCCGCGGCGTCTGATCCCGAAGCCGCACGGCGCAGCGCCGCCCCAAACTCGCCCGCGTCGACCGGACGATCACTGGGCGCGTGCGACAGCGCAGACGACACCACGGCGGAGACCGCAGACGGTACCGGACCGCCGAGCGGCGGCACCGGGCGCTCGCCGCTATAGAGACCCATCACCTGTGACATGCTTTGAGTATCGACCGGCAGCCGGCCCGACAGCAGCCGCCACACCATCATACCGAGCGCGAAGACGTCAGCGCGGGCGTCGATGTCCTTCGCGCCAGTGTACTGCTCCGGAGACATGTAGCCGGGGGTGCCGAGCTGAGCGCCAGTCGCAGTCATGCCACCTTCGGACGAGATGATCTTGACGAGATCGAAGTCGGCCACCTTCGGGACTCCCGGCCAGGAGCCACCCTTGCCCTGATCGAGCAGCACGTTGGCCGGCTTGAGATCCCGGTGCGCCACACCACGGCCGTGAGCGTAGGCGACCGCGTCGACCACCGGCAGAATCACACCCAGCGTCTCGTCGAGACCCCAGCGCCCCGGCCGATCCGTTTCCAAGACCTGCTCCAGAGACGGGCCCGCCACGTAGTCCATCACAAGCGCCAAGAGCCCGCGCTCCTCGATCAGGTCGCTCACCTGCACGATCCCGGGATGCTGAAGCTGCGCCTGAATATAAGCCGCCTGGTGAAAACGAGCACGCACGCGCTCTTTCAGGGCGTGATTCGGCAGAAGAACCTTCAGCGCAACCTCGGTGCCGAGCATCACGTGGCGCGCGCGGTACACCATCCCCATACCGCCACCCCCGATGGTCGCTAGTACCTCGTAGTTCCCAAGCCTG
>PWKZ01000256.1 GCA_003559575.1 Bradymonadales bacterium | reverse complement strand
TCACCTGCACCGAATTAGTGCTCGACGTAGCGCTGCTACGACTGCGCCTAATTCGGCTTGTTTCCTTGCACATGCACGCGACTCCACACGCTCGCTCCTCAGAACGAACCGACGATTATGGAGATTATAGCGTGAAGGACACAGCCTGTCACATGGGGTATGGTGGGCTCAGGGTCCCCGGCGCCCCTCAGGGTGAGGGGGAATTATTGGCTTTTGCGAGGGGTGAGGCGATGAGTTCGGTTATGAGCATTCCGAAGGGTGATGATCCCGAGACGCGGCGGAAACGCGACCTGATTGCTCAGTGGGCGTTCGACACCCGCCCGCTGCTGCTCCGTTTTCACCTCAAGCTCGAAGACGTGGAGGTGCGCTGGCCGCGTGGTGTCCGCTCGGCCGAGTTCACCCGCGAGCTGTCGTTTCTCGACGGCGGCCTGGAGCGCTTGGTGGCGATGACCGGCGCGGTTACTGCTCTCGGGACACGGCTCTTCGGGCGTTTTGGCGAGGGGGCCGGGTGTGCTCGCGAGGGGCTCAATCGGGTCAAGAAGGACGCCGACGCCATCTCGGCCTACGCCATGAGCGAGAGCCTGTGGTATCTCTCGCGCCAGCTCCCCGAGAACCACGCCATCTTGGTCTGCCTGGGAGAAGGGCTGATGGCCAAGGGTGGCGAGACCCCCGAGATGGGCAGTAACCCGCAGCTTGGGTTCGGGCGGGTCTACGCCCGTCCTCGTGTCGCCCGCTGGCTCGACAACCGTGTCTTGCGCCTGCTGAACGAGCCCGGCTACGGCTGGGAGAGCTTCTATCGCGACATCCGGCGCGCCGGGATAACCGTCTGGGGGGTGGCCGTCGACACCCTCGAGAACACCTCGCGCTTTGCCGTCGGGGCCGAGACCGGGCCACTCACGGTGCTGCACCTGTTCGATCAGCCGATGGTCATAACGAGGCCGTACGAGGGCTATTTCGGTAACTTGCTGCTCCCGGCGGCCGTCGTCGAGCGCGCCGCCGAGCGGTCGCTGCTGGTGGATTTCCGCACCCCTCGGGCGCGGGTCTTGGAGGCTATTCTGGCCACCTACCCGGAGTTGCGGCCCCAAAACGTCCACGTCTGGACGCTAAGCGGTCGCACCCGTGAGCCACGGATCGGCAAGTTGTGGCAGGAGTGGAGTGCCCTGGGCGTTCACCTGATCGAAGACGGTTGGCAGCTCCCGGCCGGCGGCGAGGCGTTCACCGACTCGGGCACATACGCGCCGGTTCACTCGGTGGGCACCTGGCATGATGAGGAAGGCGAGCTTCATCTGCTGCTGTGCGACGGCTACGCCGCTTCGGCCGAGGCGGTGCAAGCCGCCACCCTCGCCGAGACTCGCGAGATAGACGCCTCGATGGCGATCCTGACCTCATCTTTCGAGCTGGCCCATGATCAGGAGGTGGGGATCATGAGGCTCGACCCGCGCTCTCCCGAATTTGTCTCCGAGCTGGCCGGGCGTCTTGGCGCGCCGCCCGATGAATCCGAGGCCATGCGTTATGCGGGCATGATTCAGGAGGCACATGATGCCAACCTGCCCCTGAAGAGCGCCACCGTGCGCGCCGCCGATTTCTTCCCCGAGAAGCGCTGGCAGACCTTGGCGGTGGCCGGTTACATGAACTACGATCCGTACACCGGCGCGCCCGGAGTGAGCGAGGTGGAGCCGGGTGTGTTCAGCGCCTCAGTGCGGCTGAGTTCCGCGCTCGGCGACAAGCTCATCACGTTCAAGCTGCGGCTCGTCGAGGGCATGAAGCACAGCCGCCTCATCTTCAACCCGCTGCTGGTGCGCTTCTTCCAGGGCGAAGATTTTCGCGCGCGGCCCGTGCGGATCTCCGACTCCGGGCGGATCCGCAACGAGCTGCAGACCTTGTGCTCGGAGGCCCTGGAGCACCGGCGGGATGGCCGTATCAGGATCGATTTTGAAAAAATCGCGCCGGAGGTCATCGGCCCCGAAGAGCGGGTGTTGCTGGCTGAGATCCTGCGGTGGTACAAGGCGCACCACCCGGTGTGGTTCAAGTGGCTGGAGTTGGCGTAGTCCTTACCCCTAATTCCTCGAGATTGAGGCTTAGGTTAGGGTTCTTGGAAAGATACGGCCTCGCCTTCCCAGAACCCTGCTATCTGGTAGCCGTTGTTCGTCGCGCCGCCGTCGGCGGCGCAGGCCAGATCGAGTCGGATGGTGCTCACGAACCCGCCGAAGTTGGTCCATGCGGCCGCTCCACACCACCGCTGACAGTAGCTCGCCTGACAGTTTACGGGCTCCTTGCTCTCGTCGGGGACGTAGCTCCAGGTGGCGTAGTCCGGCGCCAGCGCGAAGCTACAGATCTTGCAGGCAGCGTCTTGCGCGATACAGCCCTGCAAATCGGCGTCGCTGATGCGAGTGCAGGTGTCGTTTAGCTGTCCGCTGGCAGTGAGCTGCCGGATGGGGATCGTGTCGCGCGGCAGGCCGATGTCCGGATCGCCGCCCGAGCAGATGAGCGCTGTGCCGATGGGTCCCGGGTGGAAGTTCAAGTCGCCCGGCTCGATTGTCTCGAAGCTACAGTCGGTGTTGACAAGAATGCGGAGTTCGGTCGTGAATCCCTCCACGAAGTAGTAGGCGTCGGGGATTGTCACCGCCGGGTCTGTCTCATCGCAATTAGCCGGCTCCAGGACATCTTCCAGCTCATGCGGCACCAGCGTGCCGTCTTCATAAAAACCGTGCCACCCCGAGCCGGCGGCGAAGAGGACCTCCCTCGAGCCGTCCGGGTTCTCGGTGACCTCTCGGACCTGGAGCATGATGTTGAGCCGGTGGGCGCAGACGTCGGCGCGCCAGATTCGGTTCAAGAAGTCGGGTAACGCCGTTCTGCCATCCACTCGCGGTTCGGTCACGGTCAAATCAAAAAACCTCAATGTCAGCCCGGGCTCGAGGCAGGCGTGGCAGGGGCTAGAGTCGGTGTCAGGGCGCGCGACATCGTGCCGCGGCGGCCGGTCGGTGTCGTCTGACGGGCTCGGCAGACCGCAGGCGCAGGCGTCGGAGTCGCAGTCCAGGGACACTTCCTCGAGCTTGGCGGTGCATGACAACACCATGAGCCCCATCCAGGCGAGCAACAGCGTGGACAAAAGGAACGGGAGCGCCAAAGGTTTGAGCATCGGGCTTTCTCCTCCAAGTGCTGCGAAAACGGTTGAGAGAGCGCACCTGAGTGCTGCTTCAAGGCGCGTCAGTTTAGCAGACAACTCTCCCACCTGCATCCTCAAATGTGGAGGGCTCAGGGGGGGGGGCGATCCCGGTGTTGACTCCGTCGAGGGCTCCATGCTACGTCTCGTGGCGGTGTGTTTTTGGACTTGCGCGGTGCGCACTCTTGCTCCGGCACCCGCGCCGCTCGTCATAACAACTCATGAGGTAATCAGCCTTGAGTGATCGACCCATCTATATCCGGCAGCGAAGCGGCGATCGATCCCGCGCGCTCTCGGCGCGACTGCCGGCCGTGTTGCTCGTCTGTGCTCTTCTGGTGGTCAACTATTTCGTGTTCTTCCAGGACCGAAGCGCGCCCCCTCCCTCCCTGTTGGATTTGGAGCTTCAACAACAGAATGATACGGACACCGACGGCGCGGCCTATGAGTATGGCGAAACCGACGAGCCAACTGTCTTCCCGCCCGCGGTGCAGGTCTTCGCCGGCGAGCTTGGCCCGGGCGACCGGCTCCTCGACGCGCTCGATCGCATCGGCCTCGATCATCAAGAGTCGCGTCGCGCCGTCGCGGCGTTGGATAAAGTCTTTGATTTCCGCCGCGCCCGCCCGGGCGACCGTTTCGAGCTCGAAGTCGATCCCGCCGGCCGCGTCGAGCGCCTCGAGTTCGTGCGCTCGCAGGTCGAGATTTATGTGGCCGCCCGCGACGGTAATGAGCTTTCCGCCGAACGGCGCGAGGTGAAGATCGAGATCGCGCCGGCCGGGTTCGGTTGCATAATTCGCGGCGGATACCGCGCGAGCTTGACCGGCTGCGCTCACGACGCCGGGATCGCCGCGCAGATCGACACTCTCATGGCGCAAGTGATTGACACCGCCACCGAGATTCGCAACGGCGACGAGCTTCGCGTGGTGGTCGAAAAGCATGAGGTCGACGGTGAGTTCCTGCGCTATGGGAGGGTTCTCGCGCTCGACTATCGTGGCAAACACCGCAGCATCGCGACTTACTACTTTGAAGCCTCCGACGGCGCCGAGGAAGACGAGTCGAGCGGATACTACCTGGCCGACGGCAGCTCTCATGAGCGGCGCTTCCTGCCCTCTCCCATCCGACTGACCGGCGAGCGGGCCTACAACGGCCCCCCACTCAGACCACAACTGCACTCATATCGACGCCACAAGGGAATCAACTACCCCGTCACGAAAGGCGCCGCCGTGGTAAGCGTCGCCGACGGCCGAGTGGAGTTCGCAGGCCCTCGCGGCTCCAGCGGAACCCTGGTCACAATCAGCCATCAGGGAGGCACGACCACTTACTACGCCCACCTCGCCCGACTGGCTTCCGGGCTCCGCCGCGCGCGCACCGTCGAGAGAGGTGAAATCATTGGTTTCTCGGGCGACACGGGCCGCACCCCCGAGCCCCGGCTGCATTTCGCCAAGAAGCTCGGCGGCGAGTTCATCAACCCACTAGGACAGATGAGCGAAGCCCGGCGGCTGATCCCAGATGATTTGAGAGAGCGCTTTGATGACGTCAGGAGTCATCTGGACTCGCTCCTCTCATCCGTGCCGGTGGTTGATCCGGAGGTGGGCGCCTGACCCGATGGCCGACTCGCGCCTCTGGCACAACTTCTTCCGTTTCCGCGCACCCATCATCGTCCTCGCCGGTCTGCTCGGCTTTCTGCTCGGGGCCCTCTATCTCTCCGTCGCCCAGCTGCAAGTGGACAGCATCATCGTGGTCACCGGCAACCCCCACCCGGTCACGGATCAATCCACCGCCATTCGAATTACGGCCTACCGCGACATCGAGTCGCGCGAGCGCCGCGCGACTCGCGTCTCAGTGGACGAAGAGGCGACACTCCGCCCCGCCGGCTACCCGGCAGTCGCCGCGCGGCCGATTACAATGACGGTCGAGGGCCACACACCGGCGGTGGCGCGCTTTGATGTCCCGCCGGAGGCCGCCGCGGGGGGGCGGCTCATTTTGAGAGTGCGCCCGATTGACAGCGCTGAGGCGCGCGAGATTGAGATCCCGCTGACGGTCGAGCCCACCAGCCACGCCGAACCACGAGAGGACGACAGCTACCGAAAGACTGACGGCGAGCTGGCAATGGCGCTAGTCCCCGAGGATGACGTGCTCATCCACGGCCTGCCGAACCGACTTTTCGTGCGGGTCGCCGACGAGGACGGGGCCGGGGTCGCGGCTCAACTGGCGCTGCGCCGTGGCAGCCAGGCGCCACGCAATTCGATGAGCGCCTCCTCCGGACTTGCGGCAATGGACATCGAAGGGGGCGCCTTCCAATACCGGTTTCGGGTCACCGCCGAGGACGCAAGAGGTCGCCAGGGCACCATCGAACAGGTGTTCAAACCCGTCCCCCGAGGCCGGAGGTTGCGACTCCTCCCGCCCGTCGCCCTCCCGGGGCAAATCGTCCGGGTGGAGGTGTCGAGCACTGCGCGCGAAGAGAAGCTGCACTGCGATATATTGCACGAAAACCGCCTCGTGGATTCATTCACAATGGACGTGACTCGCGCTCGCGCGGCCGCCTCCCGCACGATTCCCCGCGTGGAGGGGATCTACCATGTCCAGTGTGCGCCATACCACACTCTGCCCAACCCTCTCTCCTATGCCGGGCGCGCGCTGGTGGTGACGCCCCGCGACTGCCCCGTCACGGCCTTGGCAGCGGCGCTCCAGCCAAGTGACGAGACCGAGCGCGAGTACGCGAGATGGCTCGAACAACACGCGTCCCGTTTGCCGAGCGAAAATCAGGCGATATTGAAGAGTTACCTGGCAGCGCGGCTGGTGCCGCCCTATACGCCCTCGGTGATCCTGCACAACACGCTGCGAGAGGACCGCGAAGCGCTGGACGCCCGGCGCGACGCGTTGCGCGCCAGGCTGCTCGTCGCGCTCGGGGCGGCGCTCTTCGTGCTTTTGTTGTGGGCGGTGGCGTTGGTGGGTTCAAATATCCTGGAGACCAAGCGCAACGCCCGCCTGATGGCGCTCTTGATGGAGGAAGAGGGGGACGATTCGACGCCCGCCCCGGAGCAGTCGGGCGATGAGCTGCCGGAGTCTTCGCCGGTGGGGCTCTTCGGCGCCGCGCGGAGCGGACTGAACTACCTGGTTTTCATCGTCCTGGTGGTGCTCAACTTGTTCGCCGTGCTCTGGCTCTTGAAGACCGTAGTGCGCTGAACCCTTAAGCTCAAGGAGTGAGGGCCCGCCTAATTCGTTGCGCTCCCTCGACTATATCTTCGAGTTTGCCGCAAAACGAGAGTCGCAAGTGACCCTCCATGCCGAACTCGAAGCCCGGCACCGTCACCACGAGCGCCTTGTCTAACAAGAACGCCGCCAACCGCCGCGAGTCGGAGTCGAACGCCCGCAGATCGGCGAAGCAGTAGAAGGCTCCCCCGGGTTTGTTGACCTCGAGCCCAGGGAGTGAGCCGAGCTCGTGAAGCAACCTGTCGCGGCGACCCTCGAGCCCCCGCGCCAGCTCATCGACCGAGCCCTGGTCGCCTCTAATGGCGGCGGCCGCCGCCGCCTGGGAGACCGTTGAAGGCCCCGAGGTCATGTGCCCCTGCACGTTACTCATTATCTTTGTGAGGTGTTTGGCGGCCACCGCCCAGCCCAACCTGAACCCGGTCATCGCGTAACTCTTCGAGACACCGTTGATGACCACAATCCGCGATTCATCGCCGTGCTTGCGCGCGTAGCGGTAGCAGGAGACGGGGAGCCGGCCGTCGAACAGCAACCGGTGGTAAATGTCGTCGAGCAACAGATAGATGCCGCGCTCCTCGCACAACTCCACCACCGCCCGCACCAGCTCCGCCGAGTAGACCCCCCCCGAAGGGTTGTTGGGGCTGTTGAAGATAATGGCTTTGGTTCGGTCAGTCACGAGCGCTTCGATATCTCCGATGCGCGGCTCCAGTGTCCGTGGATCGGGCAGAACAAACCTGGTCACCCCGCGCGCCAGCGCGACCATATCGGGATAGCTCACCCAATAAGGGCGAGGGACTATCACCTCGTCCCCGGGGTCGAGAATCGCCAGCAAGCAGTTCATGAGCGCCTGCTTGGCCCCGGCGGCCGCCATGACGTTCTCGCGCCCCACCTCGTAGTCGTAATAGCGCCCGGTGTAGTGGACGATGGCGTCCTTGATCTCGCGCGTCCCGGAGGCCGGCGTGTAGCGCACCTCCCCGCTTTGCACCAACTCCGTGGCGGCTTTGATCGCTCCGGGGGGCACCTTGCTCTCCGGTTCGCCGCCTCCAAGGTGGATAACGGGAGCGCCTTCCCCCCGAAGCTGAGCGGCCGTTGCGTTGAGCTTGAGTGTCGCCGATTCACTGAGCTGACGGGCGAGCAGACTGAGACTCATCTCGCACCCCTTCCACCTCTGACGCGGGGGCCGCCCCCCGCGAGGAAACAGGCAATCTACGCCAGCTTCGTGCTTGTCTCAAGGCTTTTTGGGGCAAACCCAAGTGTGCGCTATCCTGGGATCGCTCGAGGGGATCCGAGAGGTAATCTTAGTGAAGCAACACTCGCGAACACGTGGCACAGGCGACAAGGGATCGAGGATCGCGCGGCGCATCGCGCGCAAGGTGGGGCGCGCCATCGGCGATTGGGATCTATTCACGGACGGTGATCGGGTCCTCGTCGCCGTCTCCGGAGGAAAAGACAGCTTCGCGCTGCTCCACCATCTGCACGCCCGCCGTCCCTCCGCGCCCATCGACTTCACGCTGCTGGCCGCCCATGTCCGCGTCACGCCGACCTGCGGCACCACCGCCGAGCTCGAGACCCTTCGCGAGGCGTGCCGCGCGCTCGAGATCCCGCTTCACGAGGTCGAGACCGTGGTCCGCCCGCAGAGCCACCCCCGAAACGGCCCTACCTCGGGCGGAGACTCGCTCGAAGGGATCAACTGCCATCGCTGCGCTACCGCCCGCCGCCAGGCGCTGTTTCGCCTGGCGCGGGAGGTCGGCGCCCACAAGCTGGCGCTCGGCCATCACCTCGACGACATCGTGGAGACGGCGCTGCTCAATCTTCTGTTCCAGGGCAACTTCTCCACCATGCGTCCACGCCAGCCTTTGTTTGACGGACGACTTGTGGTGGTGCGACCACTCGCGCTCGTCACCGAGGCCGAGGTCCTGCGTTATGTGACCGAGGAGATCCAAATGAAACGCCACCCCGGCGACTGTCCGGTGGGGCAAAAGACCGAGCGAGCCCGTATCAAGGCGCTCATCACCGAACTCAGTCGGGATCATCCGAGGGTTCGCCAGAGCGTGTTCGCGGCGCTCGGCAACGTAAAGCGCGATTACCTGCTGACGGGAGATTAGCAAAAGCGAGATTTTAAAAGAGATGCGCCGCGGAAGGATCAAGATCGAGCCGTTCTCCGAGGCAAATCTCGGGCCGGCCTCGGTGGATCTTCACCTGAGCCGCGCATTTCGCGTCTTCGTCCACCTCCCCACCGAGCTCTCGATCACCGAGCGGATGGACTTTCGCTCCGCCACCAGGGGCTTGATGCTCAAGGAGCACGAGACCCTGGTGATGCAGCCGGGCCAGACCCTGCTCGGCATCACCGAGGAGAAACTCTCGCTCGCCCCCGATCTGTGCGGCTGGCTCGAAGGGCGCAGCCGATTCGCACGAGTGGGGCTTCTGGTGCATATCTCGGCCAGTTTCATGCAACCGGGCATCGCCAACCACCAGGTGTTGGAGATGAGCAATTTCGGCCCTATCCCGCTCAGGATAGTGCCGGGCACGGCCATCTGTCAGTTCATCTTCGCCCGCGCCGAGGGAGAGGGGCGCTACGAGGGAGTGTTCGCCGGCCAGAATCCAGAGAGCTTCGGCGCCGATTGAAAAACCGCATGCGTGCCGATGGTGGCTGGGGCGCCTGGTCTACTCTTGGAGGCTCTCGATCGCCGCGGCGACGAGACTTCGCGACAAGCACCCGGCGCTGGCCGTCGGGTAGTACCTGTCCAACACTTCCTGCTCCAGCAACCCCTCGACCACCAGGCTCTGGGCGTCGAAACAGATGATGTCGTCCTCCGGCCGGCAGTCGTGATCCTCCTCGCAGGGCGCAAGACAGATCCCGTTTTCAGCCCAATCCGGTACGAACGGGACCAGCGAGAAGCAGATCCCGCCAATCTCAGCGCTCCCGCACAGCCCCGACTCACCGTCGACGGGACACATCAACTCCGAGCAGTAGCCTCCTTGAACCGACGTGCCCGGGATAAGCGTGCCGATTGTCTCTGTGGTCATGCAAAAGTTCGTCGCGCAGTCCGCGTTGACCGCGCACGGCGCCCCCGGTTGCCCCATCTCGATCCCACCGCCCGGCGCGGTGACATCCGGCAGCGCCGGCTCGAGGATGTTCGGGGCGCCCCCGGTGCTCTCAAGAGTCCCGGGGCACGGCGCCGGCCACTCGGACTCGTCCGCGCACCCAATCGTCAAACCGGCGAGGGTCACGAGCGCCGCCGTCATAAACCGTACAAGCCTCATCGTTGAGCTCCTGAAGTGCGTGGCACGAACTCGAGTCTCGCCTTCGCCGACTCACGGACGGCCGCGGCGTCGAGAGACATGGGGACTAGCCGCCCCTCCTTCCAAAGCTCGTGCTGATCGCCATAGTGCGGGCTCCCGGGCCAGCCCGAGCTGCCGGTCTCGAGCACATAGCCGCCGGCGTCGAAATCGGCCGCGTCCACCACCATGCGCATCACCGGCCCGGCCACGGCCCGAAATGGGTGCGCGGGGTTGCCGAGATCGAAATGGGTCTTCCAGATGGAGTCGATCCCACCGCCCACCTCCATCGGCGGCAAGTTCACATAACCCGCAATCGCCCTCTGGCCCCCAAACAGATGGCGCAACTGGAGGTCGTGCAGCGCCCCCCAGCGGAAGTCCTCGGGCCGCTCTCCCTGCAAATCAGTGAGTCCCGCGAGTGCCTCGGCCAACGCCACCCGCAAGACGGTGCCGCGTGTCTCGCGCGCGGGAGTGCGTGGATCGTCCCAGACCGGGTGATCTTCTTCGTCGAACCACAGATCGGCCGCGTTGGTGAAGTAGCGTTGGCCCAGCAGAAAACTCAACGCCGGACCTTCAAGCTCGCCTTCGAGCGCCAGGAGGATCGCCCGACGATAGAGTTTAAAGAAGATCGCCGCCGCCGCCGAGTCCACCGTGGCCTCGTAGTCCCACTCGTCAAGCAGCGCCACGGCGCGCTGTTCGTGCGCCGTGAGCTCCCGGCCACCTTCGGGATCGCTCAGGCTCGCGACCATCAAGGGGGCCAGCCGGCGAGCGCGCTCGACCTTCAAGTCGAGCTGCATCTCCCGCATCTCGTCGGCCGAGTGGCGCTCGCGGGACTCGAGTAACGCCATGATCCGCTCCTGGCGGTAGGAGGGCGCGCTGTCGACGCCAATAAAGACCTCGCCGTGGCCCGGGTCGACGATTAAGTTGTTGGCGTGTGCCAAAAAACCCGTTTGCGAGACCACGAACGGCAAATCCTCGGGTGCGACGAGCCCGTCCCAGCCGTAGTCGGCGGACCAGCCCGGCACCGGGAATGTGCCGCGGTAGCCGCGCCGTCGCGGCAGCGCGCCGGTCAAGAACAGCGCGATGTTCCCCTCGAGATCGATCGCTTGCCACACTTGCGGCGGCGACTCCATTCCGAGAAGCGCCGCTCTCAGCTCGAAGACGTCTTTGGCCCGGGCCGCCTCACGCAGCGCCAAGATACTTCGCGCCCCGCAGGCCGCGGCGCTCCTGACGGCCACGAGAGGAGACCCCTGAGGGAGCAGCTCGGGGTAGATGTCATTCAACAGCGGCCCGTGGGGCGTGCGACGAAATGTCGCCGCCACCTCGCGAAACTTCCCACCGTCGCGCACCCTGATGATGTGCTCGTCGTGCTCGATCTGCGCGCTGCCCTCCGGGGTGCGCACCCGGCGCTCCCCCTCCGGTCGCTCGACGACGAGATCCTGGGCGTCGGCCACCGCCGAGGTCATCCCCCAAGCCACCTTCCCGTTGTGGCCGGCAAGGACGTAGGGCAGCCCCGCCATCCCGGCGCCGATGACCTCGATCCCCGGCGCGCGCATCGACTGCTGGTACAGCAGCGACGGCAGCATGTGGAGCAAATGCGGGTCGTTGGCCAATAGCGGCCGGCCACTCGCGGAGCGCTCCCCACTGACGACCCACGCGTTGCTGGCTCCGCCGGCGGTGAGCGCGACCGCCGCCCGCGCCCGACCGGGGGATGTGCGCGCCTCGGTCGCCAGTCCCTCATTGGCAGCCAAGGGGAACAAGCTCTCGAGTTCAGGCGCGACCGCCTGTTCGAGCGGTCGCGCCGGCCCCTCGGCCGGCAGGCTCGTGAGCCCCTCCCATGGCTCCTGGGGGTGGACCCGCTGCGCGCGCGCGAGCCCCCCATGCAGCGCCAGCAGCAAACGAGCCAGCTCGTGCTGCCAGTTGTGAGTCACCGTCCAGGCGTTGAGACGGCCAAGCGCAAAGGTGTCGGCCAGCCGCCACGGCTCGGGAGAGACTCGCAGCAACCGATACTCCAAAGGCACGTGATTATCGAGCGCCGCGTTGATACCCTCGACAAACGCTTCAAATAGCTCCAGAACCTCGGGATCGAGGCGTTCTGCGTCCTGCTCGGCCAGCCCCTCGAACCCCCAACCGCGCATTGCCTGATCGAACTCGACGGTGGTGCTGTCGTAGAGCGGTCGCTCCCCCACCAGCTCGGAGAGCCGCCCGGTAGCCAGGCGGCGCATGGCGTCCATGGCGAAGAAGCGGTTGCGAGCTTGCATGTAGCCCACCACGCGCATGAGGTCGCGCTCGCTCGACGCCTCAATGTGCGGGATCCCGTAGTCGTCGAGGTATACCTCGACCGGATGCTCGAGCCCCTCAAGCGCGACATCGGCGCTCTTGCTCCGGGGATAGTCGGGGTTGATTCGATAGCCCAAAAAGGAACTGGCGGCGCATCCGCCACAAAGCACACCGAAGGCAATGAGCACCGCCCAAGGGGCAATATTGTGTCGATTCAAAGTCCAACTCCCTCGCGCGAACCTATAAAGAGAAGGCAAATGGGGCCCTCAGGCCGGCGACTATCACCTGCCCGGCGCGCACGTTCTTGCCCGGAATCAACTCCATCGTCCGATAACCCACATAGAGCTGGAGGGGCGCCCCGAGTCGCAGGAAACTGAACAACGCGGTGGCGCTCAGGGTGTTGCGATAACCGGCTTGCCACTGGCGCTCCTGGTCGTGGTCCCACAGATCGGAGCGCGAGCTGAAACGAGATTGGTTGTTGGCGTTGAAGCGATAGCCAAGCGAGATGGTCAGGAGCGGCGGCAGGGTCATGGCGCGCTGCAAACTACCCCCCGTAAGCCAGGTGGCGCGGGTCGGACCGCGCACCGCCACCACGTCGGCGGCCACCGCGAACCCGAAGTAGTCGCCGGGGTTCAGCGTATGGGTGCGTCCGACGTAAGGCGCCTGATCCATCAGCAGCGGGTGCGTGCGACCGGTGGGCGTTCTCTGTGTCCGCGGGAAGAACACCTCGTAGTAGACATCCAACCCGAGCACCAACCGCCCATCAAGCTCGCGAGTGAACATCTTGTCGATGCTCAAATGGAACGCCAGATCCCCCTGGGTCTGCAAGTCCCACAGAGTCGTGCCCACCGCCACCGGCTCGTCGGGGTCGCCTTGCTGGCCGATGGGGATCGCTCCCATGACGCTCACCGCCATCGCCAAATCGACGCGCTCGAACGCTTCAATCCAGTCGGTGAAACGAAATCGGAAACCGAGGACGATATCGGACAACACACCGCGGTTGCCGTCCCAGCGCGACGGCTGCGGCTGCCCCATGCTCCCGGCCCACTCCCAGAAATCGGTGCCGCTGTACGGGCGCCCCAGGATCGGTTGATAGTCGCCCGGCTCCCAGGCAAACGACGGGTTGACCGTCGTGTTCAGCACCACCGGCACCCCCACGGCCAAGCTCAGCGAATCGAGGATGCCGTACTGGAGCTGAATCAGGAGTACCGAGTACTCCACGTCGGCGTTGGGGATGAGGCGCCCCTGCTTGCCGCCGCCGGGCTCATAGCGATCGATGGACTCGATCAGGGGGGCGAGATTGCCTCTATCGTCCCAGTTGTTCGAGAGATACGAGTGGTTGTAGGCCAGATCCAGCAAAAAAGTGCCGCGCGGGAGAGTCTCGGTAAACGCCGCCCGCGCCGTGGCCGGCAGACACAACACCAGCGACAACATAATCCCGCAAAAGAGTCGCGCTACTCTCATTTGACATCTCCCCCGGCAGGCTCGAACGCGAACTCCCGGAACACTCCATCGGTGGCCGGGATCTCACCGGCGGCCCACAGGAAAGTCCCGCTTCGCGGTTGGTAGATGGCGGCGTTCATCGAGTCGCGTTGGTCGACCAGCTCGGGAAAGCGGAGAATGGCTTTGGCGCGTTCCGGATCAAGCGCGCCGAGCGCCTGGCGCAAGCGCTCGCGAAGGACCGCGGTGGCCTGCACCGAGCGATAGTAAAAGGTGGTCCAGTAGCGCTGCGGCTGGACATCGAAGACCAGCGCCGTGGTGCGAATATCCTCGAGGTTCTTGCGATAGTGGCTCCCGAGATACAGCTCGTCGCCGCTGATG
This sequence comes from Bradymonadales bacterium, assembly GCA_003559575.1. GTDB lineage: Bacteria > Myxococcota_A > UBA9042 > PWKZ01 > PWKZ01 > PWKZ01. Next base: position 23,281 of record PWKZ01000256.1, on the reverse strand, counting down.
CCGGCCAGCGGCTCCCCGTGCTCGTCGCGATCATCGGGCCTGATGACATGCGCTCCGGTTCGGTCAGCGGGAGCGCCCTCGAAGTCGATATTGCTGTCGAGCTCAACCGCCGCAAGATCTCCCTCGGCGTCGGCCAACAGCACATTCCAGCCGCCGGTGTGGGAGACGGCCGCGAGCAAGTCCACGGCGCCGCCGACCGTCTCCTCGCTCGCCAGTAGCTCGCGGCCGACTATCCCGATAGGGACCCCGCGCAAGCTGAACTCGGCTTGGAACAGCTCTTCCAAAAACGCCCCGGTCATGGGGTTGTTGAGTGTGTCGCTGTTGTTGAACGCGAAGGTCAGGCCATGCTCGTTCATGCCGGAAAAGCCCCAGATGAAGCCCGCGTAACCGAGCACCGCGTGGGCCGCCCCCTCGTCCGGGTGGTGGACGGAGAGCACCGCGTGTTTGTGAACCGTGTTGGCATCTAGTAGCGCATAGTGGTGCGCCAGCAGCGGCGCACCATCGGCGGTGGCGGTGCCGCGCGCGGCAAACGAAATCGACGGCGGAATGGATCCGTCTGGAGTCGGATCGCGGTTGGCCACCTCGTGCTTCTCGCGACCAAACCCCGCGGTGGTGAACGTAATGCGCTCGTCGCGCATGAACCGCGCCCGCTCGGGCGGCGGATCGATGATGGCGTTGAAGTCTCCGGCCTGGACCACCAGCGACACCTGGGCAGCTTCGGCAAAGCCGCCCGGTGGAATCAACACCACCCTGACCCGCTCCTCGTCGTCCGGGACCTCGAAGACCTGCAAGATGCCGTCGTCCTCGGGGTAGGTGTACTGAACATCGTCGACCCGCACGCGGACCGTGCTCGGATCAACCCCCGGCGGCTCCCCCAGGTCGGTGCCTACCTCGAGCTTGGTGTCGTGGATCAGGAACTCGACCGCGCTCCGAGGCGACACCTCGACGGCGACGGCGTGCGGGCTAGGCTCATGCGGGCCGCTGATCTTGTCCCAGTCTTCATCCGGGAGATCGGCCCCGTCGTAGTCCCCCCGCTCCTCGAGGTCCAAAAACCGCACCCGCTCCACACGAGGAGCCTGCACCCCGCGGATGAAAGCGGTGATGGCGCGAAACGACAGCAGAGTATCGAAGAAGGTGTTGAGCACCAGGATCTGTTCGAAGGGCAAGCCCGCACCGTCGGCAATCCCCTGCATCTCATCCAGGTAGCGCTGTGGGAGATAGGGGGTGAGCGAGCGGGCGCTGTCGCGCATCACCAGATATGCGAAACCGCACTTGATACGGCAATCATCGGGAAACTCCTGAAGGCATTCGCGCCGGTATCTCTGATAGTAGGACTCGAACTCGTCGTCGTCCTTGTCCCGATAAGCCAACATCACCGACGCCACAGCGGCGCGCTCGCGGTTCAGGTAGGGTAACAGCGAGCTGGTCAGCAACGTGGTCTGAAGCGAGCGAATGCGGTCGGCCATCGCCTCGCCGTGCTGAAAGCCCCGCTCGTAGGGCGAGCCGGTCAGCACCTGAACCAGAGCATGATCGGGTGGCGGGCCAAGCTCGCAGCCGAACACGAACGGCGCAATCAAGAGCAACAAAGAGATGGTCCGGCGTGAGACCGCGAGACCGTTTCCGGTAAGAGACTGGGGGGTGGTCACCATCGATTGACTACTCCTTCAACAGGCCGGCGCTCTCAGATCGAGTTTGGCGATCCGCGCCGCGGCGGCGCGGATCGCTTCTTCCTCGGGGACGAGCGCAAACCGCACATATCGCTCGCCGGGGTTGCCCCCGCCGTCCGTCGGCGTCGAAATCGATGCTCCCGGGATCGTCACCACGGCCACCTCGGGAGCGAGGAGGCGGGTGGCCAGATCGAGCCCACTCATCCCCTCCGGCGCGCGCTGCCAGAGGTAGAGGGTCGCCTCGGGCTTTGTGGTAACCAGGCCTGCTTGGGCCAGCGCGGCGAGCAACAGATCGCCCTTGCGGCGATAGCTCGCCCGCATCGCGGCCACGTGGGTCTCGTCCGACAGCGCCGCGACGGCGGCCTCCTGAATGAAGTTGGGCGTGCCCGAGTCGATGTTGGTCTTGACCTTCTTGAACAGCGCGACGAGGCGCTCATCGCCCGCCACGAACCCCACCCGCCAGCCGGTCATGGCGCTGCGCTTGGACAAGCTATGGAAGGCAATAATCCCCTCGGAGCCGAACTGAAGCGCCGACTGCGGCGGCTCGTCCCCAAACCAGATCTCGCTATACGCCTCGTCGGAGGCCAGGACAATCTCGTTCCGGCGGGCAAACTCCACCACCTCGGCCAAAAACTCGGGTGGGAGCACAGTCCCGGTGGGCGCGTTTGGGTGGCACAACCAGAGGATCTTGGCGCGGGAGACTATCTCACGTGGAATGGCCTGGAGGTCGGGGAGAAATCCGTTTTCGGGGGCGAGAGGGTAGAAGTAGGTCTCGCCGCCGGCGAACATCGTCCCGCGCGCGTACGGCGGATAGCCCGGGCTGGGCGCCAGGACCAGATCACCGGGGTTGAGCAAGGCCAACGGAAAATGAAAGACCGCCTCCTTGGATCCGATCGTGGAGGACACCTCGCGCTCGGGATCGAGCGCCACTCCAAAGCGCCGCTCCAACCATGCGGCCACGGCCTCGCGGAAGATCGCGCTGCCGACGTAGCTCGGATAGCCGGTCCGCCGATGACTCATGACGGCTTCCCGGGCACGGCGACAGATGTGCTCGGGGGTCGGATCGCGCGGATCGCCGACGCCGAAGTCGGCGCAGGCGGTCCCCGAGGACTGTAGTTCGGCCACTTTCAGATCGATTTCAGCGAAGGCGTAGCCGCCAAGGGATGCCACCCGAAGCGAGGGCTCAATTTTCATGCAGTCTCCTTTATGACTCTACACAACCTCCAGCTTGTTGACGAAACTTGGTAACAGAGAGCGGCCAAAGAGACAAGCGTTGTTGGCCTGCGCCCGAAATTGGTGGTACGGAAGGACTGTGAGTTAGATCGCGAAGACGAATAGAACGACACGCAACGGAGGGCGACATGGCCAAGAAGCTCTGGGAACCTTCAGAAGAACGCATCCAGAACACCGAGATGTACCGGTTCATGAGGCGAATCAACGAACAGCACGGTCAGAACTTCACTTCCTACGACGAGCTCTATCGCTGGTCGGTCGATAACATCCCCGACTTCTGGGCCGCGATGTGGGAATTCGCCGAAATCCGCACCAGCAAGCCGTTTCACACAGTCGTGGACGACCCCTACCGTCTGCCGGGAGCCCGGTGGTTCGAGGGCGCCGAGCTCAACTTCGCCGAAAACCTACTGCGCTTCCGCGACGACCGCACGGCGCTCATATTCTGGGGCGAGGACCGCGCACGCCGCCGCGTGACCTACGCCGAGTTGTACCGCGAAGTGACAAGGGTGGCCACGGCGCTCCGGGCGCTCGGCATCCGGCCCGGCGATCGAGTCGCCGGATTCATGCCCAACATGCCCGAGTCCATCATCGCCATGCTCGCGGCCACGAGCATCGGAGCCACGTGGTCTTCCTGCTCGCCGGACTTCGGCAAGAAGGGGGTGCTGGACCGCTTCGGCCAAATACGCCCCCGCGTGCTGTTCGCCGCCGACGGCTACGCGTTCAAGGGCAGGCCCTTCGACTCCCTGGCGCGGGTCAAGGAGATTGCCGACAATCTCCCGTCGCTCGAAAAGATCGTCATCACGCCATACATCGACGCCGACCCCGACCTTGGGGCGCTGCCCGGCGCCGTACTCTTCGACGATTTCAAGGCGACGCCCGGCGATGCAGAGTTCCGGTTTGAGCAGCTCCCGGCGAGCCACCCGCTCTACATCATGTTCACGTCAGGCACGACAGGGTTGCCCAAATGCATGGTGCAGTCGGCGGGCGGCATCCTCGTCAACCAGCTCAAGGAACTCATGCTGCACTCGGATCTTAAGCGCGACTACACGATCTTCTACTTCACCACCTGTGGCTGGATGATGTGGAACTGGCTCGTCTGCTCGCTCGCCGTGGGCGCCGCGGTCGTCCTCTACGACGGCAACCCGTTTCACCCCCACCCCGGCGCGCTCTTTGAGATGGCCGAGAAGGAACGCATCTCCCTCTTCGGCACGAGCGCGGGCTACCTCGCGGCGCTCCAAAACGCCGGGGTCACGCCGCGCACCGACTACGACCTCGCGCCGCTCAGAGCTGTGCTGTCCACCGGCAGCCCACTCTCGGTCGAGAGCTTCGAGTTCGTCTACCGCGAGATCAAGGGCGACATTCAGCTCGCCTCCATCTCCGGCGGCTCCGACATCAACGGCTGCTTCGCGGGCGGAAACCCCATGGGGCCGGTCTACGCCGGCGAGCTGCAGTGCCGGTGCCTGGGGATGAAGGTCGAGGCCTGGGACGAGGCGGGCAAGCCCGTCGTGGGTGAACAGGCCGAGCTGGTCTGCGCGGCCGCCGCGCCGTGCATGCCCATCTACTTCTGGGAAGATCCGACCGGCGCGAGGTATCATGCGGCCTACTTTGACATGTTCCCGGGCGTGTGGCGCCACGGCGACTTCATCGAAATCAACGACCGCGGCGGCGTGACCATGCTCGGGCGCTCCGACGCCACCCTGAACCCGGGCGGGGTGCGCATCGGGACCGCCGAGATTTACCGCCTGGTCGAGGGGCTCGACGAGGTGCAAGACAGCCTCGTCATCGGCCAGGAGTGGAAGGGCGATGTGCGCGTCGTGCTGTTCGTGAAGATGGCGGAGGGCGTCTCGTTCTCGGATGAGCTCGTGGCGAAGATCAAGTTGACCTTGCGCAAGAACGCCTCGCCGCGCCACGTGCCGGCCAAGATTCTGCCGACCCCCGACGTGCCCTACACCTTGAATATGAAAAAGGTGGAGCTGGCCGTCAAAAAGGCCATCGAGGGCAAGACCATCCTGAACCGCGACGCGCTGCGCAACCCGGAGTCGCTCGACTATTTTGCGAACCTGGAGGAGCTCCAGCGCGATTAGGGCGCCCCAGGGCCAGTGTGCGAGCGCCCAAGCCCTTGAAAATAATGGGCTTGGGCCGCTTTACAAACACCTCTCTAACGGCTATTATGCCCCCTCGTATCCGGGGAGGCGGTCCGCCTCCAAAGTGCCCAATAGTAGCCCGCACACGAGGCAACAGTATACAGGACGGCAAGGACTTCGAGCGTGGAAAACGAGCGCGATGACAACCTCACCAACGGAATCTCCGGCGGTGATGAAGAGCTTATTGAAGCCACTGAGCAAGCAGCTGCGGAGGCCCCCGTGGATGGCGAGCGGACGCGAGTCGTCCGCGAGGCGGCCGACACCTACACCTCCGAGAATATCAAGGTGCTGAAAGGGCTCGAGGCGGTTCGAAAGCGCCCCGGGATGTACATCGGCGACACCGACGACGGCTCGGGGTTGCATCACATGGTCTTCGAGGTCGTGGATAACAGCATTGATGAGGCGCTCGGAGGATATTGCGACCTGATCGAGATCGTCATCCATCATGGGAACGCCGTCACCGTCGAGGACAACGGTCGCGGGATCCCTGTGGATCATCACTCCGACAGCGGACGCTCAGCGGCCGAAATCGTGATGACCGAGCTGCACGCCGGCGGCAAGTTCGACAGCTCGTCGTACAAGGTCTCGGGCGGTCTGCACGGGGTCGGGGTCTCTTGCGTCAACGCGCTGTCGGAGATGCTGCGGCTCGAGGTCCGGCGCGACGACAATATTTATATGCAGACCTACGAGCGCGGAGTGCCCCAATACCCGCTGAAAGCCATCGGCGAGTCCGAGGACACGGGCACCAAAGTGACATTCCGCCCTGATCCCGAAATATTCTCGTTGATCGACTTTAATTTCGACATCCTCGCCCAACGCTTGCGCGAGCTCGCGTTCTTGAACAGCGGGCTCACGATCCGCATCCGCGATGAGCGCGACGGACGCAGTCACACATTCTCCTATGACGGCGGCATCTGCTCCTTCGTCGAGTACTTGAACCGCAACAAGAAAGGAGTCCACGCCAAGCCGATCCACCTCTTCGCGGAGCGTGGCGCCACGGTGGTCGAGGTGGCAATCCAGTGGAACGACTCTTTCCAGGAGACCCTGTTCTGCTTCACCAACAACATCCACAACCGCGACGGCGGCGCCCACTTGGTGGGTTTTCGAACCGCGCTGACGCGCACCATCAATAATTACGGGACAGCCAACAATCTCTTCAAGGATCTCAAGGCGACACTCTCGGGGGATGATGTCCGCGAAGGCCTCACCGCAGTGCTGAGCGTCAAGGTCCCCGATCCCAAGTTCAGCTCCCAGACCAAGGACAAGCTGGTCTCGAGCGAGGTCAAGGGGGTCGTGGAGAACGTCGTCGGCGAGCGCCTGATGCAATATTTCGAAGAGAACCCGTCCGACGCCAAGGCCATCATCGCCAAAGCGGTGGACGCCGCGCGCGCGCGGGACGCCGCGCGGCGGGCGCGCGAGATGATCCGCCGCAAGGGGGTCCTCGACGGCAGCTCACTACCGGGCAAGCTGGCCGATTGCCAGGACAAGGATCCAACCGTCGCCGAGCTCTACATCGTCGAGGGTGATTCGGCCGGCGGCTCAGCCAAGCAGGGTCGCGACCGCCGTTTCCAGGCAATCCTGCCGCTGCGCGGCAAGATCCTGAACGTCGAGAAAGCGCGCTTCGACAAGATGCTCTCCAGCCAGGAGATCGTCACCATGATCACGGCGCTCGGGACGGGTATCGGGCCCGACGGCTACGACATCGCCAAGCTGCGCTACCACCATGTGATAGTCATGACCGACGCCGACGTGGACGGGTTGCACATCCGCACTCTCCTGATGACCTTCTTCTACCGCCAGATGCCCGACCTCATCGAGCGCGGGCATCTCTATATCGCCCAGCCGCCGCTGTTCAAGGTCAAGAAGGGCAAACAGGAGCGGTACTTGAAGGATGAGGCCGAGCTCGAAGAGCACATCCTGAGCCTGGGGCTCGAAGGCGTGCACATGGAAGCCGGCGACGGGCGGGTAATCGACGGGCGCGACCTGCGTACGCTGCTGCGCCGCGACGCCGCGTTCCGCCGGCTCCTCGACACGTTGGGGCAACAACGCGACTCCCGGTTGATCGAGATGTTGGTGGCCCAAATACAGCTCAACGCGGATCATATGCGAGACGAAGCGTTCCTGAAGCACGAGATGGAGGCGCTGTCGCAACACATCCACACAAACCTGCCGGAGATGCTGCCGGTGCGTTACGAGATCGAGGAGGATGGTGACGAGGGTTCGTGGCGAGTGCGCTGGCGCTCCCGAGTGGCCGGAGTAAAGCGGCGGACCGTTTTCGACCGGAGCTTCCTCGACTCCCCCGGCTATCGCGAGCTTATCACGCTGGCGAACGACATCCGAAAGCTGGGCGGCACACCGCCCTACACTTTGGTATTCGAGGACGGCACCCGCGAGAGTCTCCAATCACTGCATGCGCTGTATCAACGCATCGAGGCGCTCGGGCGCAAGGGACAGTCGATCCAACGCTACAAAGGTCTCGGCGAAATGAATCCGGCTCAACTGTGGGAGACCACCATGGACCCCGAGCGCCGGATTCTGTTGCAGGTGCGCATCGAGGACGCGGTGGAGGCTGATCAGATCTTCACCGTGCTGATGGGCGACGCGGTGGAGCCGCGGCGTGAGTTCATCACCAGCAACGCGTTGACCGTCCGCAACCTGGATATCTAGAGGTGCTGAGTGGCGACCACCCCCCCAGTGGAGAGCTATCTGGCGGAGGTGGAGCGGTTCTGGCTCCTGCTGCGCCGTCGGGGGCTGATGATCTCGGCCGCCGAAGTACAACTCGTCCTGAGCTGGCGAGAGTCCGGTCTGCCGTCCCGCGTCGTCTGCCAGGCCTTGCTTGACGCCTCCTTGGATTATCGCCGTGTCCACGGGGACGAGGCGGCGCTCCCGGCCAAGCTCAACTACTTCGCGCCCGCGGTCGAGGAGAGCGGTCGCAGCTACTTGTCACGCGGAGGGATCCGCTTCTCATCGCCGCCCGAGGAGCCCGAAGCGCCGTCGTCACCGCCCAGTGACACGCCCGAAGTGTTGCTCGAACCGCTTGCGGCCATCGGCCGCGCCGAACAAAACCCCAAAGTACAAGCCGCCTACCGTAACGCTTTTCGCCGCCTCCAGCGGCTCAGCCGTAAGCCTGTCGCGGGCCCCGGCGGCGACTCCAATGGAGAGCTCATCGAAGCGCTCCTGGCTATCGACCATGCCCTGGTGGATGACGCCGTCAAGGCGCTCGACCCCCACGAGCAGAAAAGGCTAAATCAAGATCTCGAGGCGGCGCTGCGACGCGAGCGGGGCCGGCTCGGCGCGCGAGGGCTCGAAGAGCGCCGACGCGCGCTCTTCGAGCAGTTGGTGACGGGACGGCTCGGCCTCTGGCGGCTGGTCCCCGCGCCCCCGCGTGGGCCACGCTCAGCCGGAATGGGATGGGCGCAACCTCAAGATCTCTGGGAGGAGGAATGAGCCGCGAGAGCGAAACCAGGCGCACAGGCGAAAAACAGCCCCGCCGGCGTCGCGAAAAGGCGCCAACGGAACCTTGTCGCCGTTGTGGGGGGCTTGGCTACCGGACCTTTCCGTCGGATGATCTTGCCGCCGCCGCGGTCTGCGAATGTATCTCCGCCTGCGCTCTGTGTAACGGCGAAGGCCACACGACCGAGCGCGACGACGGGGGCTACCTGTGGGTGCGCCCATGCAAATGTGCCTCGGTTCAACAGAGAGTGTCGCGCTTCAACGCGGTGCATTTGCCGGCGCGCTACGCCGACAAGAATATCGAGGGCTACCGCCACCTCGGCGGCAATCAAAACGAGATCAAGTACCTGCTGCTGAACTACCGCAAAAACTACGCGCCGGGCCAACGTGGGATGCTGCTGATGGGCGACCCCGGGACCGGCAAGACCCACCTCCTGACCGCGCTGCTCGCCTATCTGAGCCTCGAACTCGGACTGAGTTGCCGCTACATCGATTTCATGAGCCTCCTCTCGAAGATCAAGGAGGGCTACAACCAGGGTAAGTCCGAGGCCGCAATAATCGGGCCGCTGCTCGGATTTCAGGTCCTCGCGGTCGATGAGCTGGGCAAGGGGCGGAGCACCGACTGGGAGGTGGCGGTCCTCGACGATCTGATCTCGCGGCGCTACAACACCAACTCAACGACATTTTTCGCCACCAACTTCGGCGACGATCCGACCCAGCTTGCCGGTGAATCCGGCGCGTCGTACTACCAGCCCCGCCAGGCAACCGTCCAGGTGACACTGGAGGATCGGGTGGGGCCCCGCATCTACTCGCGACTGCATGATATGTGTGACTTTCACGTTGTCAGAGGGCCGGATTACCGCCGCCGCGACCTTGCGCGGACCCGCAAATCGCGATAACTTGCCAAGTGGCGGGGAGGATTGATTATGCGTGCTCGGAAACTCATCTTTGTTGCTTTGGTTACGGCGCTCGTCTGGATTGGATGCACGAAACCACGCCGGGTGGTGCTCACCAAGGATCAACAAGAACGCATCGCGGCCCACATCTTGGAGCAGGCCCCGGCCGAGCTCTCACCGCGCATCGACGCCGACTTCGACGGTCGCATCCGCCTGCTGGGCGTCGAAGTCCCCGACGAGCCCGTGGCGCCCGGTGACAGCTTCAACATCACCTACTACTGGGAGAGCGTCAAGCCGCCGGCCGGCGAGTGGAAGATCTTTGTCCATCTCGAGCATCCCGGCCCCCCCGAACAGCGCCGCCAGATCCTGGATCACCACGCGGTCGGCGAGCTTTATCCGATCAACGAGTGGCAGGAGGGGCAAATAATCAAGGACGTCCAGACAGTCTCTCTGGACTCAAACTTCCCCCCCGGGAACGCCAACTTATGGCTTGGAATCTTCAATGAAGTCGCTTGGCGCGAGCAGGGCCGCAACGACCGGCTGCGCCTCGTCAACACCGATGACGTCCCAAACGACGGCGACAACCGTGTCCGCGCCGCCAGAATCACCGTCCGCGATGAGGAGGACGATGATGAAGAGGCGAAGCCGTCGGCGCGTGACCGGCGGACCTACGACGTGATGAAGCTCACAACCGGCTTGGACATAGATGGCGCGCTGGACGAGACCGCATGGATTAGAACACGCCAGACCAGGCCGTTCGTGCGGCCGGACGGTTTGCGAGCCTCGCCCCATATTCAAACCCGCGCGCGGATGCTGTGGGACGACGAGTACCTGTACGTGGGCGTCCACACGCTGGACGACGACATCTGGAACCCTCACACCGAGCGCAACGCCCCGCTCTGGGAGCACGATGTGGTTGAGATCTTCATCGATCCGGGCGCCGATCAGAAAGACTATGTGGAGATTCAGGTGTCACCGAGCAATGTGTTGTTCGACGCCTGGTTCGATGAGCACCGCCGGCCCTCCTGGGAAGAGGCCGCCGAACGCTTCAACATCGGGATCAAGAGCGCCGTCACCGCCGATGGCAGCGTCAATGAGCGCGACGACGACGTGACCGACCGGTCGTGGACAGTGGAGCTGGCGATTCCCTTCGCCGAGTTGCCGAACCGGGACGGACCGCCGGAGGAGGGCGAGACCTGGGCGCTCAACATCTACCGCCTCGACAGCCGCGGCGCCGATCAAATCGAGAACCAGGCGGTCTGGGCACCGGTGGGGAGCGATTTCCACGCCCTCGAGAACGCCGGGCGAATAACATTCCGCGGTTCACGCCCCGCCCCGGCGGCGCTGCGCTCCCCTCCGACCGTGGCGCCCTCGGAAGAGCAGGGCGATCACCCCGAGAGCGAGGACGATCCCGGCGAATAGCCCTTCACCGCCGTGAGGCCGAGGTCTAGTTGTCAAAGCGCGCAATCGAGCACCAATCTTTGTCGCCGCGTTGCACGCTCGCCCGGGCCGCTGCCGTAACTCGTCAGGCGGCGCGGCTCGGCTTCGACTGGCCGACTATCGGCGAGGTCATCGCCAAGGTCCGCGAAGAGATCGAAGAGCTCGACGATGCCATCGCTTCGCGCAACCGCGACGCAGTCTTTGCCGAGCTTGGCGACGCGCTCTTTGCCCTCGTCAACGTGGCGCGCTTCCTGGATTTGTCGCCGGAGGATGCCCTCGCGGGGACCATCGCACGTTTCGAGAAACGATTCGCATTTGTGCGCGATAGCTTGGCGCATACCGGGCGCCGCCCGGAGGAGGTCTCGCTAACGGTATTGGACAATCTCTGGGAGGAGGCCAAGCGGCTCGAACGAGCAGGCGGAGATTGAGCCCGCTCCTGAGGCCGGCGAGCCTCCGGGGGCTCGCGGCGACGAGGGGGCACAGGCAAACACGGAAGACCGCATGAAGGACTCAGACGGCGGGGAGGAGCGGAGGCGGCGAGTCGACGGTCTCGTGCGCTCGGCCTTTGTCATGACGCTGATGACGAGCCTCTCGCGTGTCCTCGGGCTGGTGCGCGAGCAGGTCCGCAGCAATCTGCTCGGCACCGGCGCCGGCTCCGACGCCTTCGGATTGGCGGCGCTGTTGCCGAACCTTCTGCGGCGGCTGTTCGCCGAAGGCGCCACCACCGCGGCATTCGTGCCGGTCTTCACCGAGACCAAGGAACGCTCCGGCCGCGCCGAGCTGTGGCTCTTCGCCTCTCGCTTCCTGAGCCTCTTGACCCTCGTGACGACCGCGGTGTCTCTCGGAGGCGTCCTGCTGGCGCCCTGGATCGTCAACACTTTCTTCGGGGAAGGGTTCGCCGAGGTCGAGGGCAAGGTGGAGCTCACCATTGTCCTGACCCAGATAATGTTCCCTTATCTGGCGCTCATCTCTGTGGCCGCAATCATACAAGGGATCCTCAACAGTTTTGGCCACTTCGGTCCGTCGGCGTTCACCCCTGTGCTGCTCAACCTGGCCATCATCGGCTGCGCCGTGTTGCTGAGGGATCTGTTCCCCGACCCCTCTTACGCTTTCGCGGTGGGGTTCATCTTGGGCGGGACGATCCAGCTCGGGTTTCAGATCCCTTTCCTGATCCGAATAGGGGGCCGGATCAAACCCACCCTCCGGGTCTGCTCGCCGCGAGTTCGTGAGGTCCTGAAGATCATGGGCCCCGGCGTTTTCGCCGCCGGAATCTATCAGATCAACGTCTTCGTCTCCCAAATGCTGGCCTCTCGTCTCCAGGAGGGCTCGGTGGCCTCGCTCCAGTACTCCTTGCGCTTGCAAGAGCTGGTGCTCGGGGTGTTCGTGGTCTCACTGTCGACGGTCATCCTGCCGACCCTCTCGCGCCATGTGGCGCGCGGTGAGCGCGATGAGGCGCGCGACACTCTGGTTTTCGTGCTCGGCCTGTTGACCCTCGTCACCCTGCCGGCGACGGTGGGGCTCATCGTCCTTGGGGCGCCAATCGTTCGCCTGCTGTTCGAGCACGGCGAGTTCAGCGCGCACTCGACCAGGCTCACGACACTGGTGCTGCTGTTTCACGCCCTGGCGCTCTACCCCGTCGCCGTCGGGCGTGTCGGCCAGCAGGCATTCTTCGCCATGAAGAACCAGCGCACTCCCATGCGGGTCGGAGCCCTATCGATGGTGGTCAATGTCACCCTCTGCTTGATGCTGCCCGGCCTGTTCGCGCCCGAGCGCGCCCACGGCGGGATAGCGGCCGCCGGCGCCATCGCCGCCACCACAAACGCCGCCGTACTGCTGTTGCTGTTGCGCGGTAAACTCGGCGCCATCGCGGGCCGCGCGCTAATCATCTCACTCCTCCGAGTCGGGCTCGCGGCGGTGGCAATGGGCGCGATCATGTGGGGGCTGCGGGAGGCATGGGGGCTAGAGCTGGACCAGGGGCGGCTCGTGCTGGCGCTCAAGCTGGTGGTGGTCGGAGGCGCCGGCGTCCTTGCCTTTCTGGCGGCCGCCGCGGCGCTTAGAAGCCCGGAGCTGAGCGAACTCAAGGCCCTCATCCGTCGCCGATTGTAGCGGCGCTGGGGTTGCATCCCCACCCGGCCGCCTCAGGCTTGCGGACCTCGCCCAGATTTCCCGTGTCGAATCAGCATCTTGCGAGGTGGGTGGCACCTCATCGGGGGCACCTCATCGGGGGCACCTTGCGAGGTGGGTGGCACCTCATCGGCACCTCATCGGGCACCTCATCGGGGGGCGAGAGATTGCCACAGCGCCGGATACCTCCTCGATAAAAGGGGTGGCCTTGGGGCGGTTTTGGGGCACAATGACGCGGGAGTGGGGCGCGCTTGCCCCCCCCAAACCCCGCCTGGCCCGGGGGCACACAGGAGGAGATTGATGGAGTTGTTGCGTAAGCTGTCGGACGCGGCCGGAATCCCGGGCTTCGAGCATGAGATCCGCGCGATCTGTCTCGACGCCGTCAGGCCCCACGCGGACGACGTGGTCGTCGATCGGCTGGGCAACGTGATCGCGCGCCGGCGCGGCAGTGGTCCAAAAGTGGTCGTGGCCGCCCACATGGATGAGATCGGGTTCATGGTCTCCCATGTGGATCCCAAGACGGGGTTCATTCGCATCGAACCGCTCGGCGGGTTCGATCCGCGCACCCTGCTCGCCTCGCGCGTCACTGTTCACACCCGCGGCGGCCCCATGCCGGGGCTGGTTGGTAGCAAACCAATCCACGTCCTCAGAGACGAAGAGAAAAAGCAGCCCCCAAAAATCCACGAGCTTTTCGTCGATCTAGGACTGCCCGGCGATGAGGTCGTCGAGCGGGTCAAGAAGGGCGATCCGATCACTCTTAGCCAAAAGTTCAGCGAGGTGGGCAAGCTCGTCTCAGGCAAGGCGCTCGATGATCGCGTGGGAATGTATGTCGGGATTGAGGCCCTCGGCCGCATGAAGGGCCAGGTGGCGGATGTCTACTTCGTGGGGACGGTGCAAGAGGAGGTGGGGCTGCGGGGCGCTCGCACGAGCGCGTTCTCGATCGCCCCCGATATCGCCGTCGCGCTCGACGTGACGATCGCTTGCGACGTGCCCGGTGCCCAACCCCACGAGCAAGTGACCTCGCTCGGCGAGGGCGTGGCGATCAAGGTGATGGACTCGGCCTCCATCTCGCACCCCGGACTGGTTCGATTTCTAGTCGATCTGGCCGAGGCGCGCGGCGTCCCCTACCAGATTGAGATTCTCCCGCGGGGCGGCACGGACGCCGGGGCCATGCAGATGGCGCGCGACGGGGTGGCCGTGGTGACGCTGTCGGTCCCGACGCGTTACGTCCACTCGGTGGTCGAGGCGGCCCATGTGGATGACATCGAGGCGGCAATCACGCTCCTGACGGCGTTCCTCGAGACCTGCCACGAGGCCGACCTGCAGCTCTAGCGGGCCACTGCTCAGGCGCCAAGGGGGCAAGGGCAAAACCACAATCTTCGGTTCGTTCTGAGGAGCGAGTGTGTGGAGGCGCGTTCATGTGCAAGGAAACAAGCCAAATTGGGCGCAGTCGCAGTAGCGCTACATCGAGCACCGTGCGCCACGACAATTCGGTGCCGGTGACGCCGCGGATGTGCGTGAATTCGTCCGCGAATCCCTGGATGGGCCGACGATTATGGAAAGAGTCGATGGGACGATTCGCGGCAGTTTCGACCAGGATCATGTTGGCTTTGGGCCTGTTGACCGCCCTCATGATTGACGCACCGGCCGCACGGGCGAGCGACGGCGCGGCCCCGAGCCTGACCGGCTACGACGGGGGGTTCTTCCTGCGCGGCGCCGACGACGCGTTCAAGATCAGGCTGAAAGGCCGGCTCCAGACCAGGTTCACCTTTATGAGCGAAGACGCGGGGCCGGACCGCGAGGCCGATTACGCGGTCTCGATCCCCCGCGCCAGGCTCCGAGTGGACGGGCATGCCTTCTCGCCGGCGCTCCAATATGTCTTCCAGATGGAACTTGGAGGCGGATTCACCTACCTCAGGGACTACTATGTGGACGCCGGGCTCCTGCCCGGCGTCTTGCATCTTCAGGTGGGGCAGTTCAGGCGGCCATTCTCTCGCCAACACTTGACCTCCAGCGGTAGCCAGGAGTTCGTGGACCGCGCCATCACCGACCGGGCCTTCGGCGCCGGGCGCGATCTCGGCCTGATGCTGCACAACGATTTGTGGGGGTCGCCGACCTTCGAGTGGGCCGTCGGGCTATTCAACGGGTTCGGCGACCGCCCGACCTTCTCAGGCGAGGTGACGAACGGCACCATCACTCGCGGCGGATGGAGCAACGTCCCGGACAAGTTCAAGCCGATGGCTGTCGTCCGCGTGGGCTACAACTACGGCGGGATCCGGGGCTATCGCGAAGCCGACCTGGAGGGCGGGGGATTACGTTTCGCGCTCGGGCTCAGCGGCAAGGCGGCCTTCAACGCCGCCTCCGACGACGACTCTTTCGCCAGCGCCGAAGTCGACTACGCGCTCAAATACCGAGGGTTCGCGACCACCGGCGCCTTCTACTTCGGGACCGAGCAAACGGGCGGTCGGTTCGCTGATCAGGCCTACGCCGGGCTCGGAATGCATGCCCAGGCCGGGTATGTCTTCAGCCGCCGCTATCAGATCTCGGCTCGCTACGCCCTGGTCGCCCCGCGATGGGACGACAACGTCCACGAAGTCTTGGGCGTTTTAGGGGTCTACTTCTTCGGTCACGACGTCAAGTTGCAAATCGATGGGGGAGCGCTGCTGCGAGAGGAGTTGGGCGTCACCCGAACCGATGGTCGCGTCCGCGCCCAGCTCCAATTCCAATTCTGAATGACTTGCACCGGCAACCCGAGATCTCTAGAATCTGCAGGCCGCGGGGCTCGGTGAGTTCCGGGCGGCCACATGACACGCACCGCATGCCGTGCGCCCCGTTGTCGTTCGACCAGCCGGCCCTCACCACTCGCGAGTTTCGTCGCGAGGATCGAAATAATTTTGGAGTTTGATGTGACTGAGCGATCTTTTGATTTCATCATCATCGGCGGCGGATCCGCCGGGTGCGTGCTGGCCAACCGGCTGAGCGCCAATCCGTCCAACCGGGTGTTACTGCTGGAAGCCGGTCGATCAGACCACCTCCTTGACTTTCGAATCCAGATGCCGGCGGCCCTGACCTACCCTCTCGCGAACCGGTTCTACAACTGGTGGTACGAATCAGAGCCCGAGCCGGAAATGAATGGCCGTCGCATCTACCAACCGCGGGGCAAAGTGCTCGGTGGTTCGAGCACCATCAACGGGATGATCTACATTCGGGGCAACCCGCTTGACTACGACGGCTGGGCTGCTCGGCCGGGGCTCGAGTCTTGGGACTACGCGCACTGCCTGCCCTATTTCCAGCGTGTCGAGTCACACCCGAAAGGCGCCGACGATTATCGGGGGGCCGACGGGCCGCTGACGCTCAGCGCCGCAGAGTGTGACAACCCGCTCTTCCATGCCTTCTTCAAAGCCGCCGAAGAGGCCGGCTACCAGGTGACCGACGACGTCAACGGCTACCGCCAAGAGGGGTTCGGAGCTTTCGAGCGCACAACCCGCCGCGGGCGCCGCTGGAACGCGGCGCGGGCATGGCTGCACCCGGTTCGGAGACGCAAGAACTTGTCCGTGCGCACCCGCGCTCACGTCAACCGGATAGTCTTTGAGGGCTCGCGCGCGGTCGGAGTCGAGGTCCGAACGAGGCTGGGCGGCCGGCGTTTATACCGTGGCGGCGAGGTGATTTGTAGCAGCGGGGCCATTGGGTCGCCCCAGATTCTCCAGCTGAGCGGAGTCGGCGACCGCAGCGAGTTGACTCGTCTCTCGATCGATCCGGTCCTCGACTTGCCGGGAGTCGGCGCCAACCTCCGGGATCACCTTGAGGTCTACGTCCAATACATCTGTCAGCAACCCGTCAGCCTGTATCCCGCCCTGAAATGGTTCCGCGCTCCGGGGATCGGCTACCGCTGGCTCTTTCAACGCAAAGGAATTGGTGCAAGCAACCACTTCGAGGCCGGCGGGTTCATCCGCACCAACGACCAAGTGCCCTATCCCAACGTGCAATTCCACTTCATCCCAGTGGCGATCCGCTATGACGGGACAGCGCCGGCCTCGAGCCACGGCTACCAGGCCCACGTGGGCCCGGTCCTCTCCGACGCGGCGGGGCATGTGAAGATCCGCTCCAGGGATCCGCGAGTTCATCCGCGAATCCTGTTCAACTACCTCTCCACGGCCAGGGACCGCCGCGAATGGGTCGAAGCCGTCCGGGCGGCCCGTTCGATCCTGACCCAGCCGGCTTTCGACGCCTTGCGGGGAGAAGAGCTCGCCCCCGGTGACCACGTCCAATCCGATCAGGAGATCTTGGATTTCGTCGCCCGGGAGGGTGAGAGCGCGTACCACCCATGCTGCACCTGCCGCATGGGGACCGACGACCTGGCGGTGGTCGATCCGGAGTTTCGGGTCCACGGCCTTCAGGGATTGAGAGTGGTCGACGCTTCGGCCATGCCGGAAATAACCAACGGTAACATCTACGCCCCCGTGCTGATGATGGCCGAGAAAGCCGCCGATCTCATCCTCGGCAACACACCGCTAAAAGCGGCGCGGGTTCAATTCCACCGCCACGCCAGCACCCACGGTCTGGACAAAGCCATTGGCTGCTAATCCCCAAGAGATTCGGCCCGAGACTCTTTTTATCGACGGGCGCTGGCGCAAAGCGGTGTCCGGGCTCATGCGCGACATAGTCGATCCCTTCGACCAATCACTGCTGGCCAAGGTCGCCGAAGGTGATCGATTGGACGCCCGCGAAGCGCTCAGCGCAGCGCGCAGGGCCTTTGACGAGAGCGACTGGCCTCATCTGCCGGGCACCGCGCGCGGCAGGTCAGTCGCCGCCCTGGGACACGCGATCGCCAAGGATCGCGAGAATCTGGCGCGCATCGAGAGTCGCGACACCGGCAAGACCCTCGAAGAGAGCCGCTGGGACATCGACGACGTCGCCGAAGTGTTCGCGTTCTACGCCGGACTGGCCGGAGAGAGCCATGACGAATCCGTTCCCCAACCAAGCCCCGGGCGATCAAGCCGTCTGGTGCGGGAACCCGCCGGCGTTTGCGGCCTCATCTGCCCCTGGAACTACCCTCTGCTCCAGGCCGCATGGAAGGTGGCGCCGGCCCTGGCGGCAGGCTGCACGCTCGTCATCAAACCGAGCGAGCTGACCCCGATGTCGACTATCCGCCTGGCCGAGTTGGCCGAAGAGGTGGGCGTGCCGCGAGGGGTCTTCAACCTCGTCTTGGGGCCCGGGGCCACCGTCGGGGCCGAGCTCGCCGAGAACGCGGCGGTCGACATGGTCTCGTTCACCGGCGGGCTGGTCACTGGCCGCCAGGTAATGCGTTCGGCGGCGACCACCGTCAAGCGTGTCGCCCTCGAACTTGGCGGCAAGAACCCCCACCTTGTGTTTGCCGACGCAGACCTGAAGGCCGCCCTAGAGACCGTCATGAACGGCGTTTTCTTCCACGCCGGCCAGATCTGTTCGGCCGGAACGCGGCTCCTCGTCGAAGACACGATTTACGACCAATTCACGGCCGCGCTGAGGGACCGAATGGCCCGTATTCGGCTTGGGGGCGCGTTCGATCCCAACACTCGCATGGGGCCCCTGATCTCGGCCGAGCATCGCGCGAAAGTGGAAGCGGCGGTCACCGCCGGTTCGCGCGAGGGAGCGCGCCTCGTGCTCGGGGGCACACGGCCCGACGACCCGGCTCTCGGCCGCGGCTTCTTCTTCCTGCCGACGCTCTTTTTGGACTGCCGCTCCGAGATGCGGATCGTGCAGGAAGAGGTCTTCGGCCCCGTCATCACAGTGGAGCGATTCTCCGACGAGGCGGAGGCGGTGCGGCTGGCGAACGACACGATCTATGGTCTCGCGGCCGGGTTCTGGACCAGGGACGAGGCGCGGATCGACCGAATCTCGCGCCTGTTGCGTTTCGGGACCGTCTGGATCAACAGCTTCAACGTCTATTTCGCGGCGGCCCCCTGGGGGGGCTTCCGCCAATCGGGTGTCGGCCGCGAGCTCGGCCGGGCCGGCCTCGAGGAATACACGGAAGTGAAACATATCTTTCGTGATCTCGAGCCCCATCCAGTCGAGTGGTTTTGAGAATGCCGGCGAATAAACCATCGCGAGCATCTTCCTTCGACGCCGTGTTCTTTGATCTGGACGGCACTCTGGTCGACTCGGAGGTCCTCACCGACCAGGTGGTGCGCGATCATCTCGAGGCCCACGGGCTGGCTCCCAGGTTAGCGCCCAAACCATCCTCCTTCCACGGCGAGACCTGGGCCCACATCGGCGCGCGGCTGGCCGAGTCTTTCCCCGTGCTCGACGGCCCGGCCACCGCCGCGACGCTCCGGGAGGTGTTCGACAAGGAGGCCGCGGCGGCCCCACCGCGCAAGATCCCCGGCGCCGAGGCGGCCTTGCAGGCGGCCCTCCAAGGATTCAAGACGGCGATCGTGACCTCGAACAACCGCGCGACCCTGGAGCACACACTGGCCCACTTCGAGCTCGATCGTGACGCGCTGTGGACCGTCTGCGCCGAGGACGTTCTAAGGTCGAAACCGGCGCCGGAGTGCTACTTGCGCGCCGCCGCGTTGGTCGAGGTCGCGCCTTCGCGCTGCTTGGTCTTTGAGGACAGCGTCGCGGGCCTCACTGCCGCGCGCGCCGCCGGAATGACCAGTATCGCCATCGCCCGGGCGCGTGATGAGAGCGACTGCCGCCCCCTGAAAGATTTGGCGACACGAGTGATAAGGGACTTCACCGAACTCTCCGCGGATTTCTTCACCTCCGGCCACCTCAACGCCGCAGTCGGTGCGAGGGCCGATGGTGGGGGGACGAGCGCAGAGAGAGGGAATCGTGGGACTTGACGCACTCCGGCGGGTGGAGTATCGAGGGTACCCCCCTGGGTTCACGCATCCGGGCTCGAAACAAAAACTTTAGTGCTCTTCAGGAGAATCGACACATGACATCCCAGGTACAAACCATCGAAGAGGCCATTGAAGACATCCGACGCGGCAAGATGGTCATCCTCGTTGACGATGAGGATCGCGAGAACGAAGGGGACCTCACAATGGCCGCCGAGCATGTGACCCCCGAAGCGATCAACTTCATGGCACGCTTTGGGCGCGGACTCGTCTGTCTGACTCTCACCAAGAGCCAGGCTTCACGCTTGCAGCTCCCACTCATGTCGCAGCGAAACGAGTCGCGTTTCGGCACCGCGTTTACGGTTAGTATCGAGGCGCGCGAGGGGGTCAGCACCGGGATCTCGGCCGCCGATCGGGCCACCACAATTCTCGTGGCCGTCAGTGACGACGCACGCCCCGAAGATGTGGTCTCCCCAGGGCATGTCTTCCCGATCGTGGCGCGCAAGGGCGGAGTGCTGGTGCGCGCCGGCCAGACCGAAGGCTCCGTCGATCTGGCCCGCCTGGCGGGACTTCGGCCGGCGGGGGTTATCTGCGAAATCATGAAGGATGACGGAACCATGGCGCGGCTCCCCGATCTCATTGAGTTCGGTCGCGAGCACGGCATCAAAGTGGTCACCATTGCCGACCTGATCCGCTTTCGAATGGCCAAGGAGAACTTCGTCGCGGCCATGGCCCGCGCCAAGGTCCCGACTCCGTGGGGCGAGTTCACCGCCGTCGCCTACGAGAGCGAATTGGATGGCTCGCAGCACCTCGCCATGGTCTATGGCGACTTGAAAGGCGACGCCCCGGTGCTGGTGCGCGTCCACTCCGAGTGCCTCACCGGAGACGTCTTCCATAGCCAACGCTGTGACTGCGGCCAACAGCTCGATCAGGCGGCGCAACGGATCGTCGAGGAAGGCCGTGGGGTTATCCTCTACCTTCGTCAGGAGGGGCGCGGCATTGGGCTTGTGAACAAGCTGAAGGCCTATGAGCTACAAGAGCAGGGACGCGACACGGTCCAGGCCAACCTCGATCTTGGGTTCCAGCCCGATCTGCGCGATTACGGGATTGGAGCCCAGATTCTGAGCCATCTGGGCTTGCGCCGAATCCGTATCTTGACAAACAACCCCCGCAAAGTGGTCGGCATCAGCGGCTTCGGGCTTGAGATAACGGATCGTGTCAGCCTCGAGATGGATCCCTGCTGCACCAACCGAGACTATCTACGCACCAAGAAGGAAAAGATGGGCCACATCCTCGAGAATGTCTGAGGGCGGCGATGGTGGACGAGGCGCGCGCAGCTCCACTTTATGACTGGATCGTCAACCACGACGACCGCAAGTCGTTTGTCATCTTGTACATCCTCCTGGCAGTCCTGTTGAGCGCCTTCGTAAGCCTGTTCTGGCTCTGCTTTGTGGTGGGGGTCCACTACACTTTCGAGCTGATAATCCAGCGGGACCAGGGGAAACCCTGGCGGCCGGCCATGGCGGCGGCGCTGTGGGAGATCAAGCTGGACTCGGCGCTCATTCTGTTCGCGTTCGTCATCGACGTTTACATGGGCGTCATCTTGGGTGTCGTCGGTATCTCGGCGGGCGCGCGAGTGGCAGCCACGGCGGGAGCGCGCTTCGCCGGATGGCAGCGCATGTTGCGGATAGTCTTGATCTCGCTCGACGATCTGGCGCAGGCCTTCAAAGCGATAGGGCGCGCGCTGACCCGCCGGGCGAATCGTCCGGCCACGCCCACTCCCCCGCCGGACGAACCCACGCCGGATGCCGCTCCCACGCCGGAGACGCGGGTACAGGGCCGGTTGGCCGTCGGCGACATCCTGTCGCTCTCCTTCGGCGCCATCTGCGCCGCGTTGCTGCTCTTGGCGCCACTCTTGACCGATCACACGCCGAGCGAGGTGCTTGGCATAATCATCTCCGAGCTACGCCCTCTGCCCTGACCAGCGAAAACGAGCTGGTTTCCATCTGGAGAGCCCGGAGCCAGCGGACGACTTTGTGTATTGCCTGGTGAGCAGGATTTTTCAGCACAGGAGCCGTCATTTCAGTAGCTTGGCTGATTGCTGATAGCTGACGGTTTGCATCCGGAAACAGAGTCCTCGGATGCGAACGAGCTAAACGTAGCGATCATTCTCGATAATCGGCAGCGCCAAGCTCTCCCGCGTCCCTGAGCCGGGCTCCGGGGCCAGGCGTAAGCTCACCTCGGCCACCTCGATGCGTGGCTGAATCTCGGGGATATAGACGCGGTCGATGTGGATCGCCTCCCCCGGCTCGGAGAAGTCGGCCACCCCCACTTGACCGCCGAAGTGGTCGCTGCGGCCGAACGCAATGTGGAGCCCCAGCTTCTCATCCAGGAGAGTCTCGCCCACCGGTGCCACGCCGAACCCGGCCAAAACACCCAGGCCCAGCTCGGCAATGTTGCCGTAAGCCGGCTCGCGTTCGAGGTGACGCGCCTCGCGCTCGGCCGCGGGCGACTCCCCAGTCACCCGCACCACCTTGTTGGCCTTGATCTCGTAGACCACGAGCCCGTCACTGAACTCCACCGGCAGCTCGCCCGCGGAGAGACTCTCGTCCCCGGCGATCTCCCCCTCGTAGGGCACGATGTAGGCCTCGCCGGAGGGGAGGTTGCCCGCGTCACCGGGGTTGGCCAGAATCCCTCCGGAGGCGTGCGCTACGCGGTGACGCAAGTCGAGCTGCAACTGATACTCCGAGCGCCCGGCGCCGCTCGTGACGACAAACCGAAACGACGCCGCGGTGGCCTGATCGAGAAGCGCCTTGAACTTCAGGACGTGGCGGTTGACCTCTCCGTAGTCGATATTGAGCGCCGGGATCATCTCCGCACGGAATCCGGGCATGGTGGCGGCGCGAAAGCCGTGGCGCCTGGCGGCGAGCTTGAGCGGCGCGGTGGCCGACAGCTCGGTCGGCGCCATAATCATCGTGTGGGTCTCAAAGATCTCGCTGAACGGAACCCCGCTCCCTTCCTGCGGCGCGCCAAACTCGACGGGCAGCGGAGCGCTCAAGTCGTTGTGTCGCCAGGCTCTCTCGGGCAGCGGCCCGTTATTCCGGTGCGCGTTGCGATAGAGAAACAGTCTGGTCTCGAAGTTCGGCGCGGGCGACATTGAGGACAACGCGAGGGCCCACTGCCGGGCCATTTCACGCCTCAACCGCCAAAGCTCACGATCAGGGCGAAAGTCGTCGGGCAAATCGACGATCACCGCCAGCGCGCGATCCTGCTCGCCGGGGCGATAAACCCGCTCGACGAGTCGCACGAGGTCGGCGGCCTCGAGCTTGGTCGAGGAGGGCGCCGAGTCCTTGTGTCTCATCCCATCCTCCTTGCGGTCAGCGCCATAATCGTCGGCCCATCCTGGGATTCGCGCGCGGATTCACGCACATCTGCGGCGTCACCTGCACCGAATTAGTGCTCGACGTAGCGCTGCTACGCCTCCGCCTAATTCGGCTTGTTTC
>PWKZ01000058.1 GCA_003559575.1 Bradymonadales bacterium | reverse complement strand
CGACGAATCACCTCGAGTAATGACGGCACCTGGACCAGCATGCCACCCGTGAGCACGATATCGGCCCACGCCAGATCGGCCTCGCGGAGGTCCGCCACATTGAGGTCCACGAGGCGCATCGGCCAATGGTCGGGCAACAACGCGGCAATCGTCACCAGCCCGAGCGGCGGCAGGGTTGCCCGCTTACCAATGATGCGCAAGGCACGCTGGAACCCCCAATAGGTGACGGGGAAGCGTGGGTAGACCAGCAAAACCCGCTGCATCGCCCCAAAGGTGCGACATGCCGCGACGGCGTCACACCGGCGGCGCGCCGGCGCACGGGCGCCTGGCAGCCGTGCGCCGGTCTTGTTGCCTTCGTGGTCTCTCAAGGTTCTGGCTCCCGTCCCGTCGCAAGAGGCACTCGGTGCGAAAGATCCGACCCATGTCGACTGTCGAACGCAGATGGAGTTTGCATGTTTCGCGCCAAGCCCCCGGGGTTCTCAGGCCACGCGCGCGCGCGTAATTGGTAATGATTCTGCGATCCGGTCGCGTTGGGTGTTTGGCGACCCCGAGGTACCTCAGAACGATGGATGGAGCGCTCACTTTGATGCGGGGCGCCGCCCCGGTGGCTCCATATCCCGCCCACTTGTTCCGCTCGTCCATGATTGGTGCTGATAAATCAATGAGATATGTTGTCTGCTCCGTCTTGGCGGGGTTCTTGCTTCTGGATGGGGACACAATCGGGAAGACCCCCCGGTGAAATCGGGCCGCGGATAGATTATCCGAAAGGGCTTTACGTTAGCTTCTCATGACACACAGGAGAACTACAATGAGATGGGCGGGGTAGTCGGTTAGCTCCTCCTCATCGCGCCTGCCAGTCATAGCCAAACGTCACGTCCGCCTCGGTCACAGGACGCGTGACAATCGCCTGTTCCAGCAGCCGGCGGAAGACGAGGCCGCGGCTCCTGGAAGTGCGACGGTCGGGTTCCTCAACGTGAGTGTCACACCGGCCGACGCCACGGTGGTTGTCACCGGGCCAGAGGACTTCTCCGAAACCTTCACTGGGGGCCGACTGCTGACCGAATTGGAACCGGGACAGTACACGGCGACGGGCACCGCGACGGGATACGGCGAGGCGGCGAGCAGCATCAACGTGATGCCCGGGCTGACGTCGAGCGTCTCCTTGCACCTGCTTATAGACATGTTGCCGCCCGGCGCGGGCGGCTCCCTCAACATCAACGCCTCGCCGTCCGCTGCCGCGGTCAACGTGTCCGGCCCGGAGGGATTCGCCGAGAGCTTCATGGGCAACCAGTTCCTCTCCGATCTCGACGCCGGTCAGTACTCCGTTACGGTGTCCTCTCCCGGTTACGGCTCTGCTTCCGGGGAGATCAATGTTGTCTTGGGGCAGACGTCCAGCATCACGTTCGTGCTCAAGGCGCTCCCGATCATCTCGGAGGCCCCACGCGCCGTGTATCGCGATGGCAGCGGTAACCTGATCCCGCTCGGCCGGGACAGCCTGCAGTCCGGCCCCTATGTCTTCTTCGCATGGCTCGAGGACGAACCCGGCGGCATCTCCACCGAAGGAATGCACACTACGGATGGTGGGTCCCCAGGCAGGCCGACCCTGTCCGAACAAGACGAATCGGCCCCGAGCTTCACCCAGAACCTCGCCGCCGCCTGGGTCGGGTTCACCGACGCAAACGGCGTCGTACGTCCCGTGATCGGCGCGGACGTGCGATGGGAGATCGACCAGTGGTGGAGTGAGCGCGTTGGGAGCATGCAGTTCGGTACTTCGGACGACAACCGGTCGGCGCTCGGTTACGGCGTCTTCGATGACCAGGCCGACACACGCACGAACAACGCCCGACTGCACGCCCAGGGCTTCCCCTTGTACGCCAGCGACTATCCTCTCTTCAACAAGACGGGGGTCGACACTCCGCACACCGACGGGTTCACATGGGTCACGCTCTTCTCGCCGGACGTCCTCGCCCAAGGCCGCATTGTGGCCGTGGCAACGCTCAACGGCGAAGAGATCGGCAAACAGATCCTCTACAAGTCGTTCGCGCCGCAGCCGGAGCTGCAGATCACGAAGACCGTCGACAATGAAATAGTTGACCTTGTCGACGGGTCGGCGACCGTCACGTGGACCGTTACGGTGACCAACGTGGGCATGGGCGAGGCGACGGATGTCGAGCTCAGCGATGAACTCTCGCTCGGATTAGCGTCGGCCTATACGGCGGGCTCCCTCCCCGAAGGCAGCACGGCGGTGGATGACGGCTTCACGATCTCCTTCCCGCTGGGCGCGGAGGGCGCGGACGATGACACCATCGTCTTGACCTTCACCGGTACCGTCACGGAGCCGGGCGCCTACTGCAACGAAGCCCGCGTCGTCCAGTTCGAGGACGCCACCCAAACGTGGACTCCGGTCGACCTCGAGGACGACGCCTGCTTCGTGGCTCTCGAATCGAACGTGTCGATCATCAAGGATTTCGTCGCGGCGGACGAGACGACGAGTCTCGGACGTTCACGCACCGTGGCCGCGGATGAGCCGGCGCTGCTGCGCGTCCGGGTCGTCAACAACGGCACCGGGGCCGCTTCGGGCGTCGCGGTGAACGACGCCCTCACGCTGGGCGATGGGACGGAGTATGAGGTTCTCCCAGGTGCTCCGGGGACACCCAACGCCGACAACGGCTTCGACGTCACAATCGGCGACCTCGCGGCCGGCGCCACGGAGACCCTGCTCTTCGAGGTCGCCGCATCGGCCGACGGGCGCTATTGCGACACGGTCACGTTGACCGCCGACCCCGGGACCAATATCGGCACCCCGAGGACACCGCCTGCCTCACGGTGGCAACGCCCGAGCTGGCGATCACGAAAGCGAACCTTCCGCAGTCGGTTCTGCCCGGCGCCTCGTACAGGTCGACCATCGTCGTGACTAACACCGGCAACGCCACGGCCCGGGACGTCGTCATCAGCGACCTCTTGGGGTTCAATTCCGACGCCTCCGTCTGGGTTCAATACGTGAGCTCCAACCTCTCCGGTCTGTCCGGCGTGCTGTTCGACCGCGAGGTCACCGCGTCCACGATCGATCTCCCGGCGGGTGAGAGTCAGACCTTCACCGTCGTCAGCCGCGTGCCGCTCGGCGCAATCTCCGGCACCTACTGTAATACGGCCACCGTCACGAGTAGCAACGCGGACTCCAAAGAGGCTACGGACTGCATCCCCGTCCCGGCCTTCTCCGCGCTCCAGACCCAGCTGAACGACATCAACGACCCCGTCGCCGCGGGCGACGACGTCACCTACTTCTCGGTGCTCTTTGTCGAAGAGCTCTCCAACGAGGGAGTGCGGGGTAACGTCATGACGTACAGCTTCGGCCTCGACGATCCGACCGTGTTGGGGATTCCGGGAGAGTTCCGAGTGGTCTCGACCAAGGTGTACATGGACCCGTATCCGGTTCGCGACTCCGTCACCGGCAGTGTGATCTCGGACGGGACAAACCCGTCGGCGGGGCTGCTCTCTCCGGGGAGCGACTACACCCTCGACAGCAGCGAGCCGGGGATGCAGATCATCACCATCGACTCGGCCCGCGTCCTGCAGCCGAACACGGCGTTCTACGTCCTGCACGTTGTCAACGTCCCGGCCGAGACGGCCCCGAATCGGCTCTACACGACGAGCTTCATCTGGGACTGCGTCGGCATCGGTGGCGCGGCGCAGGAGTATGAAGCCAGCTCCTCTGAGCCCACCACGGTTCTTCCCTAACAGGGGCGTGCGTCACGGCCGGCCGTGACGCACGCTCCCACGCCGTACACACGCCCGCGGGGTTTTTCCCCGCGGGCGTTCCTTATTCATCTCCTCCTCCCCCCCGGGATGCTCGACCGAGGGGGGGCGACATGTCGGGAGAGCGTGCGGACGGAACACTTGTCTCCGCCCTGGAACGAGAGAGGATCCAATGACGAAGAATGTTTGGCTCGTGGGTTTGGTCGTGCTTCTCCTCAGCACCGCGGGGGTCGCGCAGGCCGAAGGGGGATCGTCGCGGTCGCACGCCGAAAACAGCAACGCCTATGGGTGGGGGCTGGCGTTCACGATCGGGGAAGGGATGTATTTCATAGACGGTGACGTCTACCGAGGGCCGGTGAGCCTGGAGGTCGTCCCGTCCTTCGGCTGGGATTGGTTCAAGTTTGACCTCGGGTTGTACACGACGCTCGAGAGCATCAAGATCGCGGGAACGAACGTGGGGAACTGGAACTTCACGTTCAGACCGGGCGGAAGGGTGACCCCGCCGATGCTACCCTTGTATGGGCGAATTGCGTTTCCCCTGCAACTCCAGAAGCACAACTTCGACTACGGTGTGATGCTGGGCATCGGAGCGGACTTCCCCGTGACCGGGATCCTCGGTATCGTCGTGGAAGTGGACACAACGCTCAGCGACAAGCTACGGTGGGGCGGTGATGGCGTTCCGCTGGAGTTCCGCGTCGGTATCAGTCTGCGCTTCTAAACGCGGGCGTACGCGCTCCTCCGGCGGCGCCATCGGCTCCCTCCATCTGCGCCGCGGTGAGATCACGCACGACCCGTGACGCGACGCGGGCGACCGTCGCCTGCAAGGCGCGGCCAAGCGCCGCGACAGTGGCGCGAACCGGCTCCAGGCCGTCCTCCGCAGAGATCAGGCACTCCTCACGGATCGTCTGGGTCCAGCGCACGATGTGGTCGTCGTGCAACCGTGCGACGACCTGCACGCGCACCCGATGGGGTCGCGTGGGGGCCACGTCCGTGCGGATCTCCTCGAAGGCTGTGAGCGCGACGTCGAGTGTCAGGCCGGGACCGCTCACCCGTTGGCGAATCTCGTGTTCCTCGAAGAGCGCGTGCGCCAACCGGCGTTCGAGGAAGCGGTTGGGCGGCGCGGTCCATCGCACGTCCGCGTAGTAACTCACCTCGTCCGCGGTATCGCGGAAAACCACGCGCTCCTCCAGGTGCGCTGCTCCCGTGACGCGGCCGAGCCGAAGCGCCGGCCCCGCGACGCGCGCGGCTGTGTCAGAGGACTCGCCCGCGCGCAGGGCGGGGGTGGCCTCCACCGGGGGTGGTTCAAAGCTGAAGAATCGCGCGTGCCCCGGCGTGCTCTTCGAGAGCAGGGCGCAGCCGCCGGGCAGGGCCACGGTCACGGCTCCAAGGATGATGAGCCACGCAGTTATCGGCTTCATGGTTTGTGCTCCGTGCTACGGCCTTTCAGCAGCATGTCGGGATCTAACTCCAGCGCCGCGAAGAACATGCGAAGTGCGCGCGCCGCGGCTTGAAGGGTGACGAGCGTGTCCGCGACCTCCCCCCCCAAGCCATCGGCGCCGCGCAACGTGTCACCAACCGCCCGGCTTGCGCGGACCACGCTCGTAAGCAGGCCTTCGTCCTCGCCGACCCGGGCGAGAAGGGCGTCCATCCGCCTAACGGCCGCTCTCACGTCGGCCAGCAACCGCTTGGTGCCGCGCGAGATGCCGTCCGTGTCCACCGCCTCGAGCTTGCGTTCCACCGCCACGAGGAGGCTGTCCAGCGTGACGAGTAGCTCGTCGACTGTGTCGATCACCGTGGTGACTCGGCGGGGATACTCCTGGTCACGGACTTCGCGGATGAGGGCGTCGATCTCGCCCAGGATGACAACAATCTGGTCGGAAACTCCAGGGAGGCTATCCATTATGTGGGTGAGCGAATCCTCGATGCTCTTCATCATGGACGGCGCCGTGGGAATCATGTTGTCCGGGACGGGGAACGGTAGCTCCGGCTTCGGATAGACCTCTACGTCGAAGAAGTCGAGTTGGAGGAACTTCACTCCGGTCAAGCCCGCAGAGGCCAGTTGCAGCCGGAGGTCGGCGGTCATCTCGAGCTTGAGCGGGACGCCGAGGATGATGGGCCCCTTGGCGATGTCGAGGCCGAGTCGCGAAAGCTCGGCGACACCAAGTTCGCTCCCCACTTCCACATGGCGGCGGTCCGGCGCGACCTGGATTCTGGCCACGGCCCCGATCGTCACGCCGCGGAATTTGATGGGCGCGCCCACCTCCAGCCCCTGGACCGACTCGTCGAAAAAGGACACATACTGGCCCACCTCGCGGCGCATGCTGCGAGCGCCAAGTATCGCTACGGTCGCCAACGCGAGGGCCAGGCCGGCGACCATGAAGAGTCCGAGTTTCCAATGGTTCTGGGGCGCGGCCATCACACTCCCCCTTTCGCGACGTTGCGTGTGAAGAAGTTGCGAACCGCGGAGCTCGTGCTCTCGTCGCGAAGCGTCCGGGGGGCCCCCTGCGCGAGGATGCTCCGTGACTCGCGGTCAAGCACGATGCACTGCGTCACCACCGCGAAGATGCTCGGCAGCTCGTGGGTGACGAGCACGACGGTCAGCCCGAGGCCGCGGTTCAGCGTGAGGATGAGATCGTCCAACTCGGCCGCGCTCACCGGATCCAATCCCGACGACGGTTCGTCGAGGAAGAGGAGACGCGGCTCCAGGACCATCGCCCTCGCGATCGCCGCGCGTTTTGTCATACCGCCGGAGAGCTCGGCCGGGTATTGGTGTTCACTGCCCTGAAGGCCGACCAGCCGGAGCTTGGCGCGCACGATGGCGGACACCGCGGCGCGCGGCAAACGGGTCCACTCGTTGAGCGCGAGCGCGAGGTTCTCCCCAACCGTCATCGAGCCGAACAGGGCTCCGGACTGGAACATGACGCCGTAGGCCGGCCGCCCGACCTCGAGTGTCGGCGCGCCGATACCGGCGAGCCTGACGGTGCCGGCCATGGGCTCGTCGAGTCCGGTCAGGTAACGTAGCAGCGTCGATTTGCCGCAGCCGCTCGCACCGAGGATGGCGAAGACCTCCCCTTCCGCGACATCGAACGACGCGTCTTCGAGGAGAATCAACTCGTCCCAGCCCATCGTCAGATTCCGGACCGTGATGGAGGGTGTCGTCATAGGCCAAGCTCGTGGAGGGTGATGGCGAAGGCGGCGTCGAGTAGGATCAGGGTAAACAACGACGCAACGACCGCTGCGGTCGTTCGTCGCCCCACACCCTCGGCGCCGCCTGTGGTAATGAGCCCCTGGGAACACGAGATGAGCCCGATCGCGAGCCCAAAGACCGACGCCTTGATCAACCCCTGGAACACATCCCAAACGTCGAGGGCGCGTTGGGTCTGGTGGAGGTAGCCGACGACGGTGATGTCGAGGTTCACGACGCCGACGACGAGCCCCCCGAGAATGCCCACGACGTCACCGATCAGCGTGAGCACGGGCATGACGAGAAACAGCGCGAGGACGCGCGGGAACACGAGGAACCGCAACGGGCCGATGCCCATCGTGCGCAGGGCGTCAATCTCCTCGGAGACCTTCATAGTGCCGAGCTCGGCGGCGAAGGCCGCCCCCGACCGGCCCGATACCACAATGGCGACCATTAGCGGGCCAAGCTCGCGCGTAATCGAGAGCGCTACCAGATCCGCGACGTAGATGTTGGCGCCGAACTGCTTGAGCTGTACGGCGGACTGAAAGGCCATGACGAACCCGATGAGGAACGTGATGAGTACGATGATCGGGACCGCGTCCACGCCGGTCCGCGTCATGACCGGTGCGACGTCTTTCCAGTTTGCGGTGCGCGGTCGCCGGAGCACGCCCCCCACTTCCAGGACCATGCTGCCCAGAAAGGCAAGAAAGAGCTGTACCTCGCGTAGGGTGGCTAACGTCCGGTTGCCCAACTGGCCGAAGTAACCGACGTGTGGTCGTGCCGGTGGCACCGTCGGGCTCGCGTCTCCATCCAGGAGCTCCAGAAGCTGAGCCGTGGCGCCGCTGGCGCCCACGAACTCGCAGCGCGCGCCGGCGGTCTCGCGGTCCCACTTCGTCTGCACGAGCAGCGCCATCGCGCCGCCGTCGATGACATCGACCGCGGAGAGGTCGAAGCACAACGCCGTCTGTGGATCGCCCGGGAGTGCGGCATGGAGGGTCTCCCACAACGCGGCGCCGTTCGTGAACGTCAACGTTCCGGCCACGCTCACCACCGCCGCCCCACAGGCCGGATCGGTGTCCGTGACCGCGCACGTGATGTGGAACGCTTGTGCTGGGTCGCCGCGCGGGGTTTCGCTCGAGGACACAGCGGGCTCGGGACCGGACGGGCGTCGCTCATACATGTCGTTGCGCCTCCATGGCCCCACCTCACATCGGAACCGGGACGGGGGCTGTGACATGCCTATGCGATCGACGTGCCAAGCCCATGCAGCGCCCCCATCCAGGAGGCGCGTGCAAGGCCCACAGCATCTGCTTCGTCACCCCCGTGGACTCGGTGTTCCACGTCGCGTGCCGCCGCCCGAATCCAATGGCTTCCCTGCGCCCGGCGCCTTTCGCCCGGCGTGGCGAACACGATGTGGGGGCGTCCATCGAATTGATCGCCACGCCACCGGAATGATTAACCGCGTCGGCCGGGCGTCCGGTGTGTTCGCGCTCCAGCTCGACACTGTGACGGTGTCTCGCACGCGGCTCGAGACGGTCACCGCGGCGGGCCGGTTTAGGGAGTCAGCCAGAATAACCTGCTCAGGTTATTCCGACCTGGCTCCTTAGCCGGGTGGTCGGGGACTGGGTCAGCCGAACTTGATGTACCCGGTGAAGTATAGCACCGCCGCGATGATGAGAAGAATGGCTACCGGCGACCAGCCCATGGCACCGTAGCGGGAATAACCCCACCCGCCGCCGCCGATGGCCAACACGACCAGGATGATAATCAACACGGTCAACAAACTCATCGTTATACCCCTCTCGTTGTTGCAAGAATCGAGTGTCCCGCTATTTCAGACGCCCCTTCACGTTGTGGCTGAGCTTCTCGGTCGTCGCTGTCGCTGCGTCCTTGACATCTGCGATCGCTCCTTCGGCTTCGCCTCGCAGTTGGTCGCGCTCCCCCTTACGCCGGAGGCGGTCATTGCCCGTCACGCGGCCCACCGTTTGTTTGATCTTGCCAAACAATTTGTTCCGGAATTCACTCATTTTCGTCTCCTTGTGTCTCGCTGTGTGTCCACTACCGCGCCCGCGTCCCGCACTGCGCGAAACGCCGGCCTTTGCTCATAAGCAGCCGTCCGGAGACGTGAAGCGCACCGTCGGGCCGCTGGGTTCGGCCGACACGTTCCGCACTAGCGGGGGCGGGCCGAGGTCGACGAGCAGGATCTCGGTGTCTTCCTGTGCGGTGAGCGCGATGGCGGACGCCAGGGCCACGCCGATACCGTCCCCTTCGCTCAGCACGAGATCCTCGAAGACCGCCGACCCCCGGACGATATGTAGCCACGCGGTTCGTTGTGGTTCGAGTGCATGAGCGACATGTTGACCGGGTTCCAGGACAGCGGAGTAGACTATCGCATCCTGGTGGAGTCGCAGGGATCCTTCGCGACCGTCCGACGAAGCCACGACGCAGAGCGTGTTGCGTCGTTGTGCCGCGGTGAACCGTTTGTGTGCAGTGGCGCGCGTGAGTCCTATTTCATCGGGCCGGAGGGCGATGCGGAACAGCTGCACAGGCCTGGACCGCGAGACGCTCGTCTCGATGCGCGGCCCGCCGCGCCCGGAAGACATGCACTGGAACTCTCCAGTCTGCAGCACCTCCGAGATACCACCGACTTCGGATTGCGAAATGGCGCCCTGGTAGACGTAGATGGCCGTCTCTAGCTCGTCGTTGAAGTACAGGAGGAGGCTGTCGCCGGGCGGCAGGCGCATCTCGTCGAAGGCGACGAGGACGCCGAACCCTTGGATTAGACCGGTCGGATGGCCAGGGGGAGAGAAGGAGTGCCAGATTTCCTTTCGGCCTGCCTGTTCGTAACGACGCTCGCTGCCTCTAAGAGCCCTGTCCATTGGTTCGGTCCTTTTCCTGGCGCCTTTAGCGCGTCTCGGCGCGGCGCCCGGGGCCCCCTGGTGGAAGTCGAGTCGAGCGGCTCGGGCCGCGGCCAAGCGCACAAAGCTGCACGTCTCGTGCCAGGTCGCCTCGGCCGCCGAATGCCGGTGTGGCCAAACGTGGCGCTTGTGTTTCCATTCAAAAAGGCATACCTTGGTATCAATGTGATGGCGGTGCCGTCGTCAGTCGGCAAACATATGCAGGTGGGGGAGCCGCGGGAACATCGACAGCAGGAGAAGCGAATGCGCGTCACGGATCTTCACCACGAAGAGCTACTGGATCTCGATCTGGAGGGTGGGTCGATTCGCTTCGCCGGACAGCGGGCGCTCCTCATCGACGCCGTCGCCTTGGGGGTTTTGCGGCAATACCTCGTCGAGAACTTCGGCGCCACCGCGGCGCGCACGGTTCTCACCCAGTTTGGTTTCGCTCATGGCTGGCGACTCGCGGGCGCCATGAAGACCGAGTTTCCGTGGGCCGACAACGATGAGTGGCGGCTCGCCGGGCTGCGCATCTTCACCATGGAGGGCCTCTTTCGCATGCAGTCCGGCAGCGAGGATATGCTTCGCGAAGAGGGGGCCATGCTGCTCGAGTCCTACGAAGCCGAGCAGCACATGTTGCACTACGGACGGGCCGAATACCCGGTGTGTTGGACGATCTGTGGTCTCATCAGCGGCTACGCCAGCCACACCGTGGGTACGGAGGTCTACGTCGTGGAGCAACGCTGTGTCGTGCAGGGCCACGCCGCCTGCCATCTCGTCGGACGCACCCGCGCCGCGTGGGGCGCAGAGCGGGCCGACGACCTGGCGTTCTTCAACGGAAATCGCCTCAAGGACAGCCTCGATGTCTCGCTCTCGCGAGTGCTGGAGACCTTGAAGGCCATCGAAGCCAAACTGCAAGCGCACCGCCGCGTGCTGCGGCGAGTGGCGCGGAGCGACTTGGATTCTCATGGCCTGTGTGTGCAAAGCGCCACCATGCGGGCTTGCGTCGAGCTGGCGTGCCGCGTGGCGAAAGTGGACGCCACGGTCCTCATCACGGGCGAAAGCGGCGTGGGCAAAGAGCGGATAGCAAGGCTCATCCACGACGAATCCCACCGCGCGGCCGGGCCGTTCGTTGCGGTCAACTGCAGCGCCATCTCCGAGTCCCTGCTCGAAAGCGAGTTGTTTGGCCACACGCGCGGCGCATTCACCGGCGCCACTAGCGACCGTCCCGGTCTGTTCGAGGCGGCCAACCGGGGCACGTTGCTGCTGGACGAGGTGGGAGATGTTTCGCCGAACATGCAGGCCAAGCTGTTGCGGACGCTTCAGGAGCGGGAGGTGCGCCGCGTGGGTGAGAACAGAAGCCGTCCAGTGGACGTGCGCGTCCTCGCCGCGACGAACCGCGATCTGACCGACGCGATCGTCGAGGGCACCTTCCGGCAAGACCTCTACTATCGCTTGAAGGTCGTCGAATTGCGCGTCCCGTCGCTGCGTGAGCGGCGCGACGACATCCTGCCGCTGGCGCGCACGCTGCTTTCGTCGGCTGTGGCGCGAATGGGCGGCGATATCCAGGGCATGACAACGGCGGCCGCAGATCAAGTCCTGCGCCACGATTGGCCGGGGAATGTGCGAGAGCTCGAAAACGCCATGGAACGGGCCGTCGCCCTCGCCCGCGGCGACCGCGTGGACGTCGATGATCTACCGGAGGAAGCTCGCCTGGCGCTTCCCACGATGGTGTTGCGCCCAGGCGCCGTCCTGCCGCTCAAGACGCTCGAGAAAGACTACATCCTGGCCGTGCTGTCCTTGAACGACGGCAACCAGACCCAAACCGCCCAGCAGCTTGGGATAGGAACGGCGACATTGTATCGCAAGCTGAAGAGGTACAGTGTGCCTGGGGCGACGCCGGGCGAGCCCGACAAGACGTGACGGCGGCTTAGAGCGCGCCGGCATAATCAGCCCAGCCGGATTTCACCACGAAGGGGCACGAAGAGCGAGAAGGGGACACGTTGGGAAACACGAAGGCCGTCCCTAACTAACGCTCGTGTTTCGCTTTTTTTGGGTCGGCGAGCTCGTGCACCGGGACCGCCGTCGTCAGCGACGGCTCGTCGGCGTCTCGCCGACGGCATGGGCTCCGTCCCATGCCAGCGGCGTTCGATGTGGCGCTCGGCTTCGAAGAGATCAGTGCCAGGGGGGTGCCAGGCACACCGGGGACCGGCACACCGGGGACCTGCCGATACCGTTGCCCGGGCATACCGGGGCCGCCGGCAGTGGCGGGCCAAGAGCCCGCCACCGAGGCTAGAAGCCTT
>PWKZ01000165.1 GCA_003559575.1 Bradymonadales bacterium | reverse complement strand
CGATTACCCCAAGCTGAAACTGCACGTCTGCAAGAAGACCGTCCAGATGAAAAAACAAGAATACTATGACGACGAGGGGCGACACGCCCGCACCCAGACCCGCTCCCGGATGCGCACCTTCGAGAGCGAAGATTACGGCGTCCAGTCCTTCCTGATCATGACCAACCACCTGAACAACGACCACCGCTCGGAGCTGACGATGACCGGCTTCAGGGCCAACCACGACATCTCGCCGCGTGTGTTCACGCGGCGCACACTGGTCCGCGGACTTTGATTACCATGAGCACCAGAGCACCCCTTCGGTTTGTCCTCGTCGGCCACTTCGCGTTAGTCCCGCTCGCGGCGGTGGTTCTCTGCGCCGTGCTTGCCCCCAGGCCGGCGCGCGGGCAGGTGAGTATCGGCTATCGCGGCCACATCGCCAGCGACGCCCGCTTCTCGCTCCCCGGGCTACTCGAAAAACCGGACACGGGCAGCCATCCGCGCTTCCTCAGAAACGAGACCGAGGGGCGAGTGAGGTTCGATTTGCGCGCCGGCCGCCATGTCCGCGCCCTCGCCGACACGACCCTCATCTTCACCGGCAGGCAGGATGCCGGAGTAATGTCCGACTTCTCGATTCCGGAGAAGGTGGATCCGTTTCGGATTCGATCAGAAGCGCTCTATGTCCGCTTCCAAGATCTCGGGTTCGAAGGACTCGACCTGACCCTTGGACGACTGGTGGTCCCCTGGGGGACGGGCGACATGTTCAACCCCACGCGGGCGCTGAACTCTCTCGACCTCTACGATCCGATCCGCTTCGGGGCGTCGGTGGCCAACCAGATGGTGCTCCTCGACTGGGCTCCGGGCTGGGCCGTCTTCGGAGAGAAGCGGACCATTTTTGACGAGTTGATGTTCCAGGTGGCGCTGGTGCCGGTGTTTCGAGGCGCGATCCTCCCCGAGTCGGGGCTCACGGCGTTCACGGACCCGCAGTACGCCAGGGGGCGCTTCCACTCGGAGTTGATGGCGGGGCTCTTTGACCTCCAGGGGGCCTTCATCCGACAGGGCGGGGATCTGTCTTACGATGT
The DNA here is from genome assembly GCA_003559575.1 of Bradymonadales bacterium. Lineage (GTDB taxonomy): Bacteria > Myxococcota_A > UBA9042 > PWKZ01 > PWKZ01 > PWKZ01. The sequence continues at coordinate 2,044 of PWKZ01000165.1, read as the reverse complement.
CCAGGTGGCTCAGCCGGATGTCCACTTGCGCAATATGCAGGTGGGCGCCCGAGTGGGCTTCAACCTTCTCGGAGTAGATCTCGCTTTCAGCTACTACCGTGGTTTTGACGGGATCCCCCAGCCTGAAGCGGTCTACGCCGAAGATGTGACCCTGCCGGAGATCAGGCTTGGCGGAGGAACCGAGCTGCTGGAGCTCATCGAGGGGATTTGCCCCGAGGGGACCCCATGTCTTCAGGAGTCACTGGTTCACAACCGCATCCGCCTGGTTTATCCGCGCATTCAGATGGTGGGCGTCGACATGGCGACCTCCCTCGAGTTCCTCTGGGGGGCCGGGCTGTGGGCCGAGGTGGCGCTGGTCTTTCACGACGACTTGAACCTCCAGGTGCGCGAATCCGACGCAATAGTCGACCTCGGCGGCGGCCCGACCGTCCTGCCGGTGGGCCGCACCCGCCATGCGGTGGAAGTCAGCGGCGACGTGTTCGTCAAGGCCGTGGTGGGGATGGACTACACCATCACTCCGTGGTGGTACGTCAATGTCCAATATCTTCATGGCTTTGTCGACGAGTTCGGCAGGGCTCACTTGAACGATTACCTGGTGGCCGGCTCGGACTTCCAGTTCCTGAGTGACCGCATCCTCCTGCGCCTCTTTACGATCTTCTGCTTGCAGGATCAAAGCACGGTTCTCTACCCACAGCTCACCGGCCGGCCTTGGGGCGGCATGGAGCTAACCTTGGGCGGCCTCATCTATCTCGGCCAAACCGACACCGTCTTCGGCAGCCCGCTCACCGGGCCCAGCATGATCTTCCTCCGCGCCCAGATGAACTTCTGAGACACCATAATCGTCGGCTCAGCGTTGACCGGCGCCGCCTGCGCGTGGTACATGCTTGACCCAAGAGGATATCGGACGCGTGGGCGGCATGGAGGTTCAAGTGATGGATCGGCGGCGCTCGCAAGACGAGCCCAGGTCGCTCGGAGAGATTTTCAAGCAGCGCGCGCGGACCGACGCGCTCAGCGTGGCGCTGGCGCGCCACCGTTGGGAACAAATAGTCGGCGCTTCACTGGCGCGTCAGTCCGCGGTGCTCGAGGCGCGGCGCGGACGAGTTTTGATAGGAGTCGCCCATGAGCCCTCGCGGCAACGCTTCATGCGCCTCGGCGAGTGCTACAAGCGGTCCTTTGGCGCTCTGCCCGATGGCACTCGAGTGAAGCATATCGAGTTCAAGGTGCTCCCCGCCTCGGAGCTCTCGCGACTTGACTCCACAGCGTCCCATCAACCAAGAAAGCACCCGATTGGCAGTGCTTCGCGCCACCAATCGGCATACATCCCGGCGCCGTTGTCCCGGACGCCGGGCCAGCTCCGTCGCAACTGAGCGAGAAAGAGAGGGCCGCCATGACCATCACGCAACGGCAACTTGTCGCCCCCGGGTCCATCTTGGCGTTGGCTTGCCTGATCTTCACGGGCGCCTGTGAGCGGGAGCGACGGATGGTGCGTACCCGACCACCAGCGATAAGCGAGAGGGCCCAGCTGCCGGAGGCGCCCGATTTCAGCGCCGCGCAGGTGGTGGCGCGTTACCCCGACGGATCATACTCGGTCTCCGGCCTGCAAGCCGCGGTCCCCGACCTGATCGACGAGCGCGTCCAGGTCAAGGGGTTTGTCAGTGAAATCAAGATCTGCGATCCCGAGCAGGACGATAACTGCACCCTGCCACCGCACGCCTTCATCGTTGATGACCTCTCCAGGGATCGCCGGCCGCTGATGGTTATTGGCGGCAAATATTCACCCGTCACCGACTTCAAGGTCGGCCGCGGTGAGACTCTGGAGGGCAAGGTGCGGCAGGTCTCGCCCGACGGTCTCTTTGTATCGGCGAGGGGGCTACTGCTACTCGACGACGGAGAGCCACCCCCCGAGGCACAGGAGTAATTACAAGGGGGGACCGCGTCCCCCCTCCCCACCAGCGAAGCCGGCGGGGCCCGGGTATTACAAGGGGGGACCGCGTCCCCCCCCCCCACCAGCGAAGCCGGCGGGGCCCGGGTATTACAAGGGGGG
>PWKZ01000056.1 GCA_003559575.1 Bradymonadales bacterium | reverse complement strand
TTGATGGATATGATGCGCACCATGACCAATGTGACGGGCGACTCGATGGTCGCCACCCTCGTCGCCAAGGCCGAGGGCGAATTGGATCATGAGGTCTATGATGCCCCGGCGGTGGAGTGACTCCGGGCGAGATCTCCCGGCTGTGCTAAACGATCAGCGGATGGTGGAATTTTCGACCGACACTTTGGGGGCGCGATGGAGAAGTTGTTTCAACTGAGGGCCCACGGGAGCGACGTGCGCACGGAGTTTCGCGCCGGTGTGGCGACGTTCCTGACGATGTCCTACATCATCGTGGTCAACCCGGGGATCCTGGCGGATGCGGGCATGCCGTTCGCCGGTGTCCTGTTCGCGACCGTGATGGTGAGCGCGCTGGGCTCGATCCTGATGGGCGTCGTGGCGAATTTGCCGTTTGCGATCGCCCCCGGGATGGGGATCAACGCGTTCTTCTCCTACACCATCGTGCTGGGGATGGGGGTTCCGTGGGAGACGGCCTTGGGCGCGGTGTTCGTCTCGGGCGTCATCTTTGTGATCCTCACACTGCTCCGGGTGCGCGAAAAGATTGTCGCCGCGATCCCCGCCGCGATTAGGTACGCGGTGGCGGCGGGGATCGGTGTGCTGCTGGCGCTCATCGGGCTGACGGCGGTCGATTTCATCGTCCACGAGCCGGCCACCATCGTGGGGTTCGGCGGCCTCAGCCTGGAAGTCCTGCTCTTTCTCATGGGCCTGTTTTTGACCGCTCTGCTGATAATCAAGCGGGTCAAGGGGGCGCTCGTCATCGGGATCGTGGCCATGTCACTGCTGGCCGCCGCGGTGAGCGCCACCCTGACGGCGTCCGGGGGCGAGCCGCTGGTGAACGCGCCGGAGTCCGTCTTCGCCTTGCCGAGCTTCGAGGTCTTCTTCAAGTTGGATATCGTGGGGGTGATGGCAGTCGGCATGATTGCGCCGGTTTTCACCCTGTTGTTCACCGACATGTTCGATAGCATCTCCACCTTGGTCGGGGTCAGCCAGGCCGGCGGCTTCATTGACGAGCGGACCGGCACTCCCAAGAATGTCGGTCGCGCGCTGTTGGTGGATGCGCTCGCGACGACTTCCTCTGGCCTTTTTGGCTCATCGAGCGGGACGGCCTACATCGAGAGCGCCGCCGGGGTCGAGGAAGGCGGGCGCACCGGGCTGACGGCGGTCTTCGCCGGGATCCTCTTCCTCCCCTTCATCTTTCTGAGCCCGCTTCTAGCGCTCGTGCCGGCGGTGGCCACGGCGCCGGTGCTCGTCATAGTCGGCCTGTACATGATGGCACCGCTGGTCAAGGTGAAGTGGGCCGATTTCGAGGAGGCCATCCCCGCCTTTCTCGCTTTCATCTTGATCCCCCTCACATACAACATCTCGCAGGGCATCCTGTGGGGGTTCCTGAGCTACACCATCATCAAGCTGCTCGTCGGCAAAGCCCATGAGATCGGGTTGACCCTGTGGCTCGTCTCCGCGGCCTGCGTAATTGCGCTCCTGGTCGCCTGATCGGGATTTTCGGCAAAAGGGTGGGCGGATCAGAAGGTCAGGATCAGGCGCTGATAGTCGGTGGAGTCGTTGAGCCATCTCGTTGCGCCGCAGCGGAATCCACGGGAACCATCGGAGGTATGCCAGCAGAGGCGGTCTTCCGCGTAGGTTTGGGCCACGTCGCACTCGTTGCGATTCAGCGATGTGCCGGCGCGGAAGAAGCCCCAAGAGTGTTCGGGAGAGTAGTACCACCCTAATTCCCCATCAAACCGAGCACCGAGCGCGTCGAAACGGGGTGAGCTGCAAGGAAGCAAGCCGATTTGAGCGCAGTCGTAGCAGCGCTACGTCGAGCAAAAAATCGGTGAAGCTGACGCCGCAGATGGCCCCGTAGCGACGCGCGAATGCCGGTGCAGGTGGGGAATTAGGGTACCACCCCACCCCTTGGGAGACGTGATGTTCCGTGCGGTCGTCATCTACCTGCTGCGTTACCAAGGTGGTCCGGTCTGCGGCAGCCAGGATGATCGTTTCGGAGTCCGTCTCTCGACAGGCAAGCATGAGGTGGTCGCCGTCGCAGTCGGTGATCTCGTCAAGTTCGGGGAGGCTTCGCCGTAAAGATCTTGGTGGCAGATCTCCCAGCCGGAAGCGGTCACTTCGTCGAGCTTGAGGTCATGCAGGATCCCTTCGCCGGAGAAGCGGACGGATCTCTCACAGAGGTATGCGGTCTCCATGATCTCGTCTTCATCAAGCTCCCCGTTGTCGTTGAGGTCGAGGCCGGTGTCCACGCGCTGCCCGCCGAAGGGGCAGTTTTCACCCGGCGTCTCCTCGGAGATCTCAACTAGGGCTGAGAGTCCGGCTTCGCCGTCGTCACCGTCTTCGGCGTTGCACACATACGAGGTCTCTTGGATCTCGTCGGCGTTGAGGTCGAGGACAGTGTCGATGCGCTGTCCGCCGGCCGGGCAGTTTACGCCGGCAGGCTCGACGGTGACGTCAATCAGTGTGCTGTACCCCTGGGGGCCTGTTTTTCCATCGCAGACGACGATCCTCTCTTCAATCTCGCCGGCGTCGAGCTGACCGTCTTCGTCTAGATCATGTCCGACCTGAATCACGGAGCCACCTTCGGGGCATTCCTCCTCTGTGGCGTCGACGGTGTCAAATAAAAGCGTGGGCCGGCCTTCGGGCGGAGCCAGAGTGGCGGTGCCGCCGCTTCCACAGTCGATAGTCACCGTGCCGTCCTCGGCGGTGGAGGCGGCACACTGGTCGGGGGAAGCAACGGGGTCGTCGCTACAGCCGAAAGCCCACATGAGAACGACGATGAGGAGAGGAGTGAGCGACTTGAACATGGTGATCTTCCTTTCCGAATCAAATGCGGCGCGCCACTAGGGCGCGCTCTCGTGAACAAGGTAAGATAGCAATATTCAAGGTCAAATCTGCCCCACCATAAGTGCACGGCATGACTGTGAAATGAGCGCGAATTGGTGCCAAAGGCCGGCCAGTTAAGAGCCGGGGATGGAGGAGTGGGACAAAATCTAGTATGGTGAGCTCCCTGGCTTCTAAAAATACCGGAGAACCGTGGTGAATGGTGAACAGGTGGTCGAGGAGATGGAGACCCATGACGGC
>PWKZ01000046.1 GCA_003559575.1 Bradymonadales bacterium | reverse complement strand
GGCAGGCGGTGGCGAAAACGCGAGCGCGCGCTGAACACCCCATGGCTCCGCACCAGGCGTGCATATGGCGCTGGTAGAATCGCGGTGAGCCGGCGCATCAGGGCCAGCGGCTGGAGCTGGATGGCGGTATGGCCGGAGGCGGTGGGCTTGGGGAGCTCGTAACGCACCCTGCCGTCGTCCATGAGGGAGAAGCGTTCGGCCGAGAACGGGGGCCGCAAGCCATAGCTGCACAGACGCTCCAACTCGGGGCGGCTGAACGCCGGAACACACCGCCCGGCATGCAAGGAGAAGCCGTCGAGGCGCGCCGTGAGCGGCTTGTTTGGGACGAGCTGTGCGGTTCTCTCGGACGGCTTTGGGCTCGGGCTACGCAGTGCTTCCGCCACGCACGCGCGCAGGAGCTCGAATTCCGTTTGACCTATTCCGAGCTGGAGCGGCTTCCGCCACGCACGCGCGCAGGAGCTGCTCCTCGGGCTCGGCGGAGGGATCCTCCTCCCCACGCTCCTTCTTGTGCTTCCTGGCAACGTGGATCAGGCGCCGCACGACCCGCGTCGTGAGATCCACGATCTCCTCATCGGTAGGCTTGGGCAAGACGACGAAGCGCATCTTGCCTTCTGGGTCGTCGCCGGGCACGAACAGACCGTCCGGGACGAGGGTGTGGGTGTGGGGGCACGTCCCCGCCAACTCTCGTCTGGTCCTGGGGCTGCGCCTCGCCGATCACCGGGCGCGCGATGCGTTCGCGATGGTGGTCGAGAGCTGGCCGCACCACGCGATGGCCCAAGCCATCGCCGCGGCGCTCGACAATCACGACTGTGAAGAGGTGGAGGCGGTCATGTACGAGACCCGCGACCGGCGCGCGGCGCTGGTCATGCGCGGGCGGTTCGGGGACGACTGCGCGGCGGCGTTGCACGAGGCTCACGGAGAGCCTCCGACCTTCCTGGCCTCTGACTTGGTCTTGCTGGGCGCGCCCGAGGTGGTGGCGGCCGGGATCGAGGTGGTTGAGATGGGACTCGCCATCGACGATATCGGCCACCGCCGCGAGGCGGCCCAAAAGGTGCGGCGCGCGGGACCGGTGTGGTTCGTGGCGTGGGACGATCCCCTGGCGACCCTCGATCCGGCCGCCATGGTTCGGGGACACTTTGACTCACCGTTGGTCGAGGGATCCTTCGGTCCTCGCGATGACGCGCCGTTCGGGCTCTCGGCCAGGCTTCGCAACGCGGGGCGGCGAGAGGCCGCCCAGGCGGCGCGGTGGCTCTCCACCTGGCACGAGCGCCGCCGTGGCGCTGCCATGCTCGACGCCACCGAGCAGGCGCGACGCGACTGCGAGCGTTACACGCTCGAGCGGTTGGAGCGGCTCGCGGGGGTCCTCGGTCGGGCGGCTCGCGATGGCGTGGGCGAGACCGCGAGCGAGGAGCGCGCCGCCGTGAGCCGAGAGCTCGAGGCGCTGCGGGCCGAGTTCGCGGCGCAAGCCGCCTCCACACCCGGGCAGGCGCCCGGGGGGCTCAAGGTGGATAACGTCCTCGGAATCGAGGCGGTCGCCGCGGGCGCCTTCGTGCGGGTGCAAGCGGTCTTCACCGCCGAGGGCGCCGCGGAGCTCATGGCGCTCGTCGCAGATCGTCTGGCTGGAGGCATCTCTGAACCATTGGCGCTTGACGAGCACTTTTCTTCGCAGCTCCGTCGTTAGCCTTGGCCTTCAAGGCGCTGAGCAAGCGCATACGACGCCGCAGCGCGCACAAGGAAGACACCCACCGGCAGATTTCACCAGGAAGGGGACACTAACGGACACCTGATCTCAAGCCGGCCCTAAGGCTAAGGGTGCGCCGACACCCGTGCTCCAGCACCGGAGTTGCCGGCGCTGCGCCTACGTCGCGCACCGGTTTCGGTGTGATGCCGCAGATGAGCCTCTGACCCCTTCGTGCTCTTCGTGCTCTTCGTGGTGAACAGACGGCGGTCCAGAGAAGAAACACGTTAGGAAACACGAAGGACGGCCCAATAAGGCTAAGGGCGCGCCGACACCCGTGTTTAGGATTGAGGATTTGGGGGGCGACGTGCTAGTCTGACAGGGATTGGTGCAGAGTGATTGCCCCAACCGGGTCGGTTGTTCGCGTGGGCGACATAACTGAATTGGCGGCAATGAACCGGGATCCTGGCGCGCGTAACCCAAAGGGAGGGTGCAAGAATGAGTTGTTCGGTCATGTTGAGAGCCTTACTCGCCCAGCTAATCTTGTTGTCGCTGGTGCTCACCGGCGGATGTGATGACGACGCCAAGACGGTCGATATCCTGATCGACTCGGGGGCGAACGGGGTTATCGAGGAGCGAGTGGGAGACATCTGGCGCTTGGTCGAAGACGGGACCCGCGCCATCGCACCTGAGAGCGCCTTGCGGCTGCGCGCGACCGCTGCCGATGGCCACCGTTTTGCCTCGTGGGCGGTGATTGGCGCCGAGTACGGCCAAGAGTCCAACCTGGAGTCCCGGGAGATCACGCTGACCGGTTTCGTCGGCGGCGCCGAGGTCAGGGCGCTCTTCGTGGAGGAGGGCGCTGTCCATGAGCCCGATTACACCTTGCAGGTGACCGTCCTGGGGCAGGGCACGATCGAGGTCGACGGCTCACCGGTGGAGACGCCGTTCATCAGCGAGTTCACGGACGGTACCGAAGTGCTGGTCAGGGCCGTGCCGGCCGCCGGCTGGGAGTTTGAGGGCTTCAGTGGCGACGTCGTCGAGGCACTTTATGAGATCTCCGTCACGGTCGATCGCGACAAGAGCCTCGTCGCGACCTTCGTGGAGGAGGGCGCGCCGCAGCAACCGGGCTATACCCTGGCGGTGCTCACCGAGGGGCAGGGCGCAATCGAGGTAGATGGCTCACCGGTGGACGCGCCGTACACCGGCGAGTTCGCGGACGGCGCCGAGGTGCAGGTCAAGGCGGTGGCGGCCACCGGTTGGGAGTTTGCGGATTGGAGCGGCGACGCCACCGGGGATTTCGCCGAGATCATGGTGACAATGGATGGCGACAAGAACCTCGTCGCGACCTTCGTGGAGGAGAGCGTGACCGACGGGTTCACGGTCACGTTCGCGGTCGACGACGCCCTCGAGGGGGTGCGGATCGAGATCTTCGCCGGCGGAGATCCGTTCAGCGCGCACCCCGTGGCGCCGAGGTTGACCACAGAGAGCGATGGGCTCGCCGCGGTGGAGCTAGAGAGTGGTGAGTATTGGTTCAGCGCGTCTCTCGACGGTCGCTACGATCACGAGGACAGCTTCGAGGTGACCGACTCCGACGAGCTCGTCGAGTTTGGGCTGGCGCCGGTCCCGCACGATGACGAGACGGGCTACGCCGGTGGCACTGGGAGCAGCGAGGATCCTTTCCTGGTCGGCACCGCCGCGCAGCTCGACAACGTGAGGCTGAATCTCGACGCCCACTTCAGGCAGGTAGCGACGCTCGACCTCGCCGCTTATGGTGAGGGGGATGGTTGGGAGACCATCGGGCCGCAGGGCGACGAGTTCTTTGGGACGTACGACGGCGCGCACATGAAAATCCACAACTTGGTCATTCGGCGGGGGGCCTCCAAGTTCATCGGCTTGTTCGGCTACACGGAGTCCGGCTCGCTCATCGCGAATGTCGTGTTGAGCGACGTCGAGGTCGAGGGTGACGAGTTCGTCGGTGGGCTCGTCGGATACTGCGAAGGGAACGTGGTGCGCTCCGTCGTCAGCGGGGAGGTCGTCGGGAACAGGGAAGTCGGGGGGCTCGTGGGGTACCACATGGGCTCGATCGACATGAGCGCGTCCTATGCCGATGTCCTGGGAAATTCGATCTTGGGCGGGCTCGTCGGTCGAACCCATATGAACCGGGGCAAGATTGACGACTCCTATGCGCGGGGGAGTGTCCGGGGAAGAGACGGCGGTGGTAATACAGTCGGCGGTCTGGTCGGTGTGTGCAACGGCTACACCACGAACAGCTACTCGACGGGGCGAGTCGAGGGAGAGGATTTCGTGGGCGGCCTCGTCGGTTACGGCGATCATGGCGCGAGAACGGGTTGTTATTGGGACAAGGACAGCTCCGGCCAGGAGACCTCGGAGTATGGGGGGGATGGGAGAACGCGCGCCCAGATGAGAGCGGGGACACCGGACGCAGTCTTGGACGCCGAGGGAGCGTCGGACGAGGGCGGTGACATAATGTATGAGGGCTGGGACGATCAGGTTTGGTTCTTTGGCTCAGACGACGACTATCCGGTATTGAAATGAAGACCCATCACATATCATTTTCGCTTGCCCAGTTTTTCTCTGTTGATGTAGCTTTGGCTCCAAGGCACGGAAACCTCGCTTAGATCCCCTAATCCCCCATCTGCACCGGCATTCGCGCGCGGATTCAGGCCCAACTGCGGCGTCACCTGCACCGAATCGGTGCTCAACGTAGGCGCTGCGTTGGCCTGCGCCCGATTCGGCTTGTTTCCTTGCAGCTCACCCCGTTTCGACGCGCTCGGTACTCGGTTTGATGGGGAATTAGGGGGGTTGCCTCGCGGTTGCGCCTGTGTATAGTCTCCCCTATGGTTGGCCGAGAACTAGCACCCCGTGCACGGGATTGGCTTGGTGGAGGGGTTGGTTGATGCAGGCATTTGTTCGGCGCGTTCGCATGACGGCCTATCGAGCGAGTCCGGCGCTGCTCTTGCTGTTGTTTGCGGCGCTCGGTTGCGAGTCTGAACCCGAAGAAGGGGTCGGCGAGCCGTGCGAGAGCCATGAGCACTGCGCCACCGGCGTCTGTGGTGGAGGCTTTTGCCTCTCGGCCTGGGGCGACGAGGACGGTGACGGGCTCCCCAACATAGTCGAGGCGCGGCTTGGTACCGACCCCCTGTTGTGGGACACCGATGGCGACGGCTACTCCGATCTGGAGGAAGTGCGCGATCCGCTCAACCCGATGGACACCAGCGGCAACGGGGTCATCGACGCGCTGCTCTCGGCGGTGGAAGACTCCGACGGCGACTGCATCCCCGATCAGTTTGATCCCACCCCCGATGTCCCAAGCGCGGACGCGCAGCGGTTCATCGATCAGGTCTGCCGCCGGGGCGTTTGCGCTTCTCCGGAGCTCGCCCCGCTAGTTACAGTGCGTTGCGACAATGGAGTGATGGCCTGCGACTACAGCGCCCTCGGTCCGCCCTATTATCCTGTTGAGATAGGGCCCTACGGGTGTTTCGATGGGCTCGACAACGACTGTAACGGAGTGACCGACGACGACGATACCGACACCGACGGGGATGGTATCCCCGACTGCGCCGATCCGGATATCGACGGCGACGGCGTGCCCAACGAGCTGGACTGTATGCCGTACAACAAGCTCTGCGGTCTGGATTGCACCGACTACAGCGGCGACGGCCTGCCCGATTGCCTCAACCCGTGTCGAGAGCCCATCGAAGAGAGCTGCGACGACGGCATCGACTGTACTCTCGCGGGGTGTTCACGGACCGAGGGGTGTTTCAACATCCCCGACTCGAGCCGCTGCGACGACGGCAACCCCTGCACGGAGAACGTCTGCGACCCCTCTCATGGCGGGTGCGTTGACTTCACCCTCTCCGATGTGCCGTGTGACAACGGCGATCCCTGTACGGTCGGAGACTATTGCCAAGATGGTCACTGCGTGGCGGGGGAAAACATCTGCCACCAGTGCCGCCGGGATGGCGACTGCGCGCCCTTCGAAGACGGTGATCTCTGCACCGGGTGGCTCTACTGCGATCGGTCCAGTGAGCCCTATCGATGCGAAGTCGACCCCGATTCCCTCCCCGACTGTGACACCTCGGACGACAACGAGTGCCGGCAGACCATTTGTCTCAGTGAGACGGGCGAGTGCGTCACTCGAGAGATCAATGAAGGCGGGCCCTGCGACAATGGCCGCGTTTGCACCGTGGACGACTTCTGCGAGAGCGGGGTTTGCGTGGCCGGTCAAAACCTTTGCGAGTGCGAACGCGACAGCGACTGCCTCCCGTACTACGAAGACAACCTCTGTGAGGGGTTTTATGTCTGTGACCGGAGCGATTTTCCATTTGAATGCGTTCACGAACCCAACACCATAGTCGACTGCCCTTCAGGGCCGGACACCGAGTGTGCCCGCAACGAATGCATCCCCGAGACCGGAGAGTGCGAGCTCGTACCCTACGACGAGCTGTGCGCCGACGACGGCAACCGCTGTACCGTGCCGATCTGCGACGTTCAAGCTGGCTGCCTCTTCGAGCCGGCGCGATGTGAGTGTCTCGCGGCGTCGTTCTCCGGCGACGGCTTGGAGCGGGTGAGCGTCTCGGGGCTGCCCTCGCCTGGGGAGAGCGCGCAGTTGACCATCGAGGCGTGGATCCGCCTCGATCAGTATCACGAGACCGTGACCCAGGTCTTGACGAAACAGCTCTCCTCCACCGAGGGCGACTGGGCTCTCCTGGTGCAAGACGACTCGTTGGTGCTCCGGCTGTTTCCGCTGGGCTTCCCTGTGAATGAGCTGGTCGCTTCCCAGGTGCTCCCCGAGAGCGAGTGGGTTTACGTCGCGGCGGTGGTGTCCACCCAACCCGCGCGGGCGCAGCTGTTTGTCGGGGGGCTCGAGGGTTCGATGGTGCAGGTGGCCGAGACCACTAGCCGGGTCGAGCTGACGCACACCACGGCTGCCTTATACGTTGGGGCCAACCCCGTTTTCGATGAGCCACGGTTTGACGGGGCGATAGGCGAGGTCCGCCTGTGGCGGCGCGCGCTCGATGTGACTGAACTCGACGAGCGCCGTCGTCTCTCGCTCATCGGCGATGAGCCCGATCTCATCGCCGTCTGGTCGTGGGATGATCTCGCGGAGCCCACGCCGTCGCGGATTACCGACGGCGGGCCTTCGGGGCACGACCTGAGCTTTGCTCCAGATACCCCCTTGCCGGTCGCGGCCCCCTTCCATGTGATCGAAGGCTGTCAATAAAGGAGACCGCATGAACACGGGGCGTCTTTTGCTCGTGGAGTTTACGAGTGTGGATCCTCCTTGGTCGATGGGCTCGGAGACTTTTCCGTTCATTCAGGGGTGGGCCGTACGAGGTGGTTTCGAGACTCTTTGGGTGGTGATCGGTCGCGGGCGCGACTTACTCGCCGCGCGGGCGGAGACTCCCGAGGCCGAAGACTGGGCGCCTCTGCTGGCCGCCGCGCGCGATTTCGGTCCCACTCATATCCTCACCTACGACTCGCTCCCCCGGGAGGTCGGCGATCACTTGAGCGCCCTCTCTTCTGCGCCTTCACTGCTGTCGCTGGAGACTCGGGAGGCGGGCGCCGGGCTCGAGGACGTGGGCGCGCCGGAAGGACTGTTGGCCGAGTGGCTTGGGCTCGCGGCTCCCGCCGGGGGGCTTTTTGCCGAGCGCGAGCCGGATTTCGAAAAGATCCCGCTCGACGACGAGAGTCGGCGGGCGGCGTCTCGGATTCGGCTGGTCTCGGGCCCTTTCCGGATGTGGGAGTTCCCGCTCGTCTGGAGCCCGAAGCAGCAAGGGGTAATCGAAGTCTCACGCGCCCCGCTACCCCACCCTGGGGACTTTCCGGCGGACGAGGTGCCTGAGCGCGTAATTGAGCAGCTTGCGCGTGCGCTTTATGCTTCACCCGCGACACCCGCGATGCGCGAGGTGTTGTTGCTGGGAGATGGGCTGCTGCCGGAGCTCGACTCCTTCGCGCGCCGGCTGCCGGAGGCCGCCAAGGGGCCCGTTTTGCTGGTGCTCATGGTCCCAGGCGCGCAGATAGTCGCCCATGAGCGTTCTTTGGAGGCCGCGGCGAGGGCGCTTGCGGCCTCCGGAAGCAAGTTGCTGCTGCTGTTTCCGGTGGAGCGGAGCTTGTCCGAGCGTACTCGCGCCGTCTCGCCGGCGCTGGGTGCGCCCGCCATGGTGCGCCGGGCCGTGGCGCGCGCCCGCGAGCTCGAGCGCCGCCACCCCGACTCCTTCAGCGCCGCTTCATTGGGGCTCGAGGAGGCGGTGTTCATCTTCTCCCCATGGACCGGGTTCGATGAGCTTTGCGCCATCGGCGAGCAGCCCCCGGCGCAATCGAGGATCACAACGGAGTCCTTGTCCAACTGTTTGCGGTTGACCGCCGGCGGGCCCGCGGCGGCCAGGGCCGCCGCCGACGGATTGTTGACCCAGGAGTGGTCGCTCCATTTCCCGCCGCTGAACACCGCGCGCGCCGATTTGGCGCAGCGCCGGGGTCTGCCGTGGCGGTTCGAGGATCCGCGTAGTGCCGCGGTTTATGCCCTGGCCGTGCGTTTGTTCGGTGACTATGAGGAGGTCTTCGCGCCTGAGAAGGATGCCCTGGCGGAGACGATCCGCGAGCTACTCCGCACCATCCCGGGGACTCTTCTCGCCGATCCCGGCGCGCTGTGGTCCAAGCTCGTCAATCTGGCGCGAGCGGGCGGAGACGATTTCTCGGAGACGACCTATTGGCGGGAGGTGGCGGCCCATTTCGCGCCGCCGCCTGTGGTCGAAGAGCCGCCCGAGCCACCGGCGAGCGAGGCCGACGAAGAGCTCGAACCTGACGGGCCGCCACCTCCGGCGCCCGAGAGTGAGCGCGACGCCGAGCTAATCCGTCGATGTTTCGAGGAGCTTGGCGCCGAAGGGCGGGAGCGACTCCTCGGCTTCGAGTTCATCGGCGCCAGCCCGGGGTTCACGGTCGAGGGACACGAGGTCATCGACGTGCGCCTGAAGCGAGGCGAGGAGGAGATTGTGGTCGATTTGTTGCCGCGCCGCTCGGTGCGCGGTTGCTTCGCCTTCACCTCCAAGTTTGCGGTCTGCTATCACCAGGACTCGCCGGTGGATACCCAGGACAAGGAGCAGGCTCTTCACGCCGCCGTGGAATTGATCGAGGAGGCCACAGACGGAGGTTAGCGGGCGGTCGTTGGGCCCTCCCGGCGGTGCCCTCCCGGCGGTAGCGAGGTGCGCGGCGAATCAGGGGAGCGGGACGACCTCGCTCGCGCCGACGTGATCTAGGTAGTCGGCGCGCACCCCGGCGCAACGGGCTCGCGCTCGGCAGCGTTCACAGACCGGCAGATAGCGGTTGGCGGAGATGAGCGAGTCGCGTAGCTCGAAGCGCTCCTCCGGAGTTACCACCGTCACGGCCTCGAACAGAGTCAGCTCAAAATGCTCCTCGCCGAGCGAAGGCAGCATGCAGCGCGGGATGTGGCGGGAGCGCACGGACGCGCCGCGCTCCCGCCCAATCCGACAGGCGGTCTCGATCGAAGGGCGCATCTCGCGCACGGGGACGAGGCTGTCCGGGAACGCCGCGTTGCGGTCGCTCAAGCTCACGAGCCAGAGTACGAACGCCTTCACCCCGCGCGCGACGTAAAACTCCACAAGCGCCGGCAGGTGCCGGTAGGTGTCGCGCTTCATGATGACGTCGGCGGTCAGGTGTGGCGCGCGCGCGCGGGGTGCCGTCGTGCCGAGGCGGAGGATGTGCGCGATGCCCGCCAGCACCAAATCACGTGACCGCGGGACACCGGTAATCGACTCGTAAAGCTCGGGCAAGTGGCTCATGACGGAGATGGCGAATGACGTCACCCCGGCCTTCTCGAGCGCGCTCACGTAATCGGCGTTGGCGTATCTGAGGCCGTTGGATTGGACCTCAATCTCGCGGTAGCCCAGCAGTCGGGCCTCGCGGATGAGAGTCGGCAAGTCGGCGCGGATAGTGGGCTCTCCGCCGCCGAAGCGGACCTGGGTGTAGGGGCGCCCGCCGGCCGAGGCGCTCTGCCCAAGCCGCAGCTCCGCCTTGATGGCCTCTGTGCTGAGTTCTCTCCCGCGCATCAAGGGAGTGATCGTGCAGTAGTCGCACCAGGCGTTGCAGTCGTAGCCCATACTGATGTCGAGAATTCGTCCCATGTATCCCTCGCCCGCAAGCATCATCGCGCAAATCCACAAATCTTGCCATCGGTGCGACTGCCTTGGCATAGTGCTCCCGGGTAGGCGCCCGTGTCCGTTTGGCGCCTCCCGGAAGGTAATGCCTCTTGCTCTCCCCCGGCGCACCTCGCTTGCTGCTAGTTGAGTTCCTGACCAGCGCGCGCTTGTTTCAGGAGCGTAGCGCGGCGTTTCCGTTCGTCCGCGGCTTCGCGCTCGGTCGCAATATCCCCGTTCGTCATGTGTGCTTCGGCTATGATCCCGCGCCCGAGGTCGCCGGACGCTTTCGGATGACCTTCACCGGTGAGGAGGAACGAACTCTTCGTGAGGTCCTGAAACAGCACTCACCGACCCACGTGTTGCTCAACGAGCTGCTCGAGGAAGAGGCCTTCGCGCGGCTCAAGGCCCACGCGCCGCGCGCCGCGTTCACCGTCAACGAACTCGACCCGGTGCTGTCGCTAAATGATCTCGATTTGCTGGCGCTGTGGCTAGAGGGGACCGGCCCACTGATGGAGTGGTTGCGCGAAAAGGATCGCGATGATCCGGACAGCGCCGGGCGCTCGCCGCTGTGGCGACTGGCTCGGCTCCGTGACCAGGGGGCGCTTCCGCCGCCGATTTCGCGCCATACCATCGACCATGTTACCCCCGACTATCAGTGCGAGCTAATGAATGATTCGGCGCGCCGCATTCGACCTCTGGTGCAGGTGCTCGCCGGCCCGCTGTGCTTCTTCCATGCGCCGCTCGGGCGCAACCCGGCCTATCGGGGGATCGCGTTGGACTCCCTCGCGCCGTTTGGTGATCGCGTCGCGGCCTGTGCCTTTTGCAGCGGCGAGCCGGATCGCGCCTACCGGCATACGAGGCGCCCAGAGGAGTTGGCGCTCGCGCAGCTCGTTGCCGCCCATCGCACGACCCCGCGCGAGCGTTTTAGTGCCGAGTTCTTGATCCGCGGGGCGGCGGTCTTCGCGCGGGTGGGGCGTTTTTTCGAGGCGCTGCTCGAGGCGCGGGTGCCGCCCTCGCAGATTTATTTCTACTGTCGCTTCGACGAGGTGCTCAAGAAGGGCGAAGTGCTCGAGAGCTTCTTGCCGCGCCTGGAAGAAGCCGGCCATGTGATTCACCTCTTCGCGATGGGAGCCGAGAACTTCTCCGCGGTCGAGAACGAGCGGCTGAACAAGGGGCTCGCGCCCGAGACGGTGGGACGCGCGATCCTGCTGTTGCGCGGCCTGGAGCGCGCCTGGCCGAGAGCGCTCAGCTACCGCGAGCACGGCGGTCTGTCGTTCATCCTGATGACCCCCTGGACGACGCTTGACGATCTCGAGATCAATTTCGCCACGTTCAAGCGGCTCGAGTTGCCGCCGGATCGTCTCCTGCTCACCTCGCGGCTCCAGATTTTCGACGATCGCGGCGTCGCGCTGCTGGCTCGCCGCGACGGGGTGCTGGCCGAGGAGTTCGAGGATCCGGCCTTTGCGCTGTTCGACTCCGGCTGTGTCAAGGACGAGCGCCAGCGGGAGTTGCCGTGGCGCTTCCAGGATCGGCGGGTCAGCGCGATCTACAGTCTGCTCGTACGCACCGACTCCTTTGGTGATCGGCTCGCGCGCGATCCGCTCCACCGCCGCATGCGAACGCTCATCGGGCGGCTCGCGGGTGGCGACTCGAATCTATTCGCGTTGGCGGAGGCGATCCTGGCGGTGGCGCGCGTCGACGGACCACTCGCGCCCGAGCGGCTCCTTGAGCGCGCCGAGCGGTTGGCCGCCGAGCGCGGCCTCTTCGCGCGCGCGGAGGGCCTCGATCACCGGAAAGTGGTCGCGCCGACGCCGAGTGTCCAAATCGTGCTCGACACCGCCCGCCGAATGGCCGAATCCGTGCCGCCTGCGCGGCTGCTCGACGAGGTTGCGCGGTCGCTTGGCGAGGCCGCGGGCGAGCTTGTCGCCGCCCTCTCGCCCGCCGAGCGCCGGGACCTGTTGCGCGCGGCGTTGGCGCCCCGGCTCGAGCGGGTGGCGACGCGCGTCCGTGCGCTCATCGCAGCGTTGAAGGATGACGAGCGCGAGCCGTTGTGCGGCTTTCGGCCCGAGGAGGTGGCCGTGCGCTGGAGCAGAAGCGGGCGCGCCGAGCTGCACGTGGCGCTCTCGATGGGTGAGGAGCGGCTGCGGCTGTTCATCTCGCCGCTGCCGGCGGCCGATGGACCTCGCTTGTTGGCCGGCGAGAGGTTCGGTCTGGTGCTCGACAGGGACGGGAAGCTCGATACCACCGCCAAGCGGTGTGCCGCCGAGAGGTTACTGCGGCTCTGCGAGAGCCATCTGGATCCGAGTGACCTGCCGCGGGTCGCAAACGGGCGCATGTGACGATTATGGTGTTTCGAGCGAGGTGCGGGCGGCCTCGAGCAACGCGGTGGCGGCCAGCGGCTCGCCCACGGCGGCCTCCATCCAGGCGGCGGGGGTCAGGCGGCCCAGGCGCGCCATCCTCTCGAAGTCG
>PWKZ01000247.1 GCA_003559575.1 Bradymonadales bacterium | reverse complement strand
TCCCGTGGGAGCCAGGCGCACAATATCAGAGCGGAACTGGGGCACCTCCTGCTGGATCTGGGCGTGGCTTTGCGAGCTGAGCAGGACGGCGAACAGAAGGATACAGGATGCGGCTTTCAGGAATGACAGTCTCATAGATCAGATAGTATTAGGAGTAATTTGATATGCTTCTCGTGGCAGGGTGCTCAGCTGTACGACCGTTCCTGTTATTGGGATGTCTGGTACGACTGGTACACCTTGCTGTTGTAGCTGTACATTTTGTTGTATGTATAGTAGCCGGATGCGGCCTTCGGGTTGAAATCCATGAGCACCGTGCCGATGACTTTGGCACGGATCCCCTTGAGATTATCCAGAAGCTGGTCGAATTCCGTGGTGGTGGTCTGCTGGAACCGTGCCAGCGTCAGCACGCCGTCGGCCTGCTTGATGAGCGGGGCTGCATCATTGATGAAACCGAAAGGCGGCGTGTCGATCAGCACGTAATCATAGACTTTGGTGAGTTGTTTGAGCAGCTCCCGCATCTTCTCACTGTTGGCAGCAAGGCCCGGGCTGGACGGTTCAATGCCGGCCGGCAGCAAGTCAAGGCCCTCGACCACGGTCGGGGATATGACATCCTCTATCTTGCGTCCCGAAAACAGGTGGTCGATCACACCGGGACGTTTCTCTTTTCCAAAGAGCGTATGCTGCATGGGACGGCGGAAGTCACAATCCACCAGCAGCACCTTGCGACCGCTGCCGCACATGGAGATTGCCAGGTTGGCTATACAGGTCGACTTGCCCTCTACCTTGCCCGGACTCGTGACCACCAGCATCTTGTAATCGACATCCGGGTTGTTGAAGCGGATGTTGTTGAACAGCCGGCGATACGCCTCGGCGACATTGGACACAGGATCGAAGAAAGAGGTCAGCGAGGTAGCCACTTTCTGCTCACCGGTATCGTAAAACTGCTGACCCTTGAACTCTTTTTTAATGGTTGGACCGATGTCCGGAATGACCGACATCAACGGCAGGTCGTAATTCTTCATTGCGTCGATGCTCTCAATTTTCTTGTTGGTGATGACAACGAGCAGCACCATGCCGGCCGACAGGGCGAGTCCCAGGAACATGCCTGTGAGCAGAAAGAAAGTGAAGTCCGGATAAAAAGGTGAGCCGGGCAACCGGGCATAATCAAACACGCGTCCGTTCCCGGTCGATGACTGCTCGTACAGGCGAAGTTCAACCTGTTTGGCTGCCACATCGTTGTACATACGCTCGTGGAGCTGGCGCTGTCGTTCCAGGCGGACAAGCCGCGTCTGCTCTTCCGGCAGGCGGCTCAGATCCTGTTCGTAGTTCACAATTTCATTCCGCGCACGTGTAATAAGCGCTTTTGAGCGCTCCATATCGATCATCTGATCGGCAATGGCACGCCGCAGTTCGATCACACGCTGGTTCACGTTGCCCTGCTCGCCCACCAGGAAGCCGGTGGTGCCCTCCAGGCTGCGACCGACAAGCTGATCGATCTCCTCCCGGTAGGCGGCAATGTCCCTGTTGATCTCACGCAGGCGCGGTTCGGAGTCCTCGTTGCCGCGAAGCGACGGATTCCGCTCCAGTGTGAGGATCCGCTCGATGGTCAGACTGGCGATGTTTTCCTGGAGCATCTGCACCCGCGGACCCACGGCCTCCTTCAGGTGATCGGAGAAACCGGGACGGATCTCTTCAAGCTCGATCTCCAGGTTGGCGCGCCGTTTCTGGGCGGCATCCATCTCAAGTTCCGTAGCTGCGATCTGATCTTCCAGTGCATTGATCCGTCCGACGACACGAGTGGTGTGGGCATCCAGATTGATCCCCCCTTCCACACTGCGCATGAACTGTTCCACCTCGCGTTCGGCCTGGCGCAGCTGTTCGCCCACCTGTGCCATCAGCACATTGTCAAGGAAGTCAATGGTGGATCGTGTGGTTTCCCGGCTGGTCTCGTAAGTATAGGCAACAAACTCTTCCATCATCATGTTGACGATCTGCATGGCTTCCTGCGGATCGGGTGACTCGTGTGACACGCTTATGATGCGTTGTCCCTCACGTGATCGTTCACTAATTGTGCGCTGACGCAGCATTGCCACTACCCGGTCGGGGGTCCGCCTGCTGCCGTCATCATTGAACAGGATCGGGAAGGTTATGCCGTTGTCCATGATGTCATCGGACATCAAGCGTTCTGCTACCCTTTCATTGAAAGAGCGGGAGTTGAGGATGAGCAGCTGGTCTTCCATGTTGCGGGACATTTCCACACCAAGGTTGCGCGTAAGCATACCGCCGATCTGGCCACCGCCCTCAAGCGCGCCACCCGCCACTTCCTGGTGGATGATAAGTGAACCGGAACTTCGGAACAGTTCGGTCTCCTGATCGGCGTAGTACCAGGCACCGGCGCTTCCGGCAATGGCAAAAAGCAGGATCAGCCATTTGAAGCGCAACAGTCCGGCGATGGCCTTCTGATAGGTCAGCGAAGCCTTCTGCTCTTCGGCTTCCATTGGCATGCTCATGATCTCTTCCCTATCGTAGTTCTTCATTGCGCCGTTGCCGGCGGAAGTTCTGTCTGATGAATGTTCAGAAGGGTTGCGGTTGTTTTCAGCCATAGATTCGGGATCTTTTACGTGATATCAGATGATAAATGCGTGGATATGATAGTGATATCGACCAGGCAGTGCAGAAAATTACATTCAGCCAAAAAGGAAAGATACAAAATATTGCAGTTGGTTGGTATATATTGCCGGTTTTGATATTCAGCTTCCATTGGTTTGAAGGTTGCGTGCAGCTTTGAGGTACAGCTCCGCCTTGTAAGTCCCATTTCATCACTGATAATGTGGCACGTTATTTTCGTTCTGTGGCACTCATCATCAGCAGGAACTTCTGCAAGGCCTGGCTAAAGAAGAAAGGTTGCATTAACGCTTTTGCTGTTGCAGTCGATCTCTTTATATGTCTGTAAATTTTCTCAAAAGACCCTCTTTCAGATCTTCATTATCAAACTATTACCGTCCGGCGCAATATCCAATTTTTTGAAATTAAAAAATCTTAATACGACTCCATTTAAAACGGTCCGTCTTCATCATTTTGAGGGTTTACACCGTCAGATCCCGATTCTGGAGATTAGAATGTCTTAACTCGCGTTTTATTGGCTGTTTATCTGGGATTTTACCGTCTTTCAAATGAATGATGAC
>PWKZ01000029.1 GCA_003559575.1 Bradymonadales bacterium | reverse complement strand
TCCGGGATTCGGGAATCGATTCGGGCACAATTGCGGCGTCACCTTCACCAAATCGATGCTCGACGTAGCGCTGCTACGCCTCCGCTCGATTTGGATTGTTTCCTTGCACTTGCACCCGCCTCATTCCCCTCGGTCCACGGACGCGGTGGAGGATTGAGGTATCCTCCACCCTTTTCCGGGATTCGGGAATCGATTCGGGCACAATTCAGGGATTCTTGGAAACTACCTCCACGGTCCAGCCGGCGCGGCGCGCGTTGCGGATCCCTTCGAGGGTTTGTGCATGACTCCCGGCCACTCGGGAGACGGCGTCGTGGCGCTTCGAGTCCGGCCCGAAGAGCGGCACCACCAACCTCGCCGGCGGGTTTCTCCGCAGCCTCTCGAAATAGCCCTGATAGGCCAGCCGACGCCCATTGCTAAAGAGCGCCGCTTCGACCCCCAGCTCCCGGCAGCGGGTGAGCACCGCTTCCAGGTGGGCCGAAAGGGTCGGCTCGCCGCCTCGCTCCGGACATACTCCGCCGACTATGTCGATGGCCGGGGCGCCGGCGCGCACCATCCGCTCGAGCCGCGCCAAGACCTCGTGCGGCGCGAAGGCTTCAGCGGGTAGTTTGCCGCTTTCGCTCGTCATGGATTCTGCACAGATGAGGCAGCCGTTGTTGCAGGGACCACAGATCGAGAGCGCCGGCGCCTCGGGCCCCGCACCGGCGGTGGGTCGAGACAGTGGACAGCCCGTCGAATCGCCGGCGAGCCACGGTGGTGACGCGAGGGGGGGGAACTCGCTCCAGCCGTGACGCGCCACGTAACCCTCCCAGACTCCCTCGCAGCTTGTCGAGAGCGCGCACGAGGTGCAGGGCGGGCCCTTGGTTTTTTCGAAGAACTCGTCGCGGACGAGCACCCCTCCATCTTGGGCGAGGCTCACGAGGCGCATGCGGGCTCCCAGGAAGAGAAGCTGGTGCGGCACCAGACAGGGAGGTAGGGAGTCCACGTTGACGGGATCCCGGCGCGGGGAGAGATCACTCAAAAAGCGCTTGAAGGTTCGCCCGACCTCGGCATAGCGCGGGATGACCCGGTCGAAGTTGGCCGCCGCCAGCCCCGCCGGCCGCACGATGCCGTAGCCCACTCGGTCGGCTCCGTGACGGCGCGCGAAGCGGTAGATCGAGTCCAGATGAGGGAGATTCAGGCGTGTCACCACCACCAGCACGATCAGGCGGTGCGGATGAGTCGCCCGTAGCTCTGAGAGCGTCGCCAGGCCGCGCTGCACCTGGGCGAAAGATCCTGGGCGGCGCGTGTGGTTATCGTGTAGTTCGGCGGTGTGGCCGTGGAGCGAGATCCGGATCTCGTTTATGCCACTGGTGAGGAGCGCCTGGGCCAAGGCCCGGCGCTGGAGCCGGCGGCCGTTGGTGATAAGCACAACATGGCGTCCGCCGTGGGCGCGGGCCAGCGTGGCGAATTCGGTGAGCTTGGTCTCGAGGGTCGGCTCGCCGCCCGTCAGGAAGATCGTCTCGAGCGCCGCGGTCTGCCGGAGCAAGGCGCGGGCCTCATCCAGGGAATAGCTCCGCCGCCGCCCGCTCCGTCCGCCTTCGTTGCAGAACAGGCAGTCGTTGTTGCAGTGGGCGCCGATGAAGAGATCGACGCGCGGCCTGTGCGGCCCCTCTCCGGCGGGTGGGTCATTAGATGAACGAGCCATGCGAACTCCTCAGTTCTCAGATAGCAATTAGTACCGGATAAACGTCACAGGTTCGACTACAATCGTCGGCCCATCTGCGGCGTCACCTGCAGAATAATTAGTGCTCGACGTAGGCTCTGCGTTGGCCTCCGCCTAAGAACGTCTTGTTTCCTTGCACATGCACGCGACTCCACACGCTCGCTCCTCAGAACGAACCGACGCTTATGGTGCGACCATCGATCTTTTTCGCTATGCTGAAAAGGGGTATTGCCGGGTAGCCGGCCGGGCAATAGCACTTGGCGCTCGGGGCTTCTTCGGGTTTTTTGTCCATCCGGGCGTGAGAATCGGCACGAGGTGTTTCATATGTCGTTGCGCCATGCTCTCGAAACTTTGCCGCGCACGCGGCCGATGCTTTGGGCGATTGTTTTAATGGGCGTTTTCGTCGCGGTGGGTTGTCGCGGTTCAGGAGAGTGTCGGGGGGCCGGATGCTTTGAGGACGCATGGCCAAGTCCCCCCGACAGCGCCTCCGAGGTTGGCTCCGACGCCGGCGGGGACGTCGCGGAAATCGTCACCGGGAGTGTTTGTAGCTCCGGCGAGACCGACGGCTGTGCCACCGCGCGGGATATCTACAAGTGCGCGCCGGACGGCGAGAGTTTCGAGGCGGTACCCTGCCGGGGATCCGAGGGTGATATCTCGGTGTGTCTCGCCGGGGCATGCACCGAGTGCGTCCCCGGGGCGCGCAAATGTACCGAGGACGAGACGGTGGTGGTCTGCGAGGAGGACGGCATGGGCTGGGCTCTGGTGCAGGACTGCGACGGCCCCAACACCGGGCGTATCTGTGTTCAGGGCAACTGCGTCCTGCTCTGTGAGGAGGCCGGCAAGCTGCTCAACTACATGGGCTGCGAGTACTGGGCGGTGGATCTCGACAACGCTTTCGTGGAGTGCGGCAGCCACCCCAGCGGCTATTGTGATGCCCAGGGGGCGCCCTATGCCGTCGTGGTCAGCAATCCTCACCCGAGCTGGTCGGCGAACGTCAAAATTCAGCGCTTCAACGCCGAGCTCGGCGAGGTGGAGGAGGTCACCATGGGGCGTGACATAACCGTCGCGCGCGAGGGCATCGACATGCGCGACCCCCCGCTGGCACCTCTCGATCTGTCGCCCATCCCACCCGGGCAACTGCGGGTCTTCTATCTCGTCGACGGCGACGTGGACGGCACCGTCCAGGCGCCGCTCGCGTTTCGGATCACGTCCAACATTCCAATTACGGCCTATCAGTTCAACCCGCTCGACAACGTCCAGGTGTTCAGCAACGACGCCTCACTGCTGTTGCCCTCCAACGTGCTGGGGCGCTACCATATCGTCATGACGCGCGAGCAATCTTTTGACAGGTTGCGTTCTTACGCCACCGTCGTGGCCACCGCCCCCGGGCTCACGCGTGTAAGCGTCACGGTCAGCGCGCACACACTGGCGAGCACCGACGGCTCAATCCCACCGCTTGCCCCCGGCGACACCCTGACCCGCGTCCTGGATCAGTACGATGTGCTCAACATCGAGACGGATCGCATCGGCGACGATATGACCGGCACCATCATCTTGTCCGACCGGGAGGTGGCGGTCTTCGGCGGCAGCGAGGCGTCCAACGCCCCCAATTTGAACCACTGTATCGACAACCCCGACTACGAGCCGGGTGACGAGACCTCGTCGCCCAAGGTCTGCGAGTGGGATCCCTCCTATGACTGCGAGCGGCACGCCGACTGCTCGCAGTTCATCGTCTGCTGCGCCGATCACCTGGAGCAGCAGCTCTTCCCGGTCAAGACCTGGGGGCGGCGCTATCTGGCCACCCGCTCCTTCGAGCGCGGCGAAGAGGCCGACAACTGGCGGATTATCGCCGCCAACGACAACACGCGGGTGACCACCATCCCGCCGCAGACATCCATCCCGGTCCTCAACACCGGCGAGTGGTACGACTTCGAGAGCCGCCAACACTTCGAGATCGAGGCCGACAAGCCGATCATGGTGGGCCAGTTCCTCCAGGGCGAACACGCGCCGGGGCCGGGTGCTCAGCCGGGGGTCTCGGCGGGGACCGGCGATCCGGCGTTCATATTGGCGGTGCCGGTGGAGCAGTTTCGCGAGGACTATGTCTTCCTGACTCCAGACAAGTACGCGTACAACTACGTCAACGTGATTGCTCCCCGCGACACCGAGGTGATTTTTGACGGGCGCACGCTCGAGCAGTCGGAGTTCGTCGCGTTTGGGCGCCAGGACTATCAGGTCGCCCGTTTCCACGTCTCAGCCGGTGTCCACACCCTGACGGCGAGCGAGCCGGTCAGTGTCATCGTCTACGGTTATGACCGCTATGTCTCCTATGGCTACCCGGCGGGGCTCAATTTGAAAGAACTCAACCCCGAGCCCGGGATGCAGTGAGGAGCGGACGATGGGCGGGCGGACTACATGGACCGTCCTCGCGGTGTTGGCGCTCGTGGCGTCATGTGGCGGCACTTTTGAGCCTTTCGAGCACAAGACTCCCGCTGCCCCTCGCGACTCGGGCGGCGAGAGCGTGACAGGTCGCGACAGCGTCGGGGCACCCGACTCGAGCGACGCGGCGACCTCGGCGTTGATCTTCGAGAGGGTCGAACCCGACACGGGCGGTGTCGCCGGGGGGCAGGTGGTCACTCTCGTGGGCGACGGCTTCGAGGTTGGCTGTGAGGTGTTTTTCGGGCCTCGCCGGGCCCCCTGGACTCATCGCATAAGCGCTCTCGAGATGACCGCCGAGACACCGCCGGGGCGCCCCGGAGCGGTGGATGTGGTGCTCGTGTGCCCCGGCGCGCCAACACTCGAGATCTCGGGGGGGTACACCTACAGCACCGACCTCGAGGTTCATGGAGTCACCCCCGCCGAAGGGAAGTTCACTGGGGGGACACCGGTGACCGTCCACGGGAGCGGCTTTTCATCTGCCGCCCAGCTGCTCGTCGGAGGGCGCCCGGCGCTCTTCGTGACCGTGGTCGACGACCGGGAGTTGCATGCTGTGACACCGCCCGGAGTGCCGGGGCCGGCCGACCTCCATGTCGTTCACTCCGGTCGCCAGGCGCATTTGCCGCGCGCCTTCCGCTACGTTGCCGCCCCGCGCGTCGATGAGGTCGTGCCGGCGGTGATTTCTCGCGACGGGGGCGTGGTGAGTATCCGGGGCGCGGCGCTCGAGGCGACCACCGAAGTGCGGTTTGACGGGGCGAAGAGTCCCGGCGTGGTCATCTCCGGCGATGACGAGCTGCTGGTCGAGGTCCCGCCGCTCCCCCCCGGTGCTGACCCCGGTCCGACCGATTTGCTCGTCACAACGAAGCGTGGCGCGGTATCTCTCGAGGCCGCAATTCACTATCTGGGCCCGGAGGTCGAAGATCCGGCGCGGCCGGAGCTTGGACCGCTCACATTGTACGCCGTGCGCCCGGCCGAGGGAGCCGCCGAGGGCGGCGAGCGGGTGGCGCTGGTGGCCACCGGCCTGGCCTCAGCCGGGACGTTGACGGTTCTCTTCGGCGCTCGCGAGGCATCAATCGAGCAGATCTCCGCCGAGGAGGGTGTCGTGTGGCTCGAGACTCCGGCGGCTCATGCACCGGGGCCCGTGCGGGTCCAGGTGACCTCCGAGGACGGAACGCGCGAGCTGCCCGGAGAGTTCAACTACCTTCCGCCGCTCGCGCTCGAGAGTGTCTCGCCGGCCCGTGGGCCGGCCGAGGGAGGGCAGCCGTTCTCCGTTTACGGCCGTGGCTTTGACGAGCGCACTCGGCTCTATGTGGGGGCGCTCCCGGCCACTCGACTCGCGCTCGAGGGGGATCACAGCCTGTCGGCCATGAGCCCTCCCGGCAGCCCTGGGCCGGCCGACGTTCGGGTCGAACGCGGCGCCACTCGCCGAACCTTGCCGGACGGCTATCTGTTCGAGGCAGAGCCGGCGCTGCTGGCATTTGCGCCCACGAGTGGCGCCACGGCCGGCGGGACCCGGATCGAGGTGTTTGGAGTGGGGTTCGATCCCGCTTTGCCCGTCGTTCTCACACTGGGTGGCCGCCCGTGCACGCACGTGACCGTCACCGCCCCCCACCGCATCGAGGCGCGCACCCCGCCGGCTCCGGCGGGACCGGCCCGGCCGGCGCTTTGGCTCGGCGCTGAAACGAGCGCGCGCGAGCTTCAGACGCCCTACACCTACTTTGATCCTGGCGGTGTCGTCGGCGGGACATGGGGCGGACCCATGCGAGGGAGCCTCAACGTCACCGTGCTGAGCGGCGGCGAGGGGGTCGCCGACGCCTATGTGTTCCTGGGCAGCGATCCGGTCACCCCTCACCAGGGTTGGACCGACGCCAACGGTCAGGTGACTTTCTCCGGCCCCGAGTTGTTCGGACGCCAGACGGTGTCGGCCGGCAAGGATTGCCACAGCGCCGCCGGGGTCGTGGGGTTTGACGCTCAGAACGTGGTCCTCGAGATTTGGCCCAACTGTCCGGAGGAGATTGACCGTCCTCCGCCCGAGGATCTTGATCCCGCGGTGGTGACGGGGACTGTCTCGGGGATTGACAAGTATCTCATCGTCCCGCTCGGTGGCTGTGCCGCCAAGCCTTTCTCGCCGGTGCTCTGTCAGCCCTGCGGGACATCGTCCGACTGTGGCGATGAGGCGCGTTGCGTGACGTTGCCGGGCGAGCCTTCGTTTTGTGCCGTCACCTGCGGTGGGGCCGAATCTTGTCCCGAGGGCTACGCTTGCCGCTCCCTCCCCGGCGAGGGGACTTTATGTCTCCCAGAGCGCGGCCGCCGCGAGGTGGTCTGCCGCGCCACGAGGAGGGGCCTCTTCAGGCCCGAGGAGCCGCCGCCGGGTCCCGGGGCCCTTGTGGACTCCGAGTGGCGCTACCGGATCGAGACCCGCTTCGGCGAGCAGGCCGTCGTCTGTATTGGCGGGGTGCGCGACTATGCGACCGGAGTCTTTGCGCCGCAGCGCATCGGCGCCAGGAGGGGGGTCGTGCCGACACCCCGCGCCCCCGAGTGGCACGAGATGGATGTGGCGCTCGACGTGCCGCTCTCAGGCTCCGCCGTGCTTCTGGCCGACAACGCGTTCCTCGATTCAACGCGCGGGCCCGATTTTTTGTATCCTTACGTGTTTTTGGATTTTGGCCCCGGGGGTGTCTGGGATTTCGAGGTGCACGAGGTGCAGCTCGCGGCCGCTCAGCCACTCGAGGTGGCGGGTCTGCCGGAGGCGCTCACCGGGAGTCTCGCGGGGCTCGACTACACCGTCGCGCTCGGAGCATTGAGCAGTGTCACCCCCGGGAGCAACTTGCCGCTGTCGATGAGCGTCCGGCGCAACCTCGCGACCCTCGGCGAGGTTCCGACTGTGATAGGCCCCGTGCTGGGTGTGCCGCGGATTGAGTTGCCGGGGTTGGGAGGACTCCTCGAGGGTGCGACTCTTCGCTTTGGCGTTGCGCCGGAGGAGGTCGAAGCGCACTTCAGCCTCATCACGGCCGACCGTCTCGCCACCGACCTCGTGCTTCCGGCCTGGTCGTTGGTGGTCAGGGGCGGCGTGACCGAGGTCGCGCTGCCCGATCTCGCAAATATCGCGGGGGTGGCGGCGTTTGAATCGGGGGTATACCAGGTTGGTGTAGTCCGGGTGTTTGATGAAATGTTTGATTTGGATCGGCACGATCACAGTGATCTGGACCGCGACAAGTGGAGCGCCTGGTCGTTGGATGTTGTCTCGTGGGAGCTTTAGGAGTCGATTGCGATGGGGTTTGGCGGCAGGTTCGGACTTCTTCTGGTGTTGGTTGGGGCGGTGGCTTGCGCCGCCGATGGCGGCCACGCGGCGGAGGACGCGCGCCGGGAGGTAGCAGGCGACATTGCGGCCCCTGAAGGCGAGGTGGACGCCGCGGATCCCGACGGGTTCTTAGCCGCTCCGGACGGCGCGCCGGATTTGCGCGCGGACACCGGCGAACCGCCGGCGGGCGGAGACTGGGAAGTTCTGTCTCTCGGGGCCGGCAACCGCGCGCTGCGCGGGGCCTCGTGCAACTCGCGGGGCGACTGCCTGGTGGTTGGGGCGGGCGGGATCGTCCTGCGCCGGAGTGGGGGGCATCACTATCCGCTCGCGAGCGGTACCGCGCGCGACCTGAACGCGGTCAAGCTCTTCGACGACGGCCGCGCCGTCGTGGTGGGGGAGCGAGGGTTGGTGTTGGTGCTGGAGGATCGTTTTCGATCGGTCTGCGGGGACGAGTGCCGGGCGCTCTTGACGGCAGGCGAGGCAGAACCTGCCGATTTGTATGCGGTCTTTGGGGAGTCGCCCGAGGAGTACTTCGTGGGTGGGGCCAACGGCACACTCCTGCGGTACGAGGACACGGCGTTTCACCCCGAGCCGCTCGGTGTCACGGGAGCTGTGCTGACTCTGTGGGGCACCGACCTCGACAATGTCTACGTCGGTATGGAGCGAGGCCGGGCGATGCACTTGAGCGGCCAGACCTGGCGGTCGTGGCAGCTCTTTGAGGCGTCGGCCGACGTTCACGCCATCTGGGGCAGCGGGGTACAAGAGATCTGGGCGGTGGGTACCGGCGGGCGAACCGTGCGGCGGCGGCTGGACGGCAGCTGGGAGGCCAAAGCCACTAATGACGGGCGCGCGCGCACTTTGCGAGCCGTTTGGGGCGCGGCCGAGGACAGGGTCTGGGCGGTGGGCGATGATGGCGCGGTGCTGTTCTGGAACGGGATCCGCTGGGGAGTCGAAGACGATCGCGTGGTGGGGCCCAACTATCGCGGGGCCGATTTGCGCGCCATCGCCGGTGGCCGCCGGGTAGACTCACAAGGGCACGAGACGCTCGAGGTGGCGCTTCTGGGCGATTATGGGGCAGCGCTGCGGCGCTCGCCGGAGCGCACCTGGCACGACATGAGCACCTCTCCGAGCGGGCGATTGCGGGGCTTGTGGGCGGCGCCCGGCGGAGATCTGTTGGTCGCCGTCGGCGATCACGGAGCGTTGCTGGTGGGCCCCGAGCCCGAGGGCGCGCCGCTCGGTAGCGCCATGAGTGACCTCGAGGTCGATCTGTACGCAGTCGCGGGGGCGCCTCGTGAGGCCTCGGGCGAGGCGCCTCTTCTGTGGGCGGTGGGCGCCGGGGGGGCGGTTGTCACGCACCAGGGCGTTGATGTGAGCGCCGGCTGGACTTTAGAGGTGGTGCCGGCGGCCGGCGGGGCCACTCTCCGTGGGGTCTTCGCGACGCCTTCGGGCGAGGTGGTGGCGGTGGGCGACAACGGGGTCGCGCTCTTTTATGACGGCGCCGACTGGATCGCCGAGGAGACTCCGGTGGTGAGTCGTTTGATGGCGGTCCATGGCCGCGCTGACGACGAGGGATTCATCAGCGAGGCGTGGGCGGTGGGCGACGACGGTCGGATTCTGCGGCGCGCCGGAGGAGAGTGGCAGGTGGCCTGTCATCCTGTCGGGAGCGCTCTTTACTCGGTATTCGCGCACCCCGACGGAGATGTTTGGGCGGCGGGCGACAACGGGATTATCTTGCGCGGGCGCGCCCAAGAGAGTTTCCGGCTGGTTCATGAGTCCCCCGGGAGTTTCTTTTATGCACTCGATGGGACCGTCAACGCCGGCGGTGAGGCGCGGCTGGCTGTCGCCGGGTGGGCCGGCGCGCTGCTGATGGGCGACGGGGAGCGGTTCTCCCCGGAGGAGACCGGCAGCTATCATGAGCTGACCGCGCTGGCCATCTTTGAGAGCGGTGGCGTGGCGGTGGGCGCCGCCGGGGTGTTCGTCACGAGGGTCGCGCCGTGGCCGTAGACCCTCACTCCGCTCTGACTCGGGGATTGTTCGGGCTCGGGCGCGCGGTGGCGCTCTGGTTCGTGCTTTCGGTCGTGGTGGCCGGCTGTGCCGATGGAGGCGCGCCGCGGCGGGACGCCGGCGCCGGCAGTGATCTTTTGGGTGACGTCGGGGCGCCGGACGACATTGTCGTCGGCCATGACACGTCGGCCGGCGATCTGGATCCAAGAGCCGGGGACACCGGCCGCGACTCCGACAACGATCCCCCCCCGGGGAATGACTTCCATCAATGGGTTACTCCGCTCAGTGAGCAGGTGGCGCTGCGTGGAATGGCGACAGTTGCCGAGCAGTTGGTCGCGGTGGGGGGCGCCGGCAGCGTACTGATCTTCGACCCGGAAGAGGAGCCCCCGGTGGCCCCCGGTCCGCCGGGGGCGTTCTTGGTGGCGCTGGCCGAGCCGCGGCTCGGGCTCTTGAACGCCGTGGCCGGAGCGCATCACGGCGAGGGGGTCGCGGTCGGGCTGGGCGGTCTCATGGCGCGCCGCGGCGCCTCAGGCTGGCAGGTCCCGGATCTCTGCCACGGCGACGACGCGCGCTGTGCGCCCGGCGATCCTTGCCGGCGTGGTACGTGCGGCTTCGATGGCTGGTGCCGCTACGATCCGCTCCCGGCGTCGGGGTGTTGCGGCACCACCGTCGCGCGTTTCGACTTCGACGGCGCGCCCGGCGAAGCGCCGTTCGATTTTCAAGACCTCTATGACGACGTGCCGGAGAGTGGTGGGCTGGGTTGGCAGGAGGTTGAGCTTGTGGTGGGTCCGCGCGAGGCCATGCGGGCCACCAGCGCGCCCGGCGCCCTCTACTTCGGCGATGCCGCCAGGAGCTGCCGGGAATCTCCCGGCCACCTCTGCCCCGGTTATGGGGGCGAGCGGGTGGTGGGAGGCAGAGCCACCTCACCGCCGATCGGCATCCCGGCCGGGGCGCAACGCGCCACATTGCTGTTCGATGCGTTCGTGGAGGTGGAGGCCTCGCCCAACCACGACATACTGAAGGTCGAGGTGGTGCCGCAAGAGGAGGCGCGCGCGGCTCTGCCGGTGGTCGTCTGGACCAAGGCGGCGGTGCCGCTGGGGACCACCGGCGGGCGCTTCGAGACCATGCGCGCCGACTTGAGTCCGTTTCGCGGCACCGAGGTGCGGCTCGCCTTTGTCTTCGACTCGCGCACCGCCCCGCTGCACGATCACGAGGGGGTCTATCTCGACTCGGTGCGGGTGGTGAGCGAATGTGGCCCACTCGATGATCGCTCGCCCTTTGGCGAGACACTTTGGGGTGTGGCCCATATTTCGCACGACGCTCCCGAGACATCCGGGCCGGCGGCGTTGGAGGCCGGTGATTACCTGGCGGTGGGGCGCGCCGGGACGATTTTGCGTGGCCGCGCCGGCCGTTTTGAGCGAGTGATGGGTGGTGCGGCCGGGCCGCCGGCGGGGATTCACGGCAGCGCCGCCGACGACATCCACGTGGTGGGGCGCGGTGGCTACGCCGTGCGCCGCTCGGCCGAGGGAGTGCGCCATCATTGGCTGGAGTACGAAGAGGACGCGCTCGCGCCCGAGTTCACCGCGGTGTGGGTCGAGAGCGCCTCTCTGGCGCTGGCGGTGGGCGAGCACGGGGCCGTCTTTCGCGGCGACACGGCCGGATATAAGCCCCTCGCGGCGGCCACCACGGAGACGTTGCGTGCGGTCCACGGCAGCGGCGCGCGCGACGCGCTGGTGGTGGGGGACGGCGGGGTGGTGCTGCATTTCGACGGAGACGGGCTGGCTCCTTATGAAGCGTCTCCGCTCCCCGCGCTCTCTTGGCGTGGGGTGTGGCGCCGGGCGTCCGGCGACACTTGGTTAGCGGGTGTCGGCGGAGCGCTGTGGCGCGAGATCCCGGGGCGCGGTTTCGCCCCCATCGCCCACTCGCTGACTGAGGACTTCGTGGCGCTGCGAGGGTTCACCGACGGATCGGCGGTGGCCGCCGCCGACGACGGTCATGTGTTGCACATCCAGGCCGATGGGGGCGTGACTCTGGCGCACACCGGGTTGACGCGGGGTCTCATGGCGCTCCACGGCAGCGGACCTTCGGACTTGTGGGCGGCGGGGGCGGGCGGAGAGCTCAGCCATTATGACGGGACTTCATGGCGGCCGCAGCCTTCCTTGGGGACAGCGGCGCTCGTCGGCCTCTTTGGCCCCCAGCCCGACTCGGTCTGGGCGGTGGCGCGCGATGGGGCGCTGTGGCACTACGACGGACGCTCCTTTGAGGCCGTTCATGTGCCCACCACCGAGACTCTGCGCGCGGTTTGGGCGGCCGGGCCTCGCTTTGCGGTGGCGGTTGGTGGGGGGGCGACGATTCGGCACTTCGACGGCGTGGGGTGGCGACGGCGAGAGGTCCAGCCGGTGGCGCTCCCCGGTCGGGAGGAGCCGTGGGAGATCACCAAGGCCCTGCACGCGGTCTGGGGCGCGGCGCCCGACGACGTCTGGGCGGTGGGCGCCGGAGGGGTGATTGTCCACTGGGACGGGGTCGCCTGGCGCTATGTGCCGAGCCCGGATGAGCGCTTGCGGACCCTGTGGGCGATTTGGGGTCGCGGCGCGGACGAGATCTTTGCGGCGGGCGCGGAAGGGGTGGTCTTGCGGTTCGACGGTGGCGGCTGGCGGGTGGAGGAGAGTGGTACCTCGGTGACTCTGGAAGCCATCGCGGGGCTTGGCGCGCGCACCTTCTTCGCAGGCGGGCGCGCGACGGTCCTGGAGTATCTACCCTAATCGTCGCCCCATCCTGGTTCCTTGCATTTGCACCCGTCTCGCTCCCCTCGGTCGACGGACGCGGTGGAGGATTGAGGGGGTGGGTGACATTTTGGACTCACCCTAATTCCCCATCAAACCGAGCACCGAGCGCGTCGAAACGGGGTGAGCTGCAAGGAAGAAAGCCGATTTGAGCGCAGTCGTAGCAGCGCTACGTCGAGCATCAAATCGGTGAAGCTGACGCCGCAGATGGCCTCGTAGCGACGCGCGAATGCCGTTGCAGGTGGGGAAT
>PWKZ01000287.1 GCA_003559575.1 Bradymonadales bacterium | reverse complement strand
GTCACCTGCACCGAATCGGTGCTCAACGTAGCGCTGCTACGCCTGCGCCCGATTCGGTTTGTTTCCTTGCATTTGAACCTGCCTCCACCCGCTCGGTGCTCGGTTTGATGGGGAATTAGGGCCGCAACATTTCCCTTGACAGCCCGCGCGCTCTTTTGTAGGTCTGAGCGCGCCTTAGGGCACCGGAGGGGCTATAGCTCAGCTGGGAGAGCGCTTGAATGGCATTCAAGAGGCCGGCGGTTCGATCCCGCCTAGCTCCACAACGCCCGGGGGACTCCCCCCGGGCTTTTTTTTTGGGCGGAGGGACGGTGAGCGCTTCGAAACGAAAAAATGGGGCCGAGGTGATCATTGTCGGTGCGGGGCCCGCGGGCTGCCTCATGGCGCGCGACCTGGCCCGGCTTGGGCACCGAGTGCTGTTACTCGACAAGCGCGCGCAAAACGACCTCGGTCACGACTGGTGGGATACTCTGGAGTCTTCCGTGTTCGACGAGGTCGGGCTCGCGCGTCCGCGTCGACCGCTCCTGGTCGCCCCCTACCGTTTCTCACTCTGCTCCCCGTGGGGCGACACTCCCCTCAAGTCTGTCATGCCGCCGGGCTATGTGAACGTCGACCGCCGATTGTTCGCCGATCATTTGCTGCGCGCGGCGATCGAGGCGGGGGCCTATTTTCGTCCCCGGACGGCGGCGAGCGGTGTGATCGTGGAGTCCGGTTCCGTGGCCGGAGTGCGTCTCGAGAAAGAGAGCGGTGGCGCTTCTCTCCGAGCGGCGTTGGTCGTGGACGCCAGCGGCGCCAACGGGGTCTTGCGACGGACGGTCCCGCCTGTGCTGCGCGACGGGTTCGAGCCCGAGGTCCAAAGGGAGGACTGCGTGCGGACCTATCGTGAAATTCGCGCCGACACCTCGCGCGGCGGCCGTTCGATGATGCTCATCTACGAGGAGGGGCCTTCTTGGGTGAGTCGCGCGGAGCCGGGGCTGGCCGAGGTGTTTGCCTGTGTCCTCGACCGTCCGGATGCCCGCGATCCGCGAGAGATGGTGGATGAGTTAGTGCGCATCGAAGGGGGGATGGGGGACAAAGTGGTTCGTGGCGGGCAGCGCGGGGACATCCCGGTGCGCCGCTCATTCGACTCCTATGTGGCGCCGGGGTTCATGATGGTGGGAGACTCGGCGTGCATGGCCAATCCGCTCAACGGCTCCGGCGTCAGCAACGCCCTCGCCGCCGCTCATCTGGCAGCTCCGGTGGCGCACACGGCGCTCACGCGGAGCGCCTGTGGCATGAGCGATTTGTGGCCCTACAACGTGGCCTACAAGCGCAAACGGGACGCTCGGATCGCGCCGCTGCATCTCCTGCGCGAGTTTCTCCACGGCGAGAGCATGCGGGACGTCTACGCGCTGCTCGAGATTGGCCTCGTGGCACCAAACAGCTTCTGGAACATGGAAGACGCTATTCGGCCAGGCTCACTGCTAGGGCGTCTCCCGAAGGTACATGCGCTCAGAGACCGCCCGGGTTTCCTCTGGCGCCTGAGTAAGACCCTGTTCCGGGCGCACGCGATGCAGGCCCACTATCAGAACTATCCCACGATCTACGAGCCCCGCGCATTCACCAGATGGCGCTCGTGAGCTCCCGCGGAGGCGGGGGACCCCAGAGCGCCGCGGAGTGGCGGGGCGAGGCTTGAAGCCTCGCGGCCACAGGAGACGGTGGCGGTTGCGCCGGCGCACGCCCGCCGATACCCCGCCCGGTCGCCGGTATCTCCTCAATTCTCCACCCTTTTCCGGGATTCGGGAAGCGATCCGGGCACATCTGCTGTGTCATCTTCACCGAATCTGTCCTCAACGTATCTCCAGCCCGCCTCCGGCAGATTCGCCTTGATTTATTACACCTGCACGCGCCTCCACACGCTCGCTCCTCAGAACGAACCGACGATTATGGTGGCGATGGCTCGCATTGAGGTGAAGTTGAGACCGTGATAACTTTTAGCCGAGCTAACTCGAGCTCCTGAGATCCCGCGCGGGGATGGCGAAGGGATCGAGATTTTCGGCTGACGGAGAGGGGAAGAGCCATGCTATGGCGGCGTTCGGGAGCTTCTTTCAGCAGCCGACGATGGAGCAGTCGTGTCTTCTTTCCGTCGTGGCTGATACTTCTCCTCCTCGTGCTGTTGGTTTTCATTACGCTTGCCTCGCTGCTTCATCGTGGGTGCAGCCGAGAGCGGTTGGATCCACCGACCAACCTTCGCGGCACTCTCATGCCGCCACCGGCACCGTTTGGTCACTTCCTCTCCATTTTTGGCTATGCGCGGCTAAGGCTGAACTGGGATCCATCGCCCGCTCTCGAGAGCTCGCGCGGTAGCTACCGGATCTTTCGTGTCTCGGGCGAGCGGTTGGATCTGCGCGAAGAGGTCGCGGTCGTCCCCTCTGCGCTCACCAGCGCCACGATTCCTATCTTGATGAGCAAGCAGGGGCCGCCGCCGCTTTTCGAGGTGATCGCCGAGAGCGCTACCGGCGGCCGGAGCGAGCCGTCTCGCTCAGGTCTCGTTTTGAGTCCTCGCTATCTCGCAGGCGTGGGATTATGGCACCCCCACGGGATGCCGCCGGAGCTTCCGCCGGCGCCGGTCACCGCGCTGCTCGCCGACGCCGAGGGTGCGATCTTTGTTGGTTATCGCGGCGCCGGCCTCGCGCGAATCGAAGCAAGAGACGGCCGGATCCAACGCTTCAGCAGCTTGAACGGCCTGCTCGACGACCACGTTTTGTCCCTGGCGAGTGACGGTTTTGGGCAGATATGGGTCGGAACCGCGCGCGGCGTGCAGCGCCTCGATCCGCGGAGTGGGCGTTTCACCACCTGGACGAAGAGTCGCGGCGGGCCGTCCGGCGCCGTCGTTTCATTGGCGTTGGACAGCCTCGGGGTCTTGCGAATGGTCTCCGACGGCGAATTGTGGCGTGTCGCTCCGACGACGCAGGTGCCGTTACGACTAGGGAGCCAACCGGAGGCAGTGCCTCCGTCCTCCAACCCGCTGCGGGATCTTCGCGAGCTGGTCGAACAACGTCAATGGATGCTCTTCTTGGGCGACGCACCACGGGCCGCCCTTGGGGTCCATGAGGTCGCGACGGCCCCCGATGGCGCCGTATGGATCGCGGGCGAAGGGGCCGGCATTGCGCGCCAAACACCCGACTCCCTCAGCTGGCGGACACTGGTGCCGTATTCGGCGGTGTCCGAGGCGGGGGCGGGCCACTCACTGCGGCTGGCCCCGGAGGCCGGCGAGACGGCTTGGATATTGGGTAGCGCCGGAGTCTTTCATTTGTCCCCGGGGGGCGGCTTGCGTTCGCTCGCCCTGCCGCCGGGCCTCGAGGGGCGGGCGGTTCAAGACTTGACTGTGCGCGGCCCGGGTGTGGCGTTGGCGGTCATCGACGGTCGGCTGCTCTTGTGCAAGGCGCAGCAGGAGGACTGCCTGTTGACCACAGCGCCTCTTGATGAGCCACCGGACTCCAGCGCGCTCGAGTTGACAAGGGTGGCGGTCCCGCCGGACGGGTCTGTTTGGCTGGGCGCCGCCGATGGAACTCTCGAGCGCCGGGACCGCCCGCTCGACACCGTGGGGAGGCGCTTTGCGCCCTCCTCGCACAGTCCGCCGGTGGGCGCGGCCGTCGATCTCGCCATGACGGGGCACGCGCAAGTGTGGGTCGCCACTCCGTCCGGCCTGGTGGTGAGGTGCGGGCTCACGGGCACATGGCGGACACCGGGGGCGAGCGGCTCGAGCGCCGCCGCGGCGACGCACGCGAGCCGGCTGCGGCGCATCGCGGCGCTCGATAGCGACTCGACCGGTAACCTTTATGCGCTTGTCGACGGTGCGCCTTCGATCCGTTTCAACGAGCCCCCCCTCTGGTCACATCTGAGCGAGATTGGGGCGCCCCAGGTGGAGGGTGGCCATCTGCTGACGCGGGGGGGTGATGGGCGCGTCTGGTACGGCTCGCGGGAGCGCATCGTTGGGTTCACGCCGGGCGAGTCCCCGCCGGTGGAGTTGAGATCATTCCACCCCAAGGACGAAAACGCCGCGCCTCTGGCGCTCGCGGCGACCTCTGCCGGCGGGATCTGGATCGGGTCAACCGCCGGGCTCAGCCATTGGCGCCCCTCGGCCACGGGGGGCGAGCCGGCGGCGGCCGCCCCTGAGGTGGGAGGGGGGCCGGTAACCGCCCTCCACCTGGATCCCACCGGGCCGGTTCATTTCGCGACATCCCGCGAGTTCAAGCGGCTCACACAGAGTACCGGGGAGCTTGCGCGCGCGCCTTTGCCGACAGGGTGGGCGGGGGACCCGGTGGTCGCTATCGTGCCGGTCCGCTCCTCGCGCTTGGCGCTTGTCACTCAGGGTGGCCAGGTGGGTTGTCTCGAGAAATGGGGCGCCCCCGTTCGGCACCGCTTCGCCGTCTTGCCGGAGGGCGCCGCAGTTAGCGCGGCCAAGGTGGATCAGAAGGGCGCAGTCTGGCTGGCCACCGCACCTCGAGGTCTGATGGTGATCCCTTCCCCCTGCGGCCCGTAGAGCCCGTGGAGCAGGGGCGGCCGGGGGTCAGCGCGGCGTTTCCAGCTTGTGAACAATCAGTCCGCTCATCAGCTTTGGTTCGAACCACGTGGATTTGGGGGGCATCACCTCGCCGGCGTCGGCGATGGCCATCAGGTCCGCCACTGTCGTGGGGTAGACCGCGAATGAGACCGCGTACCGGTCAGGCGAGCTCGTGAGCGCGTCCGTCCGGCGCACGAGCTCATCGAGCCCGCGGCTGCCGCCGACGAAGTCGATGCGCTTGTCCGTGCGCGGGTTGTCGATCGCAAGGAGAGGGGCCAGGACTCGCGCCTGCAAGAGGCTGACATCCAACCGCCGCACCGGATCCGCGTCCTCCTCGGAGGTTGGAGTGACCTTGAGACGATACCAGCGCCCATCAAGATACATGCCGAAGTGGCGGGGCGCCTCTGGGCGGTAGGGGCCCCTCGTGACCTCGGTGACATTCATCCCCGCGCGTTCTAACGCGGCCAGAAGCTCAGCCGGGGTGTGGCCGGCGATGTCGGCCACCACGCGGTTGTAGTCGAGAATCTTGAGTTGCTCGTCGGGGAAAAGGACCGCGAGAAACCAATTGAATGGCTCGTCCCCTCTCCAACCGGGGTTGTTCGCCCGCCGCAAAGTGCCGACCCGGGCGGCGGAGGCGCTGCGATGGTGGCCGTCGGCGACGTAGAGTTCGGGGAGCGCACCCACGAGTGCCAGCAGCCGCGCGATCTCCTTGGAGTCGTCAAGGACCCAGAAGGTGTGTTGGATCCCCTGGGCGTTGGTGAAGTCGTACTCGGGGTCCCGAGCGCAAGCCCGACGCACCGCCGCGTCTATTTCGGGCTCAGCGCGGTAGGTCAGGAAGACCGGTCCGGTGTTGGCGTCGCACACATCCACGTGCCGGGTACGGTCGTCCTCCTTCTCCGGGCGGGTGTGCTCGTGCTTCTTGATGACGTCGTCGAGGTAGTCGTCGACACTGGCGGCCGCCACCAGGCCTGTCTGCTCGTGCTCGCCCATGCGCTGCCGATAGAGATAGAGGCACGGGGTGGGATCTTGCACGAAGATCCCGTCTGTCTCGAGTCGTCGCAAGTTGGTGGCGGCGCGCGCATAGGTCTCCGGGGTGTACGGGTCGTGATCCGGGGGGAACTCGATCTCCGGTCGGACCACTCGCAAGAAGCAGTATGGCTGCCCGTGGGCAATCGCGCGCGCCTCTTCGGTGTTCACCACATCGTACGGCGGTGAGGCTACGAGCTGGACCCGCTCGGCGGTGGGCCGCAGCCCACGGAAGGCTCTAATCCTGGCCATTTTCTTCCTCCCTCGTCTAGTTCCCTAATTCCCCACCTGCACCGGCATTCGCGCGTCGCTACGAGGCCATCTGCGGCGTCACCTGCACCGAATTAGTGCTCGACGTAGCGCTGCTACGCCTCCGCCTAATTCGGCTTGCTTCCTTGCAGCTCACCCCGTTTCGACGCGCTCGGTGCTCGGTTTGATGGGGAATTAGGGTTGAAATCATGAGTGTTTCTCCAACACCACTTGCGGCGGTGAGTCGTGCTTTTCACCTTGGTCGAGCGAGGCTTCGTTCTCCGCGGCCCGATCCATTGGGTCCCGGAACCCCAGGAGGCATCTTAGATCCTCGGCTATCAAGTACAGCGAAGGGACCAGCATCAAGATGATAAATGTCGCGAAAAGAATTCCGAAACCAAGCGAGATTGCCATCGGAATCAGGAACCGTGCCTGAACCGACGTCTCGAAAATCATCGGCGCCAGGCCGCCGAACGTGGTCAGCGACGTGAGCAGGATAGGGCGAAAGCGACGCACTCCGGCGCTTAGAATCGCCTCGAACGGTGTGTCGCCCTGCTGCCGCCGCTGGCGGTTGGCGGCGTCAATCAGGATTAGCGAGTCGTTGACCACAACTCCCGAGAGGGCGATTATCCCCATCGCGCTTATCAGGCTCATACTATACCCCATCAACAGGTGGCCGAAGAGCGCGCCGATGAACCCGAACGGGATGGCCGCCATCACCACCAGGGGCTGCACATAGCTCTTGAAGGGGACCGCCAGCAAGGCGTAGATCACCAATAGCGCGACCAGATAGCCACGGCCCAGGTGGCCCATGGCGCGGCTGAGTTCACGCTGCTGGCCCTCGAATGAGAAACCGGCCCCCGGGAACCGTCGCGCGAAATCCGGCAACACTCGCTGTTCCAGATCTTCCCGGATCTGGATGGGGTTGCCGACTCCGTCGAGGACATCAGCCGTAACATTGATGGTTCGTCGGCCTTCAACGCGCCGGATACTCGTGTAGGATCGCCCGCGGGTGATCTCGGCGGCTGCCGGCAGCGGCAGCTCGAGGCCGCTCGCGGTGCGGACGATCAAACTCTCGACGTCGTGCTCGGAGTGACGTTCGGCCTCCGGCAGGCGCACCATCACCCTGATTTCGTCTCGCCCTCGTTGCTGCCGCAGCGCTTCGGCACCAAAGAACGCCGCGCGCACTTGCCGCCCGAGATCGGTCGCGGTGAATCCCGCCGCCGCCGCCTGGGGGTGCACCCGAAAGTCGAGCTGTTCCTTGCCGCGCTCGACGCCGTCGTCGATATCGCGCACTCCCGAGTAGGTCGCGAGCTGAGCCGCCACTTTGCCGGCCACCTGCTCGAGCGTATTCAAGTCGGTGTGGCTCACCTGGACATCGATATCTGCGCCGGGCGACGCGCCGGCCGTATAGCGAAAGCCGAGCGATTGAAGCCCCGGGATGATCCCCACCGCCTCGCGCCAGTCGCGCGCGAAAGTGATCGCCGTAACCTCCCGCTCGGCGGTCGGGACCATGAAGACCATCACCGAGACGAGATGGCTACCGCCCGGGCGAGATGCGCCCGAGACAGCGCCGCCCCGACCGCTGGGGGAACCTATCTGGGAGAAGATGCCGCGGAGGATGGGGTCGCCCCCGTGGCGC
Source organism: Bradymonadales bacterium (assembly GCA_003559575.1). Taxonomy (GTDB): domain Bacteria; phylum Myxococcota_A; class UBA9042; order PWKZ01; family PWKZ01; genus PWKZ01. Next base: position 5,035 of record PWKZ01000287.1, on the reverse strand, counting down.
GCGATAGTTTCGCGCGCGCGCGCGATGAGCTCGTCACGAACCGCTTCGGAGGCCTCCACGGGCGCGCCGAATGGGAGGACCGCGCTCGCCCGGACGATGTCGGAATCGACTCGCGGCATGAACGAACGATTGACTCTCCCGCCCGCCACGAGCCCGAAGGCAAAGAGCAGGAGCGCCACTGCAAACGAGACGGTCAGGTAGCGATTGTCGAGCGCCACTTTCAGCACCGGAGTGTATGCCTTCCGAATGAGCCAGGCGATTCCCCGGCTGATGCGCTGTTGGCGGCGGTGCATGAAGGCCAGGAACCCGGTCTTGTTAGGGTCTTTGATGTGTGCGAGGTGTGCCGGCAAAATGAACAGGCACTCCACGAGCGACATCAGCAGGACCAGAATCACGACCACCGGGATAACGCCGAACAACCGGCCCACGAAGCCCGGCACGAACAGCATCGGCATGAAGGCCGCCACGGAGGTGAGGATCGCAAAGGTGACGGGCGACGCCATCTCACGCGCCCCCAAAATGGCGGCTCTCAGCCCTCGGATCCCGCGGGCGCGCAGGTGATAGACATTTTCTCCGACCACAATGGCGTCGTCCACTACCATGCCGAGCGTGACGATGAATGCGAACATGGACATCATGTTGATGCTCATGTCGGTCGCAGGCATGAAGAGGAGCGCCCCCAGGAAGGAGATCGGGATCCCCAGGGTGACCCAGAAGGCCAGGCGCAGCTCCAAAAACAGACCGAGGATCAAGAGCACCAGACCGAGCCCCAGATAGGCGTTACGCAGCAGCAGATCCATGCGGCCGCGGAAGATCTCGGACCAGTCGCGCCAAACGGCGATCCGGATCCCAGGGGGCAGGGTAGGGGCGGTCTCGGCCACATACTGCTTGACGGCCTCGGCCACCTCGAGGGGGGTCTCGCTGCCGACGCGAAAGACGTTGACCATGGCGGCGGGCAGACCGTCAAAGTAAGCCGACACGTCGGTGTCGGCAAAGCCGTCTTCCACATGAGCCAAATCAGAGAGCTCCAAACGTGTCCCGTCCGGGGTGGTCACAATCGGCAACGAGCGGAAATCCTCGGCGTGATCGCGACGCTCTGCCGTCCGCAACAGCACCTCTCCCCCGGGGGTCTTGACCCCGCCCCCGGGCAACTCCACCGCCGCCGCTCGGATTGTTTGGGCGACACGGTCGAGTGTCAGCCCGTGACGCCGCAGAGTCTCCTGCGGGACCTCTACATTCACTTGGAGCGGACGGACTCCGTCAAGCTCCACCGTGGTAATCTGAGGGTGGCGCAACAGGTCCTCGCGCGCACGGTCGGCGAACGCTCTCAGAGCGTGCTCTTCGGCGTCGCCGTAAATCACGATGCTGATCACTTCGCGCCGGTTACTTGCGAGGTTGACGATTGGGCGCTCGGCGTCGAGTGGGAAGCTCGTGATGCGGTCGATCGCGTTCTTGACATCGGCCAGGACCCGGTCGCGATCCGACCCGTGGATAAGCTCCACCGTCACGACACCGCGCCCCTCCATTGCGGTGGCGCTGACTCGCTCGACTCCGTCGAGACCGCGGATGGCCTCCTCCACCGCCAACACCACCCCCTGCTCAACCTCCTCCGGGCTGGCGCCGGGATAGGGGACCGAGATCAGGATGGCGTCGATCTCTAGCTCGGGGAAGACCTCCTGCTGGATATTGAGCCCCACCACGAGCCCCCCAAAAAGGAGGACGGCCGCAAGCAGGTTGGCGGCCACCGGGTTGCGCGCCATCCAGGAGATGGCCCCCCGCTTCAGCCGCGCCTCGCCCATGAGAGCCAGCGGGGGGCGGCGGCCCGCCCTGGGATCGGCTGACTGATCGGAGCTATTCATGGTAGCGCTTCCTGCTCAGCGGAAGGGGCCGAATCAATCGGCCGCAGCGCCATGCCCGGGATCGGGGTCGAAAGGCGGCTGGTGATCAACTGTTCGCCCGGCTCGAGGCCGTTACTGACCCAAACGGACGAGGGATCGCGCCAACTCACCTCCACTCGGCGGATCTCCAGTCTCGAGGAGTCGTTCATGAGCCACACCCGGTCGCCATCGCGCAGCGCCGACCGGGGCACCTCGAAGATCCCTTCCAGGGTCGGCCCGAACAATTCGACCCTGACATAGGCATTCAACAGCAGAGGAAGGGATAACGGACCCTTGGCGCCGGGGCTCGCCTCTGTCACCTCGAGAGGATCCACCACCTCGACCACCACCTGCGCCATGCGCCCGGCCGGCTCGAGCTGTGGCAGAAGTCGCACCGCTCGCCCCTCGCGGACGACCGTGTTGCCGGGGGACACCTCGAAATACAATTTGGCCCGCGATCCTTGCGCGACACCAAGCTCGGGAAGATCAAGCCAGCCGAGATCGTTCGTCGGGACATTCGTTTCGACCAAAAAACGGTCGGTGCCGACGAGAGTCGCGATCTGGCTCTGGGGAGCGACCAGTTGCCCCAAAGCGACATTCTCATCCCTGACGACCGCGTTCATGGGGGACTCGATGGTGGTCCGTGACGCCAGAAGTCGCGCCTGTTCGAGGGCGCTCTGAGCCCCCATGAGCGCTGCGCGGGCACTGCGCTCGTGGGGGCGCCGGAGCGCCAACTCGCGTCCACTTTCCGTCGTCTCGATCTCGTCGTCCAGAAGTTGCCACTCGCGCTCGGCGACCGCGCGGCGGCCCTGCTCGAGGTCGAGCTCCAATCGAACGCGCGCGAGGTCGGCGCGTCGCTGCGCCACTTGCAGATCATAGTCGCGGGAGTCTATCCGCAGCAGCACCTCACCCGCCGAGATCCGCCCTCCGGGGATCAGGCTGTCATTCAGCTCAACGACTCGGCCACTCACCTCAGGCTGGACGGTGAGAACCCGGGCCGGCTTGACTGTGCCCGTGGCTTGCACCACGACCGGCCCGGTGGTCGCTTGAAGCGTCATCGTTTCGACCGGTTCGGCGCGCTCTTCCGGTGTCTCGCGCGGAGCACTCGGCCTCGTGGTCACGAGGGTATGATAGACCCACACGCCGCCCGCCAAAACGAGAATCGGCAGCAGCGCGCGCAAAACCTTTTTCATCTATTGCTCTCCCGGCTCATGCGCTTCCTCGGATTTTGGGCGCGCGCCTGTCAAGTCAAGTCCATCCGAAGGCTTGAGACGCAGCCTGATCCCTCGTCTCGCGGGGGGCTCTGTGGCCGGGTCATCCCGTCCCATGTCGTCCTCGTCCTTGTCTGGGGTGGCGGGTCGTGTGAGGTCGCGGCTCCAGCTCCCCCCGAGCGCCCGTGAGAGCTGCACCCTGTGCGACAAGGCCTGGCGTCGCGCCGTGAGTACATTTCGCTCCAGTTGCTGCACTGTTTGCAGCGCCGTCAAAACGGGGAGGAAATCAGTGAGCCCGTCGGAATACCGCAGCCGCGACTCGCGCAAAGTGGCGCGCGAGATGGCGAGCTGCCGCTTGGCCGCCGCCAGGTGCTCTGTCTGTCGTCTCTCTTGGACGAGCGCGTCCTCCACCTCGCCGAGCGCCATTATCAGCGTCTCACCGTAAAGAGCCAAAAGCTCGTCCACTACCGCTTTGGTGCGTTCGACCTCGGCCTTCATTTGACCGCCGTCGATCAAGATCCCCGTGATCCCTCCGGCGAGTGAGTAGATGAACCCCTCGAAGAGCTTGACGATGTCGCGCGCGAGGAACCCGGTGCTCGCGGTGAGCCGAACGGTGGGAAAGCGCGAAGCGACCGCCGCTGCCACCCGGTGGTCGGCGGCCTGAATGCGGAGCACTATGGCTGAAAGATCCGGGCGCTGGTGCAAAAGGTCGGCGGGCACTCCGAGGGGTGGAAGCGGCGGTAGCGGCGGCAAGTTGCTCTCGGTTAAGAAATCCTCTTGCCCGGGCGCGGTGCCCAGGAGAGCCGCCAACTGATTCTCGAGGACCTCGGCGCGTGATCTCACGAGCGGCTCCTCGGCGAGGTTGGCGGCGATTAGCCGTCGTTGTTGGTAGACATCGACCGCCGCCGCGAGACCCTGGCCGAAGCGAATCTCGGTGAGCTCCAAAAAGCGTTCGCCGACCTCCACTTGTTGGAGAAGGAGCCGCTCCTGAGCGCGTTGCTCGACTAATCGCAGGTAGGTCTCGACCACCTCCGCGGTGAGGGTCATCGCCGCTGCTTCAAGGTCGAGGCGGCCGGCCCTCACTTCCAGCTCGGCGGCATCCCTGAGCGATCCGACTCGGCCCCACAGGTCCAGCTCATAAGATGCCTGGAGTCCCAGGTTGAACTGGTTGGTAGTGCGATCGACGCGCCCGAGTGGCCCGCCGATGAACATTCGACTTCGACTGCGAGAGACGTCGAAGCCGCCGCTCACGTGCGGCCAATGGCCCGCCGCGGCCTGCGCTTCGAGTGCCGCGGCCTGCGCGATGCGTGCGAAGGCGCGCCGGATCCCAAAGTTGCCGCTCAGGGCGCGCTCGACGAGCGCGCTGATGGTCGAGTCTCCAAACGCCTCCCACCAACGGTCGGGTGTGGCTTCGGGCGTCTCCTCGGGCGTGGCACCGGGCGCGGCTTCAGGTCCACGGGCAAACGCACTCGGAGTCTCGAGCGGAGCATCCACTGAATCCCGGGCAGTGTAGGGGCGGCAGCCGAAGAACGCGATTGACAGCAGCATGGCCATGACACACGCATGCCCGCACCGGCGAAGTCGGGGGGAGGCATTTCGAGTGAGGGCGAAACGCGGCGTGGCTTGAGTCGCAGCAGCAATCTCGTTCATGAGCCGCACCCCCCAACGTCGTGATCCCGCCCCAGGCCCTTTGAACCAGGCGGCGCTTGTGCTGTTACTCAATCGTAGTGTTCGCTGTCAACCATCATCACGGCCATAATATTTTTTTTTGCTCGCGGGCCTCGCCCGCGAGCTGGGGTGGAGCACCTCATCTGCGGTCGGGTTCAACCGAACGTCTTAGGCGCTACGGGTCTGGTCGGGCACCGGACGGGCATGGGCTCGGGCTCGGGCTCGGGCTCGGGCTCGGGCTCGGGCTCGGGCTCGGGCTCGGGCTCGGGCTCGGGCTCG
>PWKZ01000077.1 GCA_003559575.1 Bradymonadales bacterium | reverse complement strand
GCGTCACCTTCACCAAATCGATGCTCGACGTAGCGCTGCTACGACTGCGCTCGATTTGGCTTGTTTCCTTGCACTTGCACCCGCCTCACTCCCCTCGGTCCACGAACGCGGTGGAGGATTGAGGGGATGCGTCCACCCCCAAGCATATTAGCCGAGCCGGAGGACGGCAATTTAACTTCTAAGGCGTGGAGTCTGAAAGCGAATCGCGTCGAAGCGGGTGTGACGGCGGGTGCCCGGGCCGTCCGTGATCATTGCTTCGCAGTGGAGGCGAGGTGGCTCCGGCGCCGCTCCGCCGCCGCGATGAAGCTTGCGAATAGCGGGTGAGGCCGGAAGGGGCCCGAGAGGTACTCGGGGTGGAATTGACAGCCTATGAACCACGGGTGCAAGGGTAGCTCGACAATCTCCACCAGCCTGTTGTCTGGAGAGCGTCCGCTCGCGACGAGTCCTGCCTGTTCGAGTCGCTCGATGTAGTCCGGGTTGACCTCGTAGCGGTGGCGATGGCGCTCGTGCACTTCGTCTTGGCCGTAGATGCGCGCCGCGAGGCTCTCTTTCGCCAACCGGCAGGGGTAAGCGCCAAGTCGCATGGTGGCGCCCTTGGAGACGATGTCGCGCTGCTCGGGCATCAGGTCGATGATGGGGTGCGGGGTGTCGGGGGCGAACTCCACCGAGTCGGCGCCCTCGAGCTCGACCACATTTCGTGCGAACTCGATCACCGCGAGCTGCATCCCGAGGCAGATACCGAAAAACGGGATGCCGCTCTCGCGCGCGTGGCGCACTGCCGCGAGCTTGCCGGCGCTGCCGCGCACTCCGAAGCCGCCCGGCACCAGGATCCCGTCGAGAGACTCGAGCGAGTCAGTCGACTCGCCTTTGGCCAAACTCTCCGAGTCGACGAACTCCAACTGCACTCGCACGCCGTTGGCAACCCCCCCGTGTGTCAGCGCTTCGTTCAAGCTCTTGTAGGACTCGACGAGTGTCACATACTTGCCGACGATTCCTATGCGCACGGTCTCCCTGGGCTTGCGCATGGCCGCCGAGAGATCTTGCCATGGGGTCAACCGCGGCTCCGGGGACCAGATCCCGAGCAGCTCGCAGACCCGATCATCCAGGCGCTCTTCGTGCAGCGCCATCGGCAAGTCGTAGATGTTCTCGACGTCGTGGGCGGTGATGACACAGTCCGGCCGCACATTGCAGAACAGTGAGATCTTGCGCTTGATGTCGGCGTCCAAGCGCCGGTCACTGCGGCAGACCACGATTTCGGGCTGGATCCCGATCTGGCGTAGCGCCGCGACGCTGTGCTGGGTCGGTTTGGTCTTGACCTCACGCGCCGCCGGCAGATAGGGGACGAGGGTCACATGGATGCTCAGGGAGTGCGCCGGACCAAGCTCGAGCCGGAGCTGGCGGAGCGCCTCGAGGAAAGGCAAGCCCTCGATATCTCCGATTGTCCCTCCGACCTCGACCAACAACAGGTCGAGCCCGTCGGCGGCGGCTCGTACTCGCTCTTTCATCTCGTCGGTGATGTGTGGGATGACCTGGACGGTGCCGCCCAGGTACTCTCCTCGCCGCTCCTTGCGAATGACCGACTCGTAGACCTGGCCCGTAGTGAAGTTGTTAAGGCGCGACGTCTTGACTGAGGTGAACCGCTCATAGTGCCCCAGATCGAGGTCGGTCTCGGCGCCGTCTTCGGTGACGAAGACCTCGCCGTGCTGCAACGGGTTCATGGTCCCGGGATCGACGTTGATATAGGGATCCAGCTTGAGCAGCGAGACTTTCAGGCCTCGCGCTTCGAGCAGCGCGCCGAGTGACGCGGCCGTGAGCCCTTTGCCGAGGGAAGAAGCAACACCTCCAGTGACGAAGATATATTTCGTGGGCTTTTCATTCATGTGTTGTTCCGAGTCTCACGGTCCACGGGGTCGTTATAGCGTCAAAGAGGGGAATTGACACCGCTTCTCGAGCACACAGGAGCGGATCACCGACTGGGTGGATTGCGGCCACTCGGTCGGATGAAAAGCTCACCGCCCCGAGCTGTGCGGGCCGAGGCGGTGAGCATTATGGATTGCGCGGCGGTTGGACTAAAGTGCGTCCTTGAACTTGGGCGCCGGCTTGAATCCAACGGTCTTGCTGGCGGCGATCTTGATGGTCCCGCCGGTCCTCGGGTTGCGCCCGGTGCGCGCCTGCCTTGTGCGAGTGGTGAAGGTTCCGAACCCCGGGAAGCTGAACCGCCCGTTGTCGGCCACTTCATCGCGGATGGCCTCGAAGACCGCCGTGACGACTTGCTCGGCTTCCTTCTTGGTGAGGTCAAACTGGAGTCCGTAGATTTTGTCGATCAGTTCCGCCTTGGTCATGAGAGTTACCCCCTTAGCCCACCAAACAATCGCGGGCTTCAATGAATGACGACGGGGCATGGTGGCCCGCCATCCGATTTATTGGCACGGTGTGTCCGTGCCACCCACATTTTCAATGGATCGGCTCGGATCAGGTGAGTGCTCATTGGATCTCACCGCCGCGGGTCCGAGGGATCCCGATTTTACACCGTGTTGCGAGTCCTTTGGCCGACATCTCTTCACCGGCCAACCATTAGTCCCATAACACGCCTTAAAGCCGCCCGCAAGCTCAATATGCTTGACTCGAGCGGCATTATTGCGAGGCCATCGGGTGCCACCGGGTTCGCCTTTTGAGCGACATCCGCTCGCCTCTCGTCGCGGCTAGCGGCGCCTGGTGCTGTGCCGAAGTGTTCGATTTTAAAACAGTTAAGTGGCTCTCACGCCAGCGCGCGCCTGGGAGCCCTCAAGCCCCAAGGGAACTACTAGCCGGCATCACAGGGAGCGTTGCAGGGAGAAAATGCGATCTTTTTTTTGGAGCTTTTGTTTTTTGATGCGCGCTTCTTCGGCGCGTTCTTCGGGAGTCAGGTAGGTGTGGCGGTTCAGCTCCAAGAGCTTTTGTTCAAGCGCGGCGTGTTCACTTTTCAAGATCTCGATCTCGGCGGCGATTTCGCCTTTGGGCTTCTCAAGCTTCTGTTCGGCAATCATAGGCGTTCCTCCACGGTTTGTCGTTCACCCAGCAACCAAGATAGGCCCATTGTTCGCCGCGGTCAATGCCTCAATCCGCCACCCTTTTCCGGGATTCGGGAAGCGATTCGGGCGCAATTGCGGCGTCACCTTCACCAAATCGATGCTCGACGTAGCGCTGCTACGCCTCCGC
>PWKZ01000221.1 GCA_003559575.1 Bradymonadales bacterium | reverse complement strand
GGTGTGGGGGGGCACCCTTTTAAAAGGGGGCTCGGGGGCGGCGTGGTGTTCTAGCGCGAGCAGCCCGTGGCGACACAAGTCTTGGCGACTTCCGGCTGGTAGTATGTCCTTAGAAACTCGTCGTCGAAGTTCATGCGAGCCACCGACGGCTCAATCTCCAGCGCTTGCCGCAGCCAATACTGACAAATGCGCTCCTCCGAGAACTCGAACGCGTAGGCCTTGATGAGCCGGATCGCCAGAGGACGCTGCCAGTTGCGCCAGAGGTATTGGATTGCGTTCTGATAGAATGTGGATCGTCGCTGTTCGGGCAGCTCCGCGGCCTTGTCGAGCAACACCGCGATGTCGCCCTGGTCGGCCGCTTGCTTCGCGAGCGAGTTGCCATAATCGCTACGCCGCAAAAGGAACAAGACGACCGCCACCAAGGCAGCCAGCGCCATCGCTATGTAGGACATTTTTTCTCCGTCGTACCGACCCCCCAGTACCGCATCAGAGGCACTGGGCGGCCATTTGGCCGTCACGCTCTCCGCACTCGCAGTCTTTATTGTTGTTCAAAATCGTGATCTCGCCCTCGACCCCACCGGCACCTTGAATCTGAACGCTCAAATGCTCCACGAGGCACTGGGCGAGGGCTTGATTATATCTCACCGCCAATCTTCTCCCCACTCGCCTGAGCGCGCGTAGCTCAAAGTTCGCCAGAGAGTCGTTGTATTCCACGGTAATATCGCCCCCGACGCGCTCGAGCGCCGGCAGGTCGACGCGCATGAGAACCGGGTTGTTGGCCACCCACAGGTTTTGGCCGATGTGATTGAGCCGAGGTAGGCTGAAGCTCGTGAGTGCGCTGTTGGAGTGCACCCAGAGGTACCGTCCAAGGCGCTCGAGCGCCGGCAAACTTACCGCTGAGAGCGCTTTGTTGCTGTTTATCCGGAGATCGCCCTCAAATCGGACGAGCGCCGGCAGCCTGACGCCGGCAAGCGCCGCGTTGCCTCGGATCCATAGCTCGTTGCCCACCTGTTCAAGATTCGGCAATTCGAAGGAGGTGAGGGCGCGGTTTTCTTCCAGCCTCAGATCGATGCCGACACTGGTCAGGTTGGGGACCGAGAGTGACACCAAATGTCGGTTACGCCGGAACCTGAGCGTTCCTCCCACAGCGCGGAGGTTCGGCAGTGCAATCTCGGAGAGGTCGGAATCGATCAGCAGAGTGCCGGTTATTTCGGTGTACCTGGCGATTCTCGCGAGATCCTCACGATCGTTGAGTTCAAACGATCCTTTGAAAACCAGCGATTGCTTGTCGCGCGACTCCCCGCGCCCGGGATTGACCAACGTCGTCAAGACGAGCAGCGCCAAGACTGCGTGGTATTTCACAGTCCCTCCAGGCTAGTCGAACTCGAAAGTATCGAACACCTCACCATCGATATCGACCGCTCTCAAAATGGCCTTGTCTTCGCCGAGATCGACGGTGGTGTGGTGGTGGACATTTACGATGCTCTCGACGGTGTCCGATTCGAGCACGCAGCGCTCCATGTTTTGCAGCCCCGCGCCGCCGCCGCCGGTGACAACCACCGGCATTCCGTCGAAGTCATGCTTTTCATAGTGATGCACGTGACCGGCGAAGACCGCGTTGAAGCCATGCTCCCGCAGCAACGGGATCACGAACTCACGTGTCGAGAGGATCATCCCCCAGCTCTCCTGGCAGGGTGAGTTGGGAGGGTAGTGGAAAAAGGCGAACCGCCAGCGGGCATTTTGAGCTTCTTCCGAGTTGACCTGCTCGTTGAGCCAGACCCATAGCGGCGGCCCGGGCGGGCGGCCCAGGGGTTGGAAGAAGTGTCCCCCGTCCAACGTGTTGTCTAGGAACAGGAAGAATGCGTCGCCGTAGGTCACACTAAAGCTCAGCCCGGGGACCGGAACATCGCTGTCTTCTGGAAATGCCAGGTACTCGCGGAAGGTGGCCGCCTCGTTGTGCACCTCGCCACGCCACTCGTGATTTCCGATCGCCACATAGACCGGCAAGTAGTGGCCGAGGGCTCGAAGGGGATCAAAGTGCATTTCCTTGTACTCGTGCCGCTGGTCGCCATCGGCGACGATGTCGCCGGTGTTGAGTACGATCGCGGGGTTATCGGCGATGATGTTCTCAACCACTGCACGGTGTCTCTCTGGATTCGAGCGGCTGTCGCCGTAGACCGCGAACCTGAAAGGACGATTCGGCCCGGGGGCGGTGGCGAAAGTGAGATTCCGGGTGCAGGTGTCGTCGGTACATGCGCGATAGTGGTACAAAGTGGCCGGCTCGAGTCCCTACAAGACGGCGTGATGCATCGTCCCGGGGGCACCCTCGAACCGCTCGCCGTAAGTCTCGTCGAGTCCGTATTCGACCACGGTGGTCCCCTCTTCGAGGGTCTCCCACGAGATGGCTACGGATGTCGTGGTGGTGTGACCGAGATAGGGGCCCACATGAAAGGTCGTGTCCTCGGGTCCCAGCGGCACGGACCATGGGCCCGTCTCGATCGGTTCGTCGATGTCATCGGAGACGTCATCCGGGACGTCATCGGTAACGTCGTCGGGAACTTCGTCGGTAACGTCGTCGGGGGGCGGAGGAGGATCCTCAACGTCGTCGGGCACTTCGTCGACGACGTCTTCCGTGGGCGTCGGAGGCTCATCCTCCGGTGTCTTTTCATCGCTCGAGCAAGAGGCGACGGCGAACAACAATAAGAACATCATTAGAGGTAAAACGGCCCCAGTATGCGTGATAAACTTTTTCATGCTCTCGCTTCCTCACAAGAATCGACCAACAATTGCATCGCCGGCACCGCAGCTTCCCTCACGCCGCGGACCAAATTTTCGATACCACCGTACCAGTTCAAGGTCGTGGGCGCAATGCTATGTCGGAATATATCTGTGATTCCAGTCGCTTGTTGTGTTAAGGGCGGGCCGGCCGAGAGAGGCGAGACGGTCTGATGCTGAATGACACCCCAAATGAGGGCGCTCCACCGGGAGGCACGCTTGAACGCTGGGCAATCGCATCTTATTTTTTTCGTCGTGGGTTTTGCCCGCGAGCTGGGTGGAGCACCTCATCCGTGGTCGGGTTCAACCGACCGTCTTAGGCGCTACGAGGCTGGTCGGGCTCGGGCTCGGGCTCGGGCACGATCCGGGCTCACGCTGGGGAGCACCGGCCGCCAGTGCGACCTGCTGCGACAAACTTTCTCTCAACGAT
>PWKZ01000047.1 GCA_003559575.1 Bradymonadales bacterium | reverse complement strand
CGCGTGCATGTGCAAGGAAGCAAGCCGAATTAGGCGGAGGCGTAGCAGCGCTACGTCGAGCACTAATTCGGTGCAGGTGACGCCGCAGATGTGCGTGAATCCGCGCGCGAATCCCAGGATGGACCGACGATTATGGCTTGCACGGAGTCGTTAAACCGGCTAGGGATGGATTGCGGTCCTCCGGCCCCAAGAGTCGGGACGGCCACGTTCACCAAACAACCATGAGCCACAGGAGTAGACAATGGCCGAGCCACAGGCGCCAGCCAAGCGCGTCAAGCTGTTGCCCGAAAATGCCTACAGAAAGCTCAACCCCGGCGAGGAGTACACCCCAATCGTGGGACCCGATGATCGCCGCCCGGAGGTGACGGTCTGGTCGGTCTCGGTGGGCTTGATCCTGACGGCCATCTTCACCGCCGCCTGTGTCTATATCGCCTTGCGGGCCGGCAGCGGGATCGAGGCCTCGATCCCCATCGCCATCCTGGCCATCTTCTTCGGCAAGCTGAAGCAGATCCGCAGCAGCATCCTCGAGAACGTGATGGTGCAATCCATCGGCCAGGCCTCGGGAGTCGTCGCCGCCGGCGCGGCGTTCCTGGTCCCCGCCCTCTACTTGAACCAGCTTACGCCGAGCTGGTGGCAAATCTTTCTGGCCTGCTTCATCGGCGGTACCCTGGGAGTGGTCCTGATTGTCCCCCTGCGCAAGTTCTTCGTGCGCGACATGCACGGTGATCTGCCGTTCCCGGAGGCCACCGCCGTCAACGAGATCCTCTGCTCGGGCGAGTCCAGCGGCCCAACCGCCGGCAAGGTGCTGATTGTCTCGTTCCTGATCGGCGCGGCGTTCGACTTCATGATCGAGTTCTTCCACCTCTGGCCGGGAGCGATCAACTCCACCACCCTGCTTGGAGGCATGGGCGAGGCGATGGCGGCCAGCGGGTTCGAGCTGTCCATCTACGGCATCGCGGCCCTGTTCGGGCTCGGTTACATCATCGGTGTCAAATACGCCTCGATCATCGCCGCCGGCTCGGTGCTGGCGGTGCTGGTCATCGTCCCCACCATCATGCTGTTCGGCGGGCAGGTGGGCGCGTTCGAGTACGCCGGCGACACCTTTGATCTCTCGATCATGGGGCCGTCCGGGATCTTTGCCAACTTCGTGCGCCCCATCGGGATCGGCGCCATCGCGATCTCCGGCGTGATCGGAATCATCAGGCTCGGCAAGATCGTCGGCAGCTCGCTCTCGCTTGGGTTCAAGGGCTTCAAGCAAGGGGGCAAGGACACCGAAGAGCCCCGCACCCAACTCGACATGAACCCCAAGAACGTCATCATCATCCAGCTCGGCATGATGATGCTGATGGCGTTGTTGTTCATGATCGTGGCGATGACCACCACCGACTCCGCAACCGGCCAGACCTACACCATGGGCACGAGCCTGCTGTATGCCGTCGTCGGGGCCGTGGTCGGCTTCCTGCTGTCGTTCCTGTTCACTCCGGTGGCCGCCCAGGCCATCGCCATCGTCGGCGTCAACCCGGTCTCGGGGATGACCCTCATCGCCGTGGTGTTCACAATCCTCGTGTTGGTGGCGTTCGGCCTCTCGGGCGAAGGCGGCATGTTCGTCGCGCTGATTGTCGGCACCGCGGTGTGCACCGCCCTATCCACCTCCGGCGCGCTGATCTCCGACTTCAAGATCGGCTACTGGATCGGCGCCACCCCCCGCCAACAGCAACGCTGGAAGTTCCTGGGCCTGGCGGTGGCGGCGCTGGTGGTGGCCTTCGTCATCCCGGTGATGGACTCGAGCTACCAGTTCCTGGTCGAGGATCCGAGTAACCCGGGCCAGCTCATCTCCAACACCGCCCAGCTCCCGGCCCCCCAGGCCAACATGATCGCGGCGGTGAGCAGCGGGCTGCTCGACGATCCGTCCAACCAACCCTGGCTGCTCTACGGGCTCGGCGCCGTCATGGCCCTCGTGCTCTTCATGGCCAGCATTCCGATGTTGGCCTTCGCCCTCGGGATGTATCTGCCCATCGGGATCAACCTGGCGATTCTGCTCGGCGCGATCACCGCCTGGCTGGTGGCCAAGACCGGCGGCAGCGAGCGGGTCCGCAAGGCCCGCTCAGAGCAAGGCATTCTACTGGCCTCCGGCATGATGGCCGGGGCGGCGATCCTGGGGATCTTCAGCGCAGTGACACGGATCCCCGATATCGGCGCGCCCATCCGCCACGCGAGCGTGGGCGTCGAGATCCACCTCATTCAAGAAGATGTGATAACGGCCCTGCGCCAGGACGCGCTACAACGCGAGGCGAGGGAGGAGTTCAACAACTCATTCACCGACGCGGCGGGCCTCGAGCACAACTACAAAGAGGTGATCAAGGCCGTCAAGATAGCCAACGAGCGCGGCGCCATCGCCGAGGTCCTCCCGCTGCTCGAGGAGGCGCACGCGAGCGAGGTGGTCACCGCCGATCTGCTCGAGTTCGTGCGAAAGCGAGCGCTTGAAAACGAACTTCGGGAGGTGGCCGCCGACTGGGACTCGGACGACCTCTTCCGCATGCTCGGCGAGCAAGTGACCGAAGGTCGCACGACTCGCGAAGTGGTGAACGCCGTGCGCGACGACGCCGCGCTCCAAGACGCGCTCAAGCTCGCCGCCACCAACGACAGCCTCTTCAGAGCGCTCGACACGCTGGAGGCGCTCCTGGATCAGGGCGAGGAGCACGAGGTGCTCCTCACCACGGTGGAGGGCCTGGCGGCAGAAGGCCCGGTGTTGAGCCTCGACGAGACCCCCAAGGAGTGGTTCGCGGGGCGCGCCGGCAACGCCGTCGCGCTGGTGATGTTGGTGCTGCTCGGGTTCGTCTGCTTCCTGCTCGCGCGGTGGGGCGCCGGCGGCACCTTGCGTGAAGAGGACGCCGAGGCTTAGCTTCCCGCCGTGCGTTGGCGCGAGAGACTCCACCAGGTGCCGGCGACCGCCATGAGCGCCGGCAGCGCAAACCCTTCGAGTTGCTGCACGAACAGCCCGAGGCCGCGCGCCGCCAAGGCCACGAGCAGCACCGCCCCTTGAAGCAGCAAGAAACTGCGGACAATTCGTCCGGCCCTCGGCCGCCCGCAAGCGACCAACGGCCCCAACACCACCAGCGCCAAGAGCAGGGGGTGCGCCGCCACCAAGTTCAGGTTGGCCTTGGTCTCCGGGTAGGGCGCCACGCACCACCCCAGCACCATGATGGCGCCATAAAAGCCGCCAAACAGACCCCACAGGGTGGTCACGATCCCGGTCGCGATCCGGCCCACTCTCGAGCGAGGCACCAGGCCCGGCCAGCCGGTGGCAAACAGCACCCCAATCACCAGGACCACCCAGGGGAGCAACGACGGTGCCGGATAGGGTACCGCCGGTGCCCGGCCAAACAGCCTCTCGCGGCGGCTCACCACCGGCACAATCTCGCCCGAAGGAGTCTCGATCATGAGCTTGTCGAGTTCATCCATCAGATAGGCCGGCAAAAACATGCGCTGCCAGCGATCGAGTGGGACGTCGATGAGGCCGTTGAGCAACCCGTAAACCAGCCAGCGCGCCACCGGCGCGGTCGGCATCGCGGCGTTGATGAGCTTGCGGTAGGTGTCGCCGTCGGCGGGGTGCCCTTCGGTCGCCTCACGCAGCGCGCCGCCGAGTATGTCGTCGAACAGGTCGCGCACTCTGGTCGTGCAGTTGTCGACGAAATGGTGATAGGCGTAGTAGCGGTTCTCCGGCTGCAAGCCTTGCTGGATGTGCTCCAGCAACAGCGCAACCTCCGACACGCTCAAGAACAGCTCCTGGCTCACCGCCCCGCCGAATTGGTGCTCGTAGCGTCTTAGCGCCCTGGCCGTTGTCTGGCTGTCCATCCAATATTGCAGCTTCCCCACCAGAAACTTGGGCGCCAGATAGGGATCGCTCGAGTCGTAGGTACCCCAGTCGTAAGACTGATCGGTCCCCCGCTCGCGGTCGATGATGCGCACCACCGTGTGCCCGAAGCTTGTAAAGAGGTGCTCGCCGGAGGAGAAGGTCATTAGCTCGACTTGGTGCCGGGGCTCGCCGGCCCGGGCGGCACCAACCGGGCCGATGAGCCCCGCGAAGACCGCCAGCACCGCGATCGGCATACAAATGACTTGTCGCAACTTAGCTCTCCCTCCACCCCGAAGAGGGCCACGACGGGCCGGGGTTTGGTCTCACAGCACGGCAACTGGGGTAGTACCTCAATCATCCACCCTTTTCCGGGATTCGGGAAGCGATCCGGGCACAATTGCGGCGTCACCTTCACCAAATCGATGCTCGACGTAGCGCTGCTACGCCTCCGCTCGATTTGATTTGTTTCCTTGCACTTGCACCCGCCTCACTCCCCTCGGTCCACGGACGCGGTGGATGATTGAGGAGTACCGGCCTCCAACACCTGCAACAGCGCTTGGCGAAACCGATCATACTCCTCGGGCGCCACTCGCGCGGCGCGCACCTCGACGCGGCGGCGAAGCTTGAGCACAGCCCCATCGGCGCGCGACTCAAACGTCATTTCAAGCCCCGGCTCGGCAAAATCCACCTCAAAAGCGGCATCCCTCCAGGTGGCGCCGGGGGCCTCGAGGGTCATGGTCACGGCCTCGCCGTAAGGCACGAGAGCCAAGGGGCTCGCGCGCTCGGAGAGGCGCACGTACTCGTCGAGCGGCGGGCGGCCGGAGAGCCCATGGCCCAGGCTCGCCGGCAGCAACCGAGGCAGCTCCAGGCCCTCCTGCCGCACCCGGGCGAGACCCGAAACGGAGAGCGCGAGGCGCACCTCCAATGGGTGGTCTCGCTCCTCGATCCCCTCGGATTCGACCCTCTCGACCGTCACCGCAGGAAAAACCTCGCGCAGCCAGGACTCGAACAGCACCTCTTGCTCCTCCGGCTGCGTAGCACCAAGCGCCTGCCGCATGATCCCGCTCGCGACCCCGCGCCCGCGGGCTGTGAGAGTACCGGTGGCGTCCCCGTTCGGCTCGAGGACGAGATCAATGTGAAACTCCCATTTATCCTGATCGCCCTCGCGCGCCCCAAGCACCTCGGTGGCCGGCGGAGGAGTCGGCCGCGATACTTCCGGGACCGCCGAGATCTCGCCGGAGTCGACGACGATCAAGCAGCGCGCGCCGTCGAGCGCGGGCTGAAGGTGATCGAAAGGCAAGTGTCGGTCGGTGACGTCGAGTATTTGGCGATGCTCGGCAGAACAACGGCGCCGGTCGCGACAAACCGACACGATGGGGTGACCATAGGCGAGCGGTGATGGGAGCAGCGGCGAGAGCCGCGCCTCTGTGCGCGGACGGCACAGGAGGAGCTGGGGCGCAAAGCCCATCTCCCGCAAGAGCGCCATGAGCACCACCGAGGGGTTGCCCGTGCGGGTGGCGACGGCCGCGGCGGCGCTCCCGGCTGCCTGCCCGCTTCCGCCCACCGCCGCCACCTCGTCACGCGCGAAACCGAACGCCGCCCGGATCTGCTCTTCGGCGTCGCGCCCATGAGCCAGCTCGCGGGCCAGCTCGCGGAGCTCCAGAGACGGTTTGAGCGCCGCCGAGAGCGTCGCCGAGAGCCCCGCGACAAGCGCCCGCCAACCCCGGTCGCGCTCTCGCGGCGCTCCAAAGCGCAGCTCGGCAAAAGGGACGAACTCGAGCGCCGGTGCCGCGTGAGGCTCCGGTCTCATGGCCGGCAACCGCCGGCTCCCAAAGTCGTGCATCACCACGACCGGCTCATCGGCGGGGTGCCCCAAGAGGGCGAGCAGCGGCTCGTCGGCGCGCGCGACCGTGACCGCCGGGGCCGGCATGCCGTTGTGGAGCACGATGTCCAGCGGCACCGCCTCAGGGGCCATCACCCGGCAGCGGAGCGCAAAAGTCGGCATCCCCCAGGAGCCCGCCGCGCACACCCCGAGCGCCCCGCCGGTGCCGCGCTGTGAAGGCGCAAAAGACAACACCTTGAGTTCGGTGTAGTCGCCCGGCGCGAGCCCGGAGAAGGAGAGGGTCGGTTTGCCGGGGACTCGCTCGGGCTCGATTATGGCCCCGTCCGCCTTCAGGGTGCGCGCCTCGAGCAGTAGATCGCGCGCTCCGAGCCGAAACTCACCGCCCCTCTCCGCCATGGATTTGCTCTGGATGCGACGTACCACATGGCGCAATCGCGCCGAGGAGCCGTCGTCAAACACCAAGATCGCGGTGTCGTCGAGGACGGTGACGCCCGGATGGCGCTCATAGGCCATGACCTTAGAGTCCTCGCCAAGAGAGGCCTCGAACCGGTCAATCCAATCACGGCCGTCGAGCCGCGATCTCCCGACAGGGGGCTGTCCCGTGAGCGCGCTCGGTATCCGCCGCAGCGTGTGGTTCCCCGGCGCCGCGGCGGAAAGCGCCCGGAAGATCGCCAAGGCCTCGTCATGCCGCCCGTCGAGCCACAGCCGCTCGCCAAGGCGTTGCTGCAACCAACGGTCGGCGGGATCGCCCTCGAGCACGCTCAGCTCTCGCTCACCGCCTTGCGCCAGCCGCGCAAGCTGCGCCTCGTAGCGTCGCAAGGTCCGAGAGGCGGGATCGAGCTCCAGCGCACGCGCGAGCACCCTTCGCGCCTCGTCGTAGTCGCCGGCGAGCCAGGTCATCCGCGCCAAGAGTCCCGCCGCCTCGCCCGGTGCGACCCGCTCGAACCGCGCGGCAAGCTCCAGCGCGCGCCCGAAACGGCCGCGATGACCGTCGTAAGCCAACGCCGCGGTGGTGTTGGCGAGGGAGAGGGGCGCCCGCAAGAGCTGCGCATAGGCCTCCTCCGCTTCGCTCCACCATCCCAGGCGGGCCAACAGATCGAGGCGCAGCCGCAGCGCCGTCCCATCGCCGGCGCGCGGGCCGGTGTCCCGAGTGAGCGCCAAAGCACGATCCAGAATCTCGAGCGCCTCGAGTAACCGCCCTTGATCGCCTTGCGCCCCCGCCGCCAGCAGCTCGGCGCGGTGCAAAAGAGTTTGAAATCCGGGCCCAACGAGCGCTTCGGCGGCGTCCAGCTCGCGCTCGGCGCGGCGGAGGCGCAACTCGTGGGGGACATGGGAGGCGCTCAGCCGCTGGTGCGCCGCGATCACCCGCAAGACGGCGCCGGCAGGTGCCCTCTCGATGAGCGCCGCCAACGTCTTCTCGGCCGCAAGCTCTGATCGCCAGGGCTCCTGGCGGGCGATGAACCAGCGGGCCAGATGATCATATAGCGCCCGCGGATTGCGCGACGTCAGGGGCTCCTTGCCAAGCCTGTCGAGCAAGGAGAGGGAAGACGGCGTGAGCCGCCGCGGCGGCGGCGCCAGGGACGCGCGCGAGTCCTCCGGGCCGCCGGGCGTCATCTCGAGCGCGCTGTCGAGAGGGGTGACGGAAACCCGGGCATAGCCCCCCCGCTCGCGTTGCACCACCTTGACAAGGAGGCGGTGGGTGCCGGGCGCGAGCCGCGCGCGGGCGCGAGAGACCTGAGGGGTCGCCTCGTTCAGCCCGTCGAGAGAGAGGAGCGCGCGCCCATTCACATAGAGACGCGCCGAGACGGGGCTCTCGAGAGTCACGAGCGCCTCACCACCGCGAGACACCGTCATAGTCGTCTCACCAAACCCGCTGCCGGCCCCGTGAAGCTCCGCGAACGTGAGTTTTCCGTCGTCAAAGCGCCGCGCGTCGGTCACGATTGTCCGCCGCCAGCCGTCGTCATCATGATCCATCACTGACGGTAGCGCCGTCCCGCCTCCGTGCTCCAGATGCAACCTCTCGGGAGCGAGCAGCACCGCCAACGACCTCGCGCCGCTCCCGGTCCATGGCGCCGAGATCCGGTAGCTGGTCACGAGACCGAGCGCCGCGGTCCACCGCTCGATCTCGTCGCGCTCGCCGGCCTTGCGCGCCAAGGCGAGGAGCCCGCGGCGCGCCACATGGCGGACATCGCGATCCGCGTCCTCGGCGTGCGCCATGAAGAGCGCGCGCAGACTGTCGTCGGGCCGGCCCCTCTGATCGGCCTGATCACGGAGTAGCTCGAGCAAGACGGCGCGCTCGGGAGCCGGTGGCTCGAGCGCCGCGAGCGCCTCTCGGGCGTAACTCTCAAACGCCGCCGGCCTCCCCTCGAGCACCGCCGTCCAGGCCGCTTCGTAATGCAAGCGGCCATCATCCGGGTGGGCCGCGAGGACGCTCGCGAGTCTCTCGCGAGCGTCGGTCGGGGTGCCGCCGTCGAGGAGCGTGAGCGCCGCGGCGACCGCCAGGGTCGCGGCGTCGGTGGGGTGATCGCGCAGGCGCCCCTCGGCCGACTCCCGCGCGGTGCGCATGGCGGCCTCGGGGGCGAGCGCCGGGCCGCAGCCGACCAGTGTGAGCAGCATGAACGAGTACCAAGCGCGACGCGCGGCGCTCACGGCGACTCCTCTCTTCGCGCCCCTGAAGAGCCACGGGTGACTTGCGGCCAGGAGATGAACCGGCCCTTGGGCACGCCCTGGGGGGCGACTATCAACGCGCGCCGCAGGTAGGCCATGTTGAGCGGGTTGAAGTGCGGCGTGCGCACCATCGCCTCGAACCAGTTCGTCTCGGCGCCGGTCTGCATCACATTCAGGCCGGCGGTGTCGATGTGCCAGTCATCCAGATCGCTGTTGGTGAAAGTGAGCCCGGCGACACCGCCAAAGAGCCCGTAGGGCGGGACGCCGGGCGCCACGAGTCCCAATGAATGGCCGATCTCGTGGCACAAAGTCACGGCGACCGCGAGCGAGAACAAATCCACCGTCAGGGAGAAGATGTGCCGGCGGGTCCGCTGCTCCTGGGTCATCTCGGCCGGATCGAGATCCTCGACGAGCCACTCCCAATCGCTTGCGATTTCGCCGATGGGGTTACCCTCGACGGGCGAGATCTCACCCAAAATAGTCATCGCGATGGGATAGGAGAGCACCATCCGTACGATCTGACTGGTAAACACCCCCAGGCCATAGACGGCGTTGTCCTCGTGGTGCTGGTTATTGGGATCGAGCAGCGCCCGTCCGACGACCCTGTTTTCAATGTCAAAGGGCCTGCCGTCGCCGCCGATGGCGATCATAGAGAACCCCCCGGCCTCGAAGTCCGCGGGATCGGGTGCGTCCGGAGAGCCCTCGAAAACGAGCTCGAGCGGGACGCTGTCTTCCAGCATCTCCCCGCTCTCCGACAGCGCGAAGATTTCATAGCTGATGGCGCGAATCCGGTCGATCACACGCTCGCGGACGAGGGCCGCGACGTCTTCTTCCGCTGAGAGGAGCCCGAGCGCCATGAGCGCTTCGTCGAAATCAGGGGTGCCGCTACCCTCTTCGCGGAACTCGGCCGCCAAGTGGTAGCCCCCGCCCTCCTGCGGCTCGAGCGCGAGACTGAACAGATCGCGCGACAACACGACGAGCCAGAGATCGGGCGCGACGAACGGATCGAGTGACGGCGGCAGGTGCGCCACATCCACCTCGAGCGCTCTCGAGAGCGCGAGCGCGCCGTCATGATCCCGCACCGAGGCCGTGAGCTCGAGGGGGCCGGGGGCGAGCCCGTCCTCCGGGCGCGTGCGCCAGGTCCGCCAGTCATCGGGCTCACCGGCGGGCTGCAAACGGTCGGTGATGTCGTGGAGCGCCCTCTCGCCCGCCGTATTGGTCAGTGTTGCCTCAACCGTCAGAGAGTCGAGGTCGAGATCGGATCCTCGGACGCGTACATCGACCGTGAAGCGGTGCTCGGGCACCCGCAGCCGAAAAGCGGTCTCGGGGTGGTCGGGGCCGCGGTAGGGGATCGAGCCGTTCATCGCGGCGGGGATCCGGTTGACGGTGAGCTCGAGCGAAGGCGGCGTGAACACCACCTCGGCGGGACTCGCGAGATCCTCCGCCGGCGGAGCGTCATGGGAGACGGCGATGTCGCTCGGAGATGAGGTGTCGCCGTCAATGTCACGCGGCGCCTTGGTATCGCCGAGCTCCGGCCGCGAGTAAGCGTCCTTGTGATCGCCCGGTGACGAGTCGCCGCCTGCCTCGCCCAACACCGTCTCGCGGCCACTCGTGTCGCGCGCGGTGGCGTCGAGCGCCGTGGTGTCCGCGCCCCTCGTGTCGCTCTCATGGGAGCGCGCCGCGTCCTCGCGAGCCGGATCCCCTTCGCAGGCGAGCGTGAGCGCGACCAGAAGAAAAACGTCCCGGATCCGCCGGCGAATTTTCATGTCGTGCGCTCCTTGCACCCGTGGCGGATGCCTGAACTCAAGATGTCGCCAATCGCCCGGGAGGTCAAGGCCGGCCTCGCAAAGCTGAGGCGTTATGTGCTACCTTGGTCGAAGATGACGCTCCGAGAACCGCTGAGGGGTTCTAAATCGTGTTGGGCCTCGAGGACGAGGAGGTACCAGACGCACCGACCGCAGCGCTTCTCCGGGATATGGCCGGCTACCGCGACCGGATGGTTCACTACCCATAATCGTCGGTTCGTTCTGAGGAGCGAGCGTGTGGAGGCACGCGAATGTGACGCCGCAGATGGGCGTGAATCCGCGCGCGAAAACGAGCGTGTGGAGTCGCGTGCATGTGCAAGACGCCGCAGATGGGCGTGAATCCGCGCGCGAAGACCAGGGTGGGCCGACGATTATGGGCAGGCTCTACGAGCTGTACCAAACTTGTCGCGCGCGACGCCATGATTTGGATAAGCGCTCCTTACTTGGGTGGCCGACCACCCGGAGATCGTCGAGCGTGACTGACGTTGGAGTGAAAGGAGAGAGACAATGCCCAAGCTGACCTATCACGGCCATTCTTGCTTCGAGCTTGGTTGCGAACGCAACAAGGTCATAATCGATCCTTTCCTGCGCGACAACCCTCACACCTCACTGGATCCCGGCGAGGTCTCCGTGACCGCGATCCTCGTGAGCCACGGACACGGCGACCACCTCGGCGACACGATCGAGATAGCCAAGCACAACAACTGCCTCGTGGTCTCCAACTACGAGATCTGCGGCTGGCTCGAGGCGCAGGGGATCCAGGTGCACCCGATGCACATCGGCGGGGCGTTCAACTTCAAGTGGGGGCGCGTCAAGTTAGTGCCCGCGATCCACGGCTCGGGGCTACCGGACGGCTCTTACGGCGGGCTTGCGGCCGGGTTCTTGATCGAGATGGGAGGCAAGAACGTCTACTTCGCCGGTGACACCGCGCTGCACTCGGATATGGCGCTCTACGGCCGCTTGAACCCCATCGATCTGGCGCTGCTGCCCATCGGCGACAACTTCACGATGGGGATCGACGACGCGGTGGAGGCGGCTGTCATGTGCGGCGCGAGCGAGGTGGTGCCGATTCATTACGACACCTTCCCGGTGATCCAGGTCGATCCCGGCGAGTTCGCTCACCGCGCAGGGAAGCGAGGCGTCAAGGTCAGGGTGATGGAGTTCGGCGAGACCATCTCCGTCTGATTCGAGAGAGGAGAGCCTCAATCATCCACCGCGTCCGTGGACCGAGGGGAGTGAGGCGAGGAGCATTTCATGCCGAGAGCCATTGTCATCGACGGCGAGTTCGGGTTCGACAACCTGCGCCTGATCGAGCGCCCGCGGCCGCGCCCCGGGCCGGGCCAGGTGCTGCTACGGATGCGCGCGGCGTCGCTCAACTACCGCGACCTGCTGGTGGCCCGCGGCCAATACGATCCCCGCCAACCCCTGCCGCTGGTGCCGCTCTCGGACGGTGTCGGGGAGGTCGAGGAGTGCGGCCCCGGGGTGACGAGGGTCCGTCAAGGCGACCGAGTCTGCCCCATCTTCGCGCAAAAGTGGCTCGCCGGGACGCCAACGCGGGCCGAACTCCGCAGCACGCTCGGTGCCCCTTTGGACGGCGCGCTGGCCGATTACATGTTGGTCTCCGAGGAGGGAGTGGTTGTGCCTCCGGCGCACCTCACCGACCCTGAGGCGGCCGCCCTGCCGTGCGCGGCTCTCACCGCGTGGAGCGCGCTCGTCACCTTGGGAGCGCTCCGCGCCGGGCAGACCGTCCTTGTGCAAGGCTCGGGGGGAGTCGCGATCTTCGCGCTGCAATTCGCCAAGCTCGGCGGGGCCAGGGTGATCGCCACCTCCAGCGCGGCGGCCAAGCGCGAGCGCCTGCTTGAACTCGGCGCCGACGCGGTCATCGACTACCGGGCCGACGAGCGCTGGGGCAAGACGGCGCGCAAGCTCTCAGGCGAAGGGGTCGATCTGGTGGTCGAGCTTGGCGGCGCCGGGACACTGGCCCAATCGCTTGCCGCAGTCAAACCGGGCGGGACAGTCGCGCTCATCGGCGTGCTGGCGGGCCACCGCGCGCCGGTCGACATCCTCCCTCTGGTTATGCAGGGCGTGCGCGTCCAGGGCATTTTCGTGGGCCACCGCGAGAGCTTCGAGGCCATGAACACCGCCATCGCCGAACACGAGCTGCGGCCGGTGATTGATCGTGTCTTTCCATTCGAAGAAGCGCGGGAGGCATTCGAGTACATGGCCGACGGAGCCCATTTGGGAAAGGTCTGCCTGACCCTAAGACACTGAAGTCAGAAGTCGGCGGATGGCCCGCGCGGCAGGCCCGGATGGGCTGCAAGGAAGAGCGGGGAAACCCGCGGAGTCGTGGCCAAAGTCACGTCGCACAAGGGTTTTCCCGATCT
>PWKZ01000101.1 GCA_003559575.1 Bradymonadales bacterium | reverse complement strand
GACGGTTTCTCGTTCGGGCGCATCAGCGCGCCGGAGCGAGCGCAAGGCTAGCCTGGGAGGAGCCACAGGTCAAAGAGGCTTCACCCTTTTCCGGGATTCGGGAGGCGATTCGCGCCGCGAATCCCTGGATGGGCCAACGATTATGGGCAGGTAGATGTTCGCCAGGAGGGGCGATATTACGCCCCCTCGCGGGGTGCCTTGGTGGGCGTGGTGAACCACTCCTCGTTTCCGGTACGCCCGCCCGCAGCCATTCGTCAGCCGCATGAGACCGGACCGGCACTCATAACTGAGAGCTGAGACTATATGGACAGGGCGGTGAGGAAACCCTCATGAACCGCGTCGCCCACCTTGCGAGGGGTCTTGGCGTCGCCGATTGTAAACACGGTCAGGCCTTGGGCTTCGAGCGCTGTCGCCAGCTCATGCCGCGGACGATATCCGACTGCCAGCACCACAGTCTGACACGCCAGAACCGAATCCCCGCCGTCCTCGCGCCGTACCGTCACGCCGCGCTCGTCCAGCGCCACGACCTCGGTCTTGGGCAGGGTGATGACCCCATAACGGTTCATCTCCTGCATGATGGTCCAGCGGGTGGTCTTGCCCATGTCCCCGGCCAACTTCGGCAGGAGATCGACCACGGTGATCCGCCGCCTTGTCGTGGTCAAGAGTTCCTTGACTCGCTCCGGGGACTCGGCGTCGTTCTTGAGCAGGAATGCCGCCACCTCGGGCGCGATCGTGTCGCGCTCGGCCAACAGCAACGCCGTCTCGACCCCAACGGCGCCTCCCCCGACGACCACCACGTCGCCGCGCAGAATAGCTCGCCCGCTGAGCACTCGCTCGGCCGTCACCACATTGGGATGAGCGCTTCCGGTGAGCGCCTCGGGCACCAGCGGCTCGGCCCCGGCGGCGACCACCACCGCATCGGGTCGCTCGGCCAGGACGCTCGCCACAGTAGCCTCCTCACCGAGGCGCAAATCCACCTGCAGAGTGTCCAGGAGAGCCTCGAGGTAGGTTCCGTAGCGCAAGAAGTCCTGCCGGCCCGGCGCCGCCCCGGCATACCACAGCGCGCCGCCCGCCTCCTCCCGGCTCTCGAAGAGTGTCACCGCGTGGCCTCGCGCGGCGGCCACGCGAGCCGCCTCGATCCCCCCTGGGCCCGCGCCGATGACCACCACCCGTTGGGGCTCCTCCCCATCGCCGAGCGCAGTGATTCGCCGCTTGCTCTCATGGCCGGCCTGGGGGTTCAGGGCACACCCCACCGGAGAGGCGCGAAAGACGTGGTCAAAGCACCCCTGATTACAAGCAATACAAGGGCGCACGCTCTCAATCTCGTCGGCGGCCACCTTGCGGGGCAATTCGGGATCGGAGATCAGCGGACGGCCCATGGCAATCAGATCGGCGCTGCCGTCGGCCAAGGTCTGCGCCGCCAGCACGGGATCGCCTAGACGGTTGCTGGCTATCACAGGCACCTCGACCGCCCGCGAGATCCCGGCGGCGAGGTAAGTATAGGCCCCCTCGGGCACCCCCATCGTAATCTGCGGAACGCGGCTCTCATGCCACCCACCGGTGACGTCGATGCAGTCGGCGCCGGCCTCGGCAAACAGCTTGGCCGCCGCCGCAGACTCGTCGTTGGTGTGCCCCCCGGGGACAAAGTCGGCGCCCGCCACTCGCACGAGAACGGCCAGCTCATCACCCACCGCCGCCTTGACCCGTTCGATTATTTCACAGCCAAAGCGCGCCCGATTCTCGAACACCCCTCCGTAGGCATCGCTGCGCTGATTGGAGACCGGCGAGAGAAACTGCGCTATCAGGTAGCCGGCGCTGGCCAAAATCTCCACCCCATGCAGCCCGGCTTTCTTGGCCCGAACAGCGGCGTCGACGAACGCCTGTTGAACCGTCTCGATGTCCTCGAGAGTCATCTCGCGCGGGATCTCGGGGTTGTAGCGCGATCCCAGTGGCGACGGCGCGATCGGCTGCGCCTGGACCAGGTTCGAGAACGAGTAGCGTCCGCCGTGATAGAGTTGGGCGCACACCTTGGTCTCGACACCGTCACAGACCTCCTCGACGAAGCGAGTGAGCCCCGGGATAAAGCGATCCTCGCTCAAACCGATCAGAAAAAAACCGCCCCCAACCTGATCGATAGCACAGCCGCCGATGATGATGAGCCCCACTCCGCCGAGCGCCCGGGCACGATAGAATGAAGTGAGCTGCTCGGTCACCTCCCCGCCCATCGTATAGTTCAAGTGCATCGCGGGCATCACGATGCGGTTCGAGATCGCCATCGGGCCTATCTGAATGGGTTCGAACAACAGGTGCTCCATTGTCTCTCTCCAAGCTTGGCGGCCCCCGACCAGGAGGCGGCTTTAAAAAAAAGTCGGCCTGCGAAAAAACGCTACTACGAGACCCTCAAGCGCATCGCCTTGATCAGCCACAGACACGATGTCTGCGCGTTGACGGGACGGTGGACATCGAGCCGAAACGGATAACGACGCATAAGCTCCACCACCTGGGACGATGTCCAATCGTTGCGCCGCGCTTCATGAACCGGAAGTTCACTCCCCGACGCGCCCAAGAGGCCGTAAGGCCCGGTCCCACAGAGATAGAGCAACCCGTCGGGCCGGAGCAGCTCGGCTGCCCCGGCAAGGAAACGCCCCATATCGGCGACCTGGGCCAATGTGTGGTAGGCGAGCAGATAGTCGAAATAGTGCGCCCGCCACTCGAAGCGTTCGAGAGGCCCCGGATGAAATGTCGCCACGTCCCCCCAAGCCGCGCAGCGCGCCTCATCGGGCGCCAGGGAGTGCAATTCGAGGTTACCCGCGCCAACTGAGCCGGCAAGCTCGTTGAGATACGGAGGGCAGACGGCGCTCACGTCAAGGACTCGCCCGATTGCCCGCGACAGCTCCTTTCTGAGCCAACGGAGTTCACGCTCGAGGGGCGGCCCGGGCTCCACCTCCACCACGGAGCGACATGAAGGGCGATGCGCGCAGTGAGGGCACTCCTCCCCCCGTCGAAGCCGCCGCAGCGCGGGCGCACCGGCCACCGAATCGTCAGCGGTATAAATGTAAAGCTGCTCCAACGAGTCGGTCACAAGAGCTATCTCACGCTCAGTCGCCTCGGGGCACGCGACCCGGTAGTGATCGACACCACCGTCGCGCGCAAGCAATAGCGAGCGCCCTGGCGCCTCGCGCTCCACCCGCGCGCAGATCGCGTCACCACCGGCG
>PWKZ01000285.1 GCA_003559575.1 Bradymonadales bacterium | reverse complement strand
TGAAGGCCCAGCCGCGCGCCCGCGCTTCGGCGTCGGCGGCCCACGTCTCTTCGTCGCCGAATTTATCGACCAGCCCCTGGTGCCACTCGTCGTGGCCGAGATGGCTGCCGAGCCACTCCACGTCGGTCACCCCCTTGGAGACGAACGGGTTGCCCTCCGGCGTGATGAACCACCAGCGGCCCGCGCGCTGCGCCACGCGGAAGAACTCGCCGGGGCTCTTGGGACCGAGCTCAGGCGGGTGGTTGGCCCAGCCGCCAAAGCGGTCGAACTCCATGACGACGGCCGCGTTGTCGTGTACCAGAGCCGTGAGCCGCTCGCGGTACTGCACCTCCGCGTCGGTCTCTGGGGCCGTGGTGACGCAGCGCCCCGCGTCACAATCCCAACCCTCCTCGGCGCAGTCGAAGACCACGATGGGACGGTCGCCCTCGAACACCGCCAACGCGGTGCCGACACACACCGGCGCTGCCGTGTCCGTGTCAGCCAACCCATCGGGGCCCGGGCGCGGCGAATCGATTGCGTTGTCCGCGCAAGCCACCGCGAGAATGACGGCGAGCCCGGCGAGTAAGGGACGGAAAGACATACACAACTCCCCGCAAGCGTTGGGGTCAAGACCCATCACATATCATTTTCGCTTGCTCAGGGCGGTGGGGTCAAGACCCATCACATATCACTTGGAACCACGCGAGGCAGTAGTCATGCTCGAGCACGGCCTCCGGGATGCGGCGGCCGCCTCCGCGCGTGAGGCGATTGGAGAGAAGCGAGATGTTCCGCTGCGGGATCACGCGTCAGGTCCTCACCACCGCTTCGATCTCCGCGGGCTCCACGTTGAGTCTGAGCCGCCATCGTGCGAGGAACTTGCCCTCCACCGGCAGCATCGGATCCAGGACCGAGGACGGCACAAGTGGAAGAGGGAGTCGGGCAACTATCATCAGGCGCGAGTTGAGAACACGTTCTACCGGTACAAGCGGATCATCGGAGGGCGACTGCGCAGCCGCGAGCCGGACGCACAAGAGATCGAAGTGCGTCTTACCTGCAACATTTTGAATCGGATGCTCGAACTCGGTGCGGCGGAATCGTACTCGATCGGTCGGTGAGAAGGACGGAATAGCGGGAGCGATCCGTGCTGCACCTGATTCATGCACCATCGCCGCGGGCTCCATCCGACGCACGTTGCGACCGGCTTCGATCAGACGGCCCGTCAGCTTGACGCTGGCCAGGCTGAACCGTAGTATTTGGTTCAAGAGGCTCGTCGAGCGGCTTCCGACCGGGCAAGCTGGCTTCACGCCGCTTCTGGCAGATACGAGACCGTCGGCGCGCGCTCGGGTCTCCCAACGAGCGCACAACGAGGGAAGGAACGCTTCATGTCACCGCAGGCGAAGCGAGTACTGCACGACGCGCTAGCGCTCTCGCCAGTGGAGAGAGCCGAACTCGTAGAGGAGCTCTTGGGGAGCCTCGCAACGCCGGAGACAAGGGCTCGCGATGAGCGCTGGGCAGCCGAGGCCGAGGCGAGAGTGACTGCCTTCGACAGAGGCGAGTTGGCCACCATACCCGCCGCCGAGGTCTTTACGCGACGACAAGAGGGCGACCGCACGTGAAGGTGACGTTTCTCGATGTCGCCGCTCAAGAGTTCACCGAGGCCAAAAAGTACTACGACAGCCAACGGGTTGGACTGGGCGACGAGTTCGCCCTCGATGTTCAGCAGACGATAGGCCGTATCGTCGAGCACCCCACCGCCTGGGCGCCGCTGTCGTCTCGCACCCGAAGGTGTCGCACCAGCCGTTTTCCGTTTGGGGTGATCTATCAGTCGCGGACCGATCAGATTCTGATCGTCGCGATCCTACACGAGCGGCGGGATCCGCGAACCTGGCGGGAACGCCTGGCGTCCGGTGGTCACACGGCGTAGCGAGCCGGACGTACAAGAGGTTGGATTCCCCCGTAGACCACGAAAGCGAGCCGGAGCTTTTCGGGGTCGAGATCCGAGCGAATCAGGATCTCACGGGCGTCGAAGATATCTCGACTCGTCTTGCGAGCGCAGAGGGCGGCGAGCTTACCAGCAGCGAGCTCGTGGCGGTCAAGAAGCGCGATGGCGCGCGCGGCGTTTCCGCCGATCAGGCGTGAGTCCATCGCCACGACAGGCCAGAGCGGCGTGCGCAACATGAAGTTCAGATCGACCTCGAGCTTGTCGGATACGCCAGCGGCGTTCGTATAGGACAGTCGCCACTTCCCGCCCGCGTGGTCGCTCGGAGCCCGCTTGACGGCGAGGCCCTCGCGGGAGAACACCGCCTGGACCGCTTGTTTGCGCCGCTCCTTCGGTTTCATACCGCCGTGGAGCACCACCAGGTGCCGTGTGAAGGGCCGCAGCCGGTCGACGAAGTGTTCCAGATGAGCGCGAGATGTGCGCGGTGCTGCGGGCTCAGACGTGGGCGGAGCAGCGGGCGGTGTGGGGCCGGGTGCTTGTCGCCAACGGGGTCGCGAAAGAGCTACCGCGCGAGAACCGTCAGCGCGGCTTCGCGAAGTCGTGCGAATTCTCCAGCCTCAAGACCACCCAGCCCGAACACGACACCAAAAGAGACAATGACCCGACCGATTCGATCAGATACGGGCCACGGGCCCTGGGCCGCAGCGCCCTCGAAGCCTAAGAGCGCTGACTCGATCTCATCGTGCTTCGCATTGTCGGGGGCCACGATGTCGAGGTAGCTCAACACAGTGTTTCCGCCGGGCTTCAATTCGACGTGCTGATCGATTAGACGTCCGGGGTGCGACTCCGTGATCTCCTTCAGAACCTTGTGAAAGTCCCCTTCGGTCGTGATGGGGCCGTCGTCAACGTGGCTGTGCAAGAAGACGTTGACGCCCGTTGAAGCTCCATCCGTCCGCGTTACCCTCTGGGAGGTGAGATACATTACGCAGCCTCCACGATTCGCCGGGGCGGAGCGTTCGGTTCCGCCTCTTTGTCGGCGTCGGCCAGAACGCGGTGAGGATGTGGTTTCGAGCCCGGCCGAATCAGCGACCGCGGCGGCTCCGCATCAAGCCGGCATCGTTCGGCGTCGTCCAACTCCCACCACACCCGGTCCATTTCTTCCAATAGGCAGTCTTCCTCGTGGGACTCCATGCCTCGATGGAGCCAGCGCGCGAAGATGAGCGCATCTTCCAATTCGCGGTAACGAGCGAGAGCTTCACTCATGCCACAACTCTGAGAGCGATTGTGTCCCATGCAG
>PWKZ01000005.1 GCA_003559575.1 Bradymonadales bacterium | reverse complement strand
CGCCGCGCGCCTCGTTGAATTCAAAGCTTTGAGCTATCAGCTATCAGCTGACCCCCGGCAGCAGAGCTGCCGGGGGTCAGCGCGCCTCAGGGCACGTCACGGGCACACCTCGTGATCGTTGTCGTGAAACGCCTGATTCGGCCCGGGCGGAGGAGTGTCGGCTGCAAAGGTGGCCGCTCATTTGGCCAGATGCATAGGGATTGCGGTCGAGGCGGGGCTCCTCTACCATGAGCGAGGTTTCGCCCATCGGAGAAGACCCTCTCCGGTTGCCGGTGGCGCGGTAGCCGAGCGCATTTGAGTTGGGGGTGAGATGCGTGTCGCGATGGCACAGATCAACGCCACGGTGGGAGACTTCGCAGGCAACAGCGCCAAGATCCTGTCCCAAATCGAGACCGCGGCGGCGGCGCGAGTCCAGCTCCTGGTGTTCCCCGAGCTGGCGCTGTGTGGCTATCCCCCCGAGGATCTGTTGCACGCGCCGGCGTTCATCGACGACTGCGCGCGCGCGCTTCGGCTCGTGGCCGCCGAGGTCGGCGAGATGGTCGTGATAGTCGGCACGGTGGTGGGGCAAGCCGATCTCTACAACGCCGCCGCCGTCATTCAGCATGGGCGGGTGCGGCACATCTACCGCAAGATCCATTTGCCCAACTACGGTGTCTTCGACGAGCGGCGCTACTTCCAGCCTGGTGCGCATGTGCCGGTCTACACCCTGAACGACATCCCGTTCGCGGTGACCGTCTGTGAAGATCTCTGGCAACCGGCCGGGCCTTGGGCCGACGCCACCCTTGGCGGTCGCGCGCGGCTGCTGGTCAACCTGAGCGCGTCGCCCTACCACTTGGGCAAGCGCGCCCGCCGCGAGGAGTTGTTCGCCGTGCGGGCTTATGAGAACCGCGTGCCGGTGGCCTTCGTCAACCTGGTCGGCGGTCAGGACGAGCTGGTCTTCGACGGCGGGAGCGCCTTCTTCGGCGCGGATGGGCGCGTGCTCGCGCGGGCGGCGTCCTTCGCCGAGGAGCTGCTGGTCGTCGATCTCGACGACCAGCAGACTTTGGGCGCCCAGCATCGCGCGCGACCCGGGCAAGTGGCGCGCGCCGGAGCGCTCACCCTGGAGGCGGCGACGCTCGACTCCGGCGCCGCGGCCGACCCCCTCCCGCCGCTGCCGGCGCCGAGCGTCACGGAGCCGCTCGCGCCGCTTGAAGAACTCTATCAGGCGTTGGTGCTCGGGGTGCGCGACTATGTGGCGAAAAATGGCTTCGGCGGCGTCTTGATCGGCCTGTCCGGCGGGATCGACTCGGCGCTGACAGCGGCGATTGCGGTCGAGGCGCTGGGGCGCGCGCAAGTGACCGGGGTGACCATGCCGTCGCGCCATAATAGCGCGGCCACTCGTGATGACGCGCGTTTGCTGGCGGATAATCTCGAGATCGAGTTTTTCTCCCTCCCCATCGAGCCCGTCACAGACGCGTTCGAGCAGGCGCTCTCTCCGCTTTTTGGCGCCGCGCCGCGCGACGTCACCGAGGAGAACCTCCAGGCGCGTGCCCGAGGGACCCTGCTGATGGCACTGTCCAACAAGCGGCACCGCCTCGTGTTGGCCGCCGGCAACAAGAGCGAGTCGGCTGTTGGTTACTGTACCCTCTATGGCGACATGGTGGGCGGATTCGCGCCCCTCAAGGACGTCTACAAGACCACCGTCTTCGAGCTGGCGCGCCATGTGAACGAGCGCGCCGGGCGCGCGCTCATTCCCACGAGCACAATCGAGCGGCCGCCCTCGGCCGAGCTTCGTGAAGATCAGCGCGACGAGGACGCGCTTTGTCCTTATCCCGTGCTCGACGCGATCCTGACCGACTATCTCGAGGAGGATCGACGCCCCTCCGCCATCGCCAAGGCCCACGGGATCGACTCCGCGTTGGTGGGGAGGATTGTCGGGCTCGTGGAACAAAATGAGTATAAGCGTCGCCAAGGCGCCATCGGGCCCAAGGTCACTCCACGAGCTTTTGGCAAGGAGCGGCGTTTTCCGATGACCCACCGTTGGACTAATGACAGGGTGCCTGAAAACGATTGAGCACATTTTCTCCGAATTTTTAATGACAAGGGGGGCTTGAACGATGGATGGTTTGGGCGCCGTGGTCCTGGCTGCCGGCCGGGGCACCCGCATGTCTTCCAGGCGTCCCAAGGCGCTTCACTCGTTGTTGGGCCGACCGCTCGCCCTATGGCCGGCGACCCTCGCCGCCGAGGTCGGGGCGCGGCCGATTGTGATGGTCATCGGCCCCGATCAGGACGATGTCGCGCGGACGCTCGCGGAGCACGTCGGCGCGCCGGATCTCACCTTCGCGGTGCAGGCCGCGCCCCGCGGCACCGCCGACGCGGTGCTGGCGGCGCGCGAGGCCACTCGCGGGTGGGATCACCTGCTGCTCTTGAACGCCGACCTGCCGCTGTTGCGCGCTGAGAGCTTGGCACGCTTGGTGCAGACCTACCGCGAGCGGTGCGCGGATCTCTTGTTCGCCTCCTGCAAGTTGTCCGACGGCGGACAGTACGGCCGTGTGTTGCGCGGGGCCGACTCCGAGGTGCGGGCCATCCGTGAGGCGCGCGACGCGTCGCCGGAGGAGATGCGTGTGCGGGAGGTGAACGTGGGCGCCTATCTGGCGCGGCGGAGCGATCTGTTTCAGGCGCTCTCGGAGGTGCGAAACGACAACGCGCAAGGGGAGCTCTACTTGACCGACATTGTGGCGTGGATGGTGGCGCGGGGGCGCAAGGTCTTCGCGTCGACGCTCGACCACCCGGGCGAGATGCAGGGGGTCAACAACCGGGTCGAGTTGGCGTCGGCGGCGCGCGTGCTCTGCCGACGGCTGCTTGAACAGTGGATGCTGGCCGGGGTGACCTTCGAAGATCCTCGCACCACATGGATCGAGCCGCAGGTGGAGCTTGCGCGAGACTGTGTCGTTGGGCCGGGCGTCATGCTACGGGGCGCCACCCGCCTTGCCACGGGCGCGTCGGTCGGCCCCGGGGCGGTGCTGGTCGACACCGTGCTCGGCGAAGAGGCCCGAGTGGGAGCCAACGCAGTGTTGCACGGCGCGCTCGTGCCGGCGGGCGCGCAGGTCTCGCCGCTCACAGTTCGCCTGGAGAGTAAGGGTTGATGATCGCGGACGAGACATTGAATGGCGATCTTCTGGCCGATTTGAACGCGGCGCAGCGCGACGCCGTCGAGACCGTCGATCGTCCGGTGTTGGTGCTCGCCGGTGCCGGCAGCGGCAAGACACGGGTCATCACGCACAAGCTCTCCTACCTCGCCGCGCGCTGCGGTTATCCACCCGAGTCACTGTTGGCGCTCACTTTCACCAACAAGGCGGCGCGCGAGATGCGCCACCGGGCGGTGCGGTTGCTCGGTGAGCGGGCCGAGCGGGCCACGATCGGGACGTTTCACGCGGTGGGGCTGAGAGTGCTGCGGCGCCACTCTTCGCTTGCCGGGCTGCGACCGGGGTTCGTGGTCTATGACGTGGCCGATCAGGAGGCGGTCATCAAGCGGGTCATGATCGACAACGACGTCGACCCCCAGCGAATTCGCCCGGCGGCGATAGCTAATCTGATCGAGCAATTCAAACGACGCGGCCTCGGCCCCGAAGAGGTGTCGGCCGGCGACTGGGTTGGTGAGTCCGGGCGCGCGCAATCGGCCAGTGAGCATCTCGCGGCCCGGCTCTATCCGAGCTATGAGCGCCGGATGAGCGCAATGAACGCGGTTGATTTCGGCGACCTCCTGTGGCGGGTGGTCAAGATGTTTATGAGTTACCCGCTGCTGCTGGCCGATTATCAGCGCCGCTGGCGTTACGTTTTGGTGGACGAGTTCCAGGACACGGACGAGATCCAGGGGCGACTCATCCGAATGCTGGTGGCGGACTCAGAGCGCGGGAGCGGCGCGGGGCTCACGGTGGTCGGCGATGACGATCAGTCGATCTACAGTTGGCGCGGCGCGCGGATCGAGAACATCCTGAACTTTCCCAATCTCTTCGATTCCGCGCACATCGTGAGGCTCGAGCAAAACTACCGCTCGACGGGAATCATCCTGGAGGCCGCCGGCGAATTGATCGCCCGCAATCGCAAGCGCCACGCCAAGCGCCTCTGGACCTCCACGGCGCCCGGGGAGAAGCTAAGCCTCTGTCTCTGCCAATCCGACCGGGAGGAGGCGGCTCGTGTGGCCGCGTTGGTGCGCTCAGAGGGAGTGGCGACGCCCCTGAACGAGATCGCCGTCCTCTACCGCACCAACGCCCAAAGTCGCCTCTTCGAAGAGGCGCTCGGGCGCGAGAGCATCCCCTATCGGGTCGTCGGCGGGATCCGCTTCTTCGAGCGCGCCGAGGTCAAGGATGTGCTCGCCTACCTGCGTTTGCTGGTCAATCCCAAGGACGACATCGCCTTTGCGCGGGTGGTCAACAAGCCCAAACGCGGCATCGGCCCGGTCACCGTCGGGAGGCTTCTCGAGCTGGCCGGAGCGCGGGGGGTGGGGGCCTTCGAGGCCATCCCGACCTGCGCTTCGGCCATCAAGCGCGGCGAGACGCGCTTGCGTGACTTTCACCACATGCTGACCTCGGTTGGCGCGCTCCAGAGCCACGCCACGGCACTGGAGGTGGTCAAGGCGCTGTTCGATCGGAGCGGCTACCTGAGCCAGTATTTGTCGCACGCGGGCGAGGACGTCGAAGCCCAGGGCCGACACGATAACTTGATGGAGCTCGTCAGCTCGGTGGCCGAGTTCTGTGAGCGCGCCCAGGATCCTTCGCTCAAGGCATATCTCGACGAGGTCGCGCTCCTGACCCACCTGGATACGATGACCGAAGAAGAGCAGCGCGTGACTTTGATGACGGTCCACGCCGCCAAGGGGCTCGAGTTCGAGGTGGCCATCGTCAGCGGGCTCGAGGAGGGCATCTTTCCTCACTCCAACTCTCGGCTTGACGAGGGCGGGGTGGAGGAGGAGCGGCGCCTGTTCTACGTGGCGCTGACCCGCGCGCGCAAGCGGGTTTTTATTACCTTCGCGCAGTCGCGACGCCATTGGGATGAGCTTGCCTACCAGGCGCCGTCGCGGTTCCTGAACGAGCTGCCGGCCGGGCTTGTCGCCATCGCGCCGGGCAGCCTGAGCTTCAAGATGGGCGCCGAGAGAAGATCTCGCGATGTTGATGGGGATCCGGAGGGCATTGTTCCGGAGGTAATTGAGCCGTGCGAGGGGCTCACGCTCGAGGAGGCGCGCGGGCGGCGAGTGCGCCACTCGAGCTTCGGGATCGGCACCATCGTCGGCGGGCGAGAAGACTGCGTCCTGGTGGATTTCCCGCATGTGGGGCAGCGCAGCATCATGATTCGTTATCTCGAGCTGTTGAACTCATGACCACTGTCGTGTTGACCGAAAAACCTTCGGTGGCGCGTGACATCGCGCGTGTGCTCAAGGCGGAGCACAAAGCGCAGGGATATTTCGAAGGCAACGGCTATGCGGTCACCTGGGCGCTCGGGCATCTCGTTCGGCTGGCCGAGCCCGACGAGATGAACTCCGCCTGGCGGCGCTGGCGGCGCGCCGATTTACCTCTCCTCCCCGATCAATGGCCGCTCATGATGGTCGAAAAGACCGCCGCCCAGTACGGGGTGGTGAGGAGGCTTCTTCGAGCGCGCGCCACGACCGAGGTGGTGTGCGCCACCGACGCCGGGCGCGAGGGCGAGCTCATTTTTCGCTACCTCTATGAACACTCCAAATGCCGCAAACCGACGCGGCGGCTCTGGATCTCGTCGCTCACCGAAGAGGCCATCGCCCAAGGGTTTGAGCGCCTGCGGCCGGGCGGCGACTACGATCACCTGGCGGATGCCGCCAAGGGGCGCTCGCGGGCCGACTGGCTCGTGGGGATGAACTTGTCGCGGGCCTACACACTGCTCATGCGCGACGACAACGACCGCGGCGAGGTGTTGTCCGTGGGGCGGGTGCAGACCCCGACGCTCGCCATGTTGGTAGAGCGCGAGCACGCGATACGTGATTTCGTGCCCGAGGACTACCTGGAAGTCGTGGCCCGATTCGCGCCGCTTCGCTCTTCCGCCGAGGCCGACGAGAGTTATCAGGGGGTCTGGTTTCGTGGCCCCGTGGCCAAGAGCGCGACGCGCTTGGAGGAGGACTGCGAGGAGGCGGTCAACCACCCGACTCGGCTGCCTCCCGACGGCGCCGAGGCGGAGAAGATTGCGCGGCGGGTCAAGCGTGGTCAAGCGGTCGTGGTCGACATCGACAAACGGCGCCGCGTCCGTCCGCCGCCGTTGCTGTACGATTTGACCGAGCTGCAGCGGCACGCCAATCGGCTCTACGGATTGAGCGCCGAGCGCACCCTGGCGGTGGCTCAGAAGCTATATGAGCGCCACAAGCTCATCACCTATCCGCGCACGGACAGCCGCCACCTGACAAGCGACGTGGCCCGCACCTTGCCGGCAATCGTGGCCTCGATAGCCGGGCCGTATGAGGATCTTCTCGCGCCGGAGACCGGCACTCGTCCGCTTGGCCGTCGTTTTGTCGATGACAGCCGAGTGAGCGACCATCACGCCATCATCCCCACCGGCCGGGCGCGCCATCACTTGCTCCCGGACGGCAGCGCCGAGGCCCGGATTTTCGATCTCGTCTGCCGCCGGCTGTTGGCTGCCTGGCACCGTGATCACAAGTGGGCGACCACCAGGCTCATAACCGAAGTTCACTCCTCGGTGGAGGCGCCCGAGAGGGATCTGTTTTTGTCGCGTGGCAGCATGGTGGAACAACAGGGCTGGCGCGTGCTCGAGCCCCTCAAGACGCCCGCGAAGCGCGCCGAAGGCCGCGGCGCGGACAAGTCGGGATCAGGAAAAAAAGAGGACGAACTGCCGGCTTTGCCTTCCGGCCTGGCGGTGGGTGACGCCCAGGAGGTATTGGATGTCCGGTGCGAACAAAAGCGCACCCGCCCTCCGCGGGCGTTTACCGAGGCGACCCTGTTGACGGCGATGGAGACCGCCGGGCGAACGGTTGAAGACAAAGAGCTGTCCGACGCGATGCGCGAGCGCGGGTTGGGCACTCCGGCGACCCGCGCGGCCATCATCGAGACGCTCCTGAAGAGAGGCTATGTCGTTCGGCAGGGGCGCGCTTTACGGGCGTCCGAGCGCGGTATCGCGCTCATCGCCGCGGTGCACGAGGACGTCCGCCGCCCGGCGCTCACCGGGCAGTGGGAGTACCGCCTCCGCGAGATCGAGCGCGGGCGCGGCGCGCTCGAAGAGTTCATGCGAGATGTCCGGGCGTGGCTGGTGGCGATCATGGGCGCGCTCGACAGCGGGACGGGGGGAGAGAGCCCGTCATTGCCGAGCAGGGTGGTGCGAGATAATCAACCGACAACTCCGCCGGATGGCCCGCCGCCAAAGGTTGCTGCGCCGGCGGTGGCAGGTCGCGACACGGTGCCGCCGCAGGTGGGCGAGGTGACTCCGGCGAGGCTCCGCGAGCTGCTCCGATGCTCATTTGGGTTCGAATCTTTCAGGGCACATCAGGAGTCGGTCTGTATGGCGGTGGCTCATGGGCGGGATGCCTTGCTGGTGATGCCGACGGGAGCCGGCAAGAGCCTCTGCTATCAGCTGCCCGGCGTCGCGCGTGGTGGGACGACTCTCGTGGTGAGCCCACTCATCGCGTTGATGGAAGATCAGGTGGCCGCCCTTGTGGCCCAGGGGCTCAGAGCCGATCGGATCCACTCCGGCCGTGGGCGCGAAGAGTCACGAGAGGTATGTCGCGCATACCTGCGCGGCGCGCTCGACTATCTGTTCATCGCGCCTGAGCGGCTGCGCGTACCGGGGTTCGTTGAGTTTCTGGCTCGTCGGCGTCTCTCGCTGGTGGCGGTCGATGAGGCGCACTGTATCTCCCACTGGGGCCACGATTTTCGTCCTGATTATCGAATGCTGAAAGATCGTCTGCCGCTTCTGGCGAGTGAGTCGCGGGTCCCGGTGGTGGCGCTCACCGCCACGGCCACCGTCGCGGTCCAGAAGGACATCATCGCCGAACTAAACATTCCCCGCGCGCGACGGTTCATCTTCGGCTTTCGCCGAGACAACATCGCCGTCGAAGTGGTTCAGACTCCGGTCCCCGAGCGGGGCCCGCTGACACTGCGGCTGCTCACGCCCCCCGCCTGCCGGCCTGCCATCGTCTATGCGCCGACCCGCAAACAGGCGGAGACGCTGGCCGAGCTCCTGAAGCAGCGGCTGAAAGCCGTCTCCTACCACGCCGGGATGGACGCCGCCGGTCGCGATCAGGCGCAGCTTGGTTTCCTGCAAGGTCGCTACGACGTGGTGGTGGCCACCATCGCCTTCGGCATGGGGATCGACAAAGCCAATGTGCGCACCATCGTCCACACCGCCCTGCCGGGTTCGCTCGAGGGCTACTACCAGGAGATTGGGCGCGCGGGGCGTGACGGATTTCCGTCGCGGGCCGTCTTGTTGCACTCTTGGGCCGACAGGCGAACGCACCTGTTTTTCCACGAGCGCGACTACCCGGATCGAGGTGTCCCCGAGGGTGTCTACCGGGCGCTGTCGGACGAGTTCACCCCGATCTCCGCGGTGGCCGAGTCGCTCTCGATGGACGACGAGACTTTTCAGCGGACGCTCGAGTCCCTGTGGGTACACGGAGGAGCGCTCATCGACGAGGAGGAGCGCGTCAAACGGGGGCGGCCCGACTGGGCGGCCTCCTACGAAGCCCAGCGGGCGCACAAGGCGGCGCAGCTCGACGCCGTCCTGCGCTACGCGGAGACCTCGCGCTGTCGGATGTTGCAGATAATCGATCATTTCGGGGACCAACACGACTCCCGCGATCCCTGTGGGGTCTGTGATGTCTGTGCTCCAACCGCCTGTCTGGTGAAGTGTCACCGGCCGCCCTCGAAACGCGAGACGGTGCTCCTCAGCGGACTCGTGACCACCCTCAAGAACCGCTCCGGGCAGTCGGTGGGGAACGTGTTTCGGGAGGAGTTCCAAGGCCTCTGTGAGCGGCGAACTTTCGAGAGGCTCTTGGACGCGCTCCAGGGCGCGGGTCTCGTCTCTCTGGTGGACGACTCGTTTCAAAAAAACGGCCGCACCATCTCGTTTCGTCGGGTCCACCTGTCGGCGGCCGGGCGACGCCTGCGGACTCGCAAGGAGCTTCTCGCGAAGGTGTCACTGATCGTTGCCGAGACCGGGACAGAGAAGTCTCGCGCGGCGCCCAGGCGTTCGAGCAAGCGCTCCGCTGCCCCGAGGCCGGCGCGGGCCGAGAAGGTCGAGAAACGACCGCTCGCCCTGGCTGATGCGGCGCCCGACCTCGTGGCGGCGCTCAAGGAGTGGCGGCGGGGCGAGTCGCGACGACGTCGTTGCCCGGCGTTTCACATCATGAGCGACAGGGTGCTCGTGTCCATCGCCGCCGCCGCCCCCTCCAGCGAGGCCGAGCTTTTGGCGGTGCGTGGGTTCGGCCCCAAGATGAATGAAAAGTTTGGGCGGCGGCTACTGGCCATAATCGTTGGCTCGTTCTGAGGTGGAGGCGCGTGTGCAAGTAAACAAACCGTTCTTGTGCGGAGGCCAACGCAGCGCCTACGTCGAGCAATAATTCGGTGCAGGTGACGCC
Source organism: Bradymonadales bacterium (assembly GCA_003559575.1). Lineage (GTDB taxonomy): Bacteria > Myxococcota_A > UBA9042 > PWKZ01 > PWKZ01 > PWKZ01. Next base: position 28,558 of record PWKZ01000005.1, on the reverse strand, counting down.
GCAGATGTGCCTGAATCGGCAGCCGAATGCCGGCGCAGGTGGTGGATTATGGGGATTATGGCTCGACTTCACGCTCGAAGCAGGTATCCTTCGGGTGAGTTTTGTCGATAAACCAACTCAGGAGAGTCAATTATGACTGCGCCGGCCGGATCTTCTGCGAAACATCAGAAACTCAAGGGGCGTGGCAATTTTGCGTTTTTGCGCGGATTTTTGCGCCACCCCGAGCAAGTGGCCTCCGTCGTGCCGAGTTCTCGCTTTCTGGAGCGGCGGCTCGTGCGGTTCGCCGAGATCGGGGCGGCCGATTTCATAGTCGAGCTGGGGCCCGGGACCGGTGGGACCACCCAGGCCATTTTGGACGCCATGCGGCCCACGGCGCGGCTCCTCGCCATCGAACTGACGCCCGAGTTCGTCGAGGTCTTGCGCCGCCACCCCGACCCGCGCCTCACGGTGCATCTGGGCAGCGCCGCCGACATCCGCTCAATCCTCGCGGAGCACGAGTCGGCGGCGCCCGATGTGGTGGTCTCCGGGATCCCGTTTTCGACCATGCCGCGCGAGCTGGGGCGCCGGGTGATCTCCGAATCTTACGATTCCCTTTCTGCGGGCGGCTGCTTCGTGGCCTATCAGGTGCGTGACCGCGTCGCGGTGTTGGGGCGCCAACTCTTGGGCGAGCCGGAGGTCGAAACCGAGCTCCTCAATGTTCCCCCGATGCGCTTCTATCGCTGGCGTCGTCATTAGCGACAACATGGACTACGATCATGCGGGTTTTGCATACGGCCGACTGGCATCTCGGGCACGCCTGGTTCGATCTGCCGCGTGCCTATGAGCATGAACGCTTTTTGGCCTGGTTGCTCGACCAGATCGAGCAGGAGAGAGTCGACGCGCTCATCGTGAGCGGCGACATCTTCGACACGGCCAACCCATCGGCCACAGCCCAGCGCGCGTGGTTCGAGTTCCTGGGGCGGGCCCGCGCGCGCCGCCCGACACTCGACATCGTCGCCGTGGCCGGCAATCACGACTCCGGCGCGCGGCTCTCGGCGCCGGCGCCCATTCTGGAGGCCTTCGGTGTCCACCTCGTGGGCGCGCTCCCGCGCCGCGCCGACGGCTCCCTCGACGTCTCGCGCCTCATCCTGCCGCTCCACGACGACGCGGGCCGAGTGGGCGCGCTCGTGGCGGCCGTGCCGTATCTCCGGCCGGGCGATTTGCGCCGCCGCCCCCTTGAACTCGAAGGTGACGCCGATTCAGCCGATTCGGGCGATCCGATCATCGAGGGAGTGCGCGAGGTTTACTCGGAGGGGGTGGCGGCCGCGCTTGCCCGGCGCTCGCCGGATCAGGCGCTCCTCGTCACGGGGCACTGCTACATGACCGGGGGCAAGCTCTCGGATCTCTCCGAGCGCAAGATCCTCGGCGGCAACCAGCACGCACTTCCGGTCGACATCTTTGGAGACGAGGTGACCTACGCGGCGCTCGGCCACCTCCACCTCGCCCAAAAGGTGGGCGACCGTCGGAACGTGCGCTACGCCGGCTCCCCGATCCCGTTGGCGATCGACGAGGAGCGCTACCCCCACCAGGTCTGTCTCGTGGAATTGAAGGGTGCCGAACTCCACGAGGTGCGTTCGCTGCGGGTGCCGAGGGTCGTTGATATTCTTCGGATCCCCGACGAGGGCTTCGCTCCCCTCGACGAGGCACTTTGCGCCCTGCGAGCGTTGCCGCCGCTCGACCATACTGTTGCTTTCGAGACGCGCCCCTATCTCGAGGTGCGCGTCTCCGTGGAGAATCCCCGAGGGGTGAGGAGCGAGGTCGCCGCCGCGCTCGAGGGGCGGCACCCACGGCTCGTGTCGTTGCGGGTCGACACTCCGCGTCGGCGCGGCGCTCTCGCGGACGGCGAGCGCGCCAAGACCCTGGTCGATCTCTCCCCGGAAGATGTCCTGCGGCGTTGCTTTGAGCAGTCGGGGCGAGAGGGCGAACTCTCCGCCGCGCTCCTGGAGGCGTACCACGAATTAGTCGAGCTGGCGACACGAGAGGACCGCTGATGCGTATTTTGGCGATTCGGGGGCTGAACCTCGCGAGCCTCGATGGACGGTTCGAGCTGGATCTCGCCAAGGGGCCGCTCGGCGAGGCGGGGCTCTTTGCCATCACGGGCCCCACCGGGTCGGGCAAGAGCACGTTGCTCGACGCCATGTGTCTCGCGCTGTTCGACAAGACGCCGCGGCTCTTCGCTCGTGGTGGGGTGCTCATCGGGCACGAGGAGGAGGAGGAGACGGATCTCATCAAGAGCAACGACGTCCGCCAGATGCTGCGGCGCGGGTGCGCGGAGGGGTTCGCCGAGGTGGACTTCGTCGGCCGCGACCGGCGCCCCTACCGCGCCCGCTGGAGCGTTCGGCGCGCGCGACGGCGGCCCGATGGGCGACTGCAGGCCTCGACCGTCGAGCTGCGCGCGCGCGACACCGGCCAGGCCCTCGGAGGGACGAAGAGCGAGACGCTTCAGGCCATCGAGGAGCGTGTCGGGCTCGACTTCGATCAGTTTCGGCGGTCGGTCTTGCTGGCTCAGGGGGAGTTTCGTGCTTTCCTCGACGCCGACGAGGTCGAGCGCTCCAAGCTCCTCGAGGCGATGATGCGGTCCTGCTACGGCGAGGTGTCCAGGCTCGCCCACGAGCGGGCGCGCGAGGAGCAGAAGGCGCTCGAGAAGTTGGAGGAGCGGGTGGTCCAGCTCGAGATTCTGTCCGGCGAGGCGCGGACCGAGCGGGAGGGCGCGCTTGAAGCGGCCGAGGGGGCGGCCGCCGCGGCACGTCGGGACGCGGACCGCGCGCGAATGGAGGTGGCCTGGTACGAGCGGATGGACGAGCTGCTGGCCACCGAGCGGGAGGCCTCGCGGGTCTTGGCCGAGAGGGAGCGGCAGGTCGAGGCGAGCGCCGCCGAGCGCGCCGAGCTGTTGGCCATCGAGCAGGCGGTGCGGGAGCGGGGGATCCTCGAACGCCACGACCGCGCGGTCGCGGCCGCGGAGGGACGCGCAAAAGAGCTTCGGGCCGGCGAAGAGAGGGCGCAAACGGCGCAAACGGCGCTCACGAGCGCCGAGAGTGAGCACGCCGCGGCGCGCGAGGAGCTTGACAGGGCCACGCGGGCGCGGGACGAGGCGGGCGCGATGCTCGATGAGGCCAAGCGGCTCGACACGCTCCTCGAGTCCGCGCGTGAGGCGGAGCGCGAGGTGCGGACGCGGGTCGCCGCGGCGGAGACGGCCGCTCAAGACGCCCGCCGGGCCGAGGATGAGGAGAAGGCGCGCCTTGCGGCCGCCGCGCGCGATCGGGAGGCCGCCGAGAAGTGGCTCAACGAGAACTCACAGCTGGCGCCGCTCGCCGCCGGGTGGTCGCGTTTTGAGCAGGAGATCGCGCGCTACGGCGAGGCCGCGGCGGCGCTCAAGCGCGCCACTGCGACGGAAAAAGAGTGCGCTCAAAAGACGCACGCCGCCCGAACGACCGCTCAAGAGCTCACGGCTGAGGCGGCAGAGGCAAAGGAAGCGGCCGAGGCGGCCGAGACAGCGCGACGAGCGGCCGAGGCGGCGCGGGTGGCGGCGCCCTCGCGGGAGGAGCTGCGCGCCCGGCGCGGCGCTGTCGAGCGGCGGCGGGACGCCTACCGAGATCTCGTCGGGCTGCGCGCGGCCGCCCTCGCCGCCGAGGTGAAGTGCGCGCAGGCGCGCGCGGAGGCCGACGAGATGGCTCAGGCGGTGGCGGACGGGGACGCCAAGATCGCCGAGACTGAGCGGCTCTCGGAGGGGGTCGCGCGGGAGCTTGAGGAGGCGCGCCGGGCGCTCTCGACATTCGAGGCCGCGCTCTCGCTCGAGGAGCGTCGGGCGACCCTCGCGGCCGGCGCGCCCTGTCCCCTGTGCGGCGCCACCGAGCACCCTTGGGCCACCGAGGGCGCGCCGGGGCGGGAGGCGCTGGCCGGGCAGGACGAGCGGGTCCGGGAGCTCGAGGCGGTGCGGGCGCGGATCGTCGCTGATGCCCACCAGGCCGAGCGCGAGCGGGGCGTCGCCCGGGAGCGGGGCGCCGCTTGCGCGCGATCCCTCGAGGAGGGGGCCGCGGCGCTCACGGCGGCGGAGGAGGGGTGGCGGGAGGCGCGCGCGGCGCTCGCGGCCTTGCCGGATGGCCCCGAGGTGGCCGCCCTGCCGCTCGCGACCACGGCCGAGGACGAGCTGGCGCGGGGGCGCGAGGAGGTTGATGAGGCGCTCGTCGCGCTGGAGTCCGAGGAGCAACGGACAGAGGGGCTCCTCACCGCCGAGTTCGAGGCGCAACGAGTGGTCGAGGAGGCCGGCAAGAGAGCCTCTCGGGCGCGGGAGGAGGCGCAGCGCGCCGAGTTCGCAACGAGAACCGCCGAGGGGGAACTCACTCGCGCGCGCGAGGAGCGAGAGAGGGAGCGCAAGGCCGCCGAGCGCGCGATGGAGGCGTTGGTGCCGGCTTTTTCGGGGAGCACGGCGCCGTGGCGCGAGCGGCTCCGCGATGACCCGCGTAAATTCGCCGGGAGCGCGGCGGATGACGTCGCCGCCTGGGACGCGAAAGTCGCGGCGCGCGATGCGGCGCGCGAGGTTTTAAGCGGCCACCAGCGCGAACTCGATACGCTCACGCAAGCGGCGGTGGAGCGGACGCGCGCGCTCAGCGAGCACAATGCGCACCTCGATGCGGCGCGCCGCCGGACGGCTGAGTTGGAAGAGTCGCGGCGGGCGCTCTTTGGCGGTGAGGCCACGGGAGATGTGGCGCGCCGCCTGGACAAGGCGGTGGAGGTCGCCGAGACGCGAACGAGGAGCGCGCAAGAGACCTTGAACGTCAAGCAGAGCGCGGCGTCGGAGGCGCGGGCGGCGTGCGAGGCATCTGGCAAGGCGCGCGCGGAGGCCCAAGAGGAGGAGGCGTCGGCGCGGGCGGCGCTCGACCATGCGCTCGCGCGGCTCGAGGTCGATGAGGCGACGCTGCGCCGGAGGCTCGCTATGGGCGATGAGTGGCTCACCGCGCAACGAGAGGCTTTGAGGCGGTTGGATGAGGCCGTCTCCGAGGCGCGCGGCGAGCACAGCGCGAGCCGCAAGCAGCGCGAGCACCATGAAGCCTCAGAGCGCAAGCCGACTCGGATTCGCGCCGCCGCGGAAGCGGCCGAGGCGGAAGCGCGCGGGCGGCGAGAGGCGGCGGAGACCAGTCGCGCCGATTGTCGCGCCGTACTCGAGGCGGACGACCGGGCGCGCGCGAAGCGGGTGGCGCTGGCGCCCGACGTCGCCGCCCAGGAGCGACGCTGTCAGGTCTGGCGCGAGCTTGCGGATCTGATCGGCTCGTACGACGGCAAGCGGTTCCGCGCCTTCGCCCAAAGCCTGACGTTGGAGGTCTTGCTCGACGAGGCCAACGCGCAGCTAGAGGGGCTGGCCGAGCGCTATGAGCTTGTCCGTGTGCCCCGCACCCAGCTCGAGTTGCAGGTTTTGGACCGGCACATGGGGGACGAGGTGCGAGGTGTCGCCAGCCTCTCGGGCGGCGAGAGCTTCCTCGTCTCGTTGGCGCTGGCCCTGGCGCTCTCCGCGCTCTCGGCGACGGGCACTCGGATCGAGTCGCTGTTCATCGACGAGGGGTTCGGCAGCCTCGACCCCAAGACCCTCGATACGGCGCTGCACGTCCTCGACACATTGCAGGCGGAGGGGCGTCAGGTGGGGGTCATCTCTCACGTCCCTGGCCTCGCCGAGAGGATCGGAGCGAGGGTCGAGGTGCATAAAACGGGCCCCGGCGCGAGCAAACTCCGGGTGCCGGCCTAGGCGCGGCTCTCAGCGCGAGGGTCGGGAGCGCAGAGGGTTCTTGGGATCGTGCGGCTCGCCACCACATCGACCCCCGCGACCCCGGCCACATCGCGGAGCATGACCTGGCCGAGCGCGACGGGGGCGCGGGCCGAGAGCTTTCGGATCTCGCCCATCGCGGCCATCATGAGGTGCTTTGGGATCGGGGCCGACAGCTTGACGGGCAACCGCGCGTAGAGCGCGCCCTCGATGGGCACCGTGGTCGCGAATGTCCGGCGCGGATCGACGAACTCCTGTTTCGCGTACTTGGCTCCCCGATTGCACTCTTGCCCCTCGATCTCCACTATTTCGTCACCCTCATGGACGAGCTGCAGCGGGCAGCCGATGGGGCAGCTTGTGCAGACATAGTTTTGTACCCGGCGGGTTGTCATCGCTATCACTCCGTGAGGGGGATGAGATCGATTTGCAACCGATCCTCGTAGAATCGTTCGAGTAGCTCGGGCTTGATAGTCAAGTGGATCATCTCGGCCGGCACGACGAAGCGCAGCTTGCGCTCGAGCAGGTCTCCGACTTTGAGCAGGCACGGCTGGAGCTTCTTCTTGGTGCGCAGATAGATCGTGTGTGTGCGGTCCGGCGACAGGGTGTGCGGCAAGCAGTAGCGCACGTTTTGTCCCGGCACGAGCGAGATGGTGTCTTGGGGGCGCCGGATGTGGCGCGCGTACTCGCCGGCAAACCGGCCGGCCCGCAGGGCCTCTTCGGTGACGAAGTCCACGAGGTCGTGGACGTGCAAGACGTTTCCGCAGGCAAACACCCCGGGCAGGCTGGTGGCCATGGTCGAGGTGACCACCGGCCCGCCGGTGACCACGTCGAGTTCAATGCCGAGGTTCAGGGAGAGCTCGTTCTCGGGGATGAGCCCGATTGACAGAAGCAACGTGTCGCAGGGTACGTCCCAGCCCTTCTCGAGAATGGGCTGCCCCGCCTCATCGACGGGCGCCACGGTCACCGCTTCGAGCCTGTCGCGGCCGTGGATCATCGCCACCGTGGTGGACAGGTGAAGGGGAATGTCGAAGTCGGAGAGACACTGCACCACGTTGCGCGTCAGGCCGTTGCTGTACGGCATCAGCTCAAAGACCCCCTCGACCTTGCAGCCCTCCAGGGTCAGCCGTCGCGCCATGATGAGCCCGATATCTCCTGAGCCGAGGATGACGGCCCGCTCGCCCGGTAGATAGCCGTCCAGGTTGACGAGCTTTTGGGCGAGGCCGGCCGTGCAAATCCCGGACGGTCGTGAGCCCGGAATCCGCACGGCGCCGCGGGTGCGCTCACGGCAGCCCATCGCCAGCACCACCGAGCGGCACTCGATGGTGCTGAGCCCGCCGCGTTCGCTCAAGACGCGAACGAGGCGGGTTCCCTCGCTGTCCACCGCGAGCCCGGTGACGTAGCTCTGCGGCACCACGTCGATATCCCGATCAATCACTTTGGTGATGAACCGCTCGGCGTACTCAGGCCCGGTCAGCTCTTCCTTGAAGTGGTGGAGTCCAAAGCCCGAGTGGATACACTGGCGCAAAATGCCGCCGGCCTCCGGCTCGCGCTCGACTATCAGCACCCGCGAGATTCCGCTCTCGAGGGCGCCCAGCGCGGCCGCCAGCCCCGCCGGTCCGCCGCCCACCACGACCACGTCATAGCTCTTGCTCATCCTCCCAAACACGATCTCACCCCTCTTCCGTTTGGTCGTCGGGCGCCGGCCCAGGCGCCGGCATGGGGCGCACTATCCAGGAGTCGCCCCCGCGCTTCGTCACCTCGTGGAAAGGGACCTTCAGGCGATCTGCCAGGATCTGCATCACCCGGGTGGTGCAAAAACCTCCCTGGCAGCGCCCCATCCCGGCGCGGGTTCGAAACTTGACTCCGTCCAGGGTGCAGGCGCCGTGGTCGATGGCCTGGTTCACTTCAGCCTCGGTCACGAGTTCGCAGCGGCACACGAGCTTGCCGAACAGGGGGTCGGTCGCGATGAGCGCTTGGCGCGCGTCGTTCGACTGTTGCGCAAACCGGAAGGGCGGCGCCACTTCAGGGTTGAAGTCGGCGCGCTCCACGAGCGACAGCCCACTCCGGCCCAGCAAGTCGACCACGTGGGTGGCGATGGCGGGAGAGGCCGTGAGCCCCGGCGATTGGATGCCGGCGACGTTGAAGAAGCCCGGGACCGCGGACTGGCCGATGATGAAGTCCCCGGTGTTGGAGACGGCCCTCAGCCCCGCGAACTCGGCGATGGTCGCGCGCGGATCGATTGCCGGACAGATACGCCGCACCGACGAGAAGACCGCCTCGCTGCCCTCGAAGGTGGTCGGTACGTCGAAGCGATCCTCCTGGTCTTGCGCGGTGGGGCCTACCATGATGGTGCCGTCAAAGGTCGGGATAATCAGGATCCCTTTCGAGGCGGGCGTGGGGACGGGGAAGATAAGGCGCTGGACAATCCCCTCGAGTCTTTTGTCGAGCAGGTACTCCTCGCCGCGTCGCGGGTGGATTGAGAAGTCGGCCGCGCCCACCATCGCCGCCACCTGATCGGCGTGGACGCCGGCGGCGTTCAGCACGAAATGCGCCTTGAGAGTCTCTGCCCCCGCTTCGATCACGAAACCGTCCGGTCCTTTCGCGATGGAGGTGACAGGGCTCCCGACCCGCAACTCGACGCCGTTTTGCTCGGCGCATTTGACGAGCGCGAAGGCGAACTCGTATGGGTTGATGACACCGGCGGTGGGTGCAAACAGCGCCGCCACGAGATGCGAGCTCAGGTTGGGCTCTTCGCGCTTCAGTTTCTCCCTGTCCCACATGACGAGGCCGCGCACTCCTTTGGCCTCTCCGTCGGATTTCATGCGGTGAAGTGTGGCGATCTCTTCTTCCGACGAGGCCACCACGAGCTCGCCGCAGCGTCTGAAGCCGAAGCCGAGCTCTCGCTGTAGCTCGTCGAACATGGCGTTGCCGCGCACCTCCAAGAGCCCTTTGAGGGTGCCGGGGGCCGTCTGCTGGCCGGCATGGATGATGCCGGAGTTGGTCTTCGTCGTCCCAAAGCCCACCTCGGCGTAACGTTCGATGAGAACGGTGCGGAGGTGGTAGCGTGACAGCTCGCGCGCGACAGCGCAGCCGACCACTCCTCCCCCGATGATGGCAACGTCGAACATGTCTCTCTCCCGCACATTGAATCAAGGCTCCGAAGGCCGGCCCGGCCCCGCCGCCGGCTAGGATTATACTCACACGCGCCATCCGCGCCACAGGGCCGGGGGCCGGGGGCAGGGCAATCGCATCTTATTCTTTTGGTCGCGGGCTTTGCCCGCGAGCTGAGGTGGAGCACCTCATCCGCGGTCGGGTTCAACCGACCGTCTTAGGCGCTACGGGGCTGGTCGGGCTACCGGACGGGCACGGGACGGGCACGGGACGGGCACGATCCGGGCTCACGCTGTGGAGCACCGGCCGCCAGTGCGACCTATTGCGACAAACTTTCTCTCAACGTTCGCTTGCTCACGGGCGTTGTCTCCGCCGTGCGCGCGGTTTCGTTCGAACAGTTCATGCGGCGGCACCTAGAGATCTGCGGCGCTGAGGACTTTCAGCAAATACTTCTCGTCCCGCCCGGCCTTCAGACCCTTGTTCTTTACACCGAATGAGCGCTTTAGATGCGTAGGCCCTGGGCGATCTCGCTTGATCCCTATGAGAATCTGTTGGACACTCGTCGATGGACATTGCTCAGGGGCGTCGTGCCGATGCCGGTACACAGCAGGTCCAGACTGATCACTCCGCCCTACGAAACGCAATTCCGTATCGGTATCGGTAACTGGAGCGAATGTCGGCTTGGGTCTGCGGAAACGGAGTCCCGTCACGCTCAGCTTTTCGCTAAATGATGCTGGCCACTCTTCTTGCCCTCAGGGTGGTGTTCTGCCTGCAGTTCCGGCAGCCCGCGGCGGTCGTCGAATTGTCGGTTCGCTTGCCGGATCTCAAGCTCTTCGTACCCGACCCCGCGACGTCTGCCCGTCAAGGGCGAAAGTCGCGGCGCTAGCAAACTCAAGCGCGGACATCTCCTCATCATCTTGTCGGCAGTACTCGCCGCGTCCGATGGTGTTTAAAAAAAACGGTGGGCAAGTAGGCGACGGTAGCGCTTGGCGGGCGAAGGAATCCGCGTTGGCGAATGATCTCCCTTGGAAAGAGTCGCCGGTGGCATGATGGCGTTGAAAGCATTGATGCCCCGCGACACCGATGATGTCAGCCTCGTCTCGGACCTCCTGGAGTGGTCCGGGGCCTTTGACCAATCTTTTGATGGGCACTTTGAAGGAGAATGCGGTGTCTCTAATTCTTGAACAATGGAAACAATCGGCTCCCGAGAAATTCGCAAAGGAAGAGGATATCTTCAGTCACATCCGAAGGGGAGATCGCATTTTCATAAGCACCGCCTGCGGGGAACCGCAGTACCTGGTAACAGCTCTCATGGGCTACGTTGAGGCGCATCCCAAGGCTTTCGCGGAGACGGAAGTTTTCCATATTTGGACACTGGGAGTAGCGCCCTACGCCGACAAAAGGTACACATACAATTTCAGGCACAACTCATTTTTCGTGGGGAACAACACCCGGAATGCCGTGAACAAGGGAATGGCTGACTACACGCCCATTTTCCTGTCCAAGGTCCCAGCGCTTATTCGCAACCGACGAATCCCAATTGATATCGCGCTCATCCAAACATCCTTGCCGGATAAAAACGGATTCGTGAGCCTGGGAGTAAGCGTGGATATCACCAAATCTGCCCTTGAGAGCGCGCAGGTGGTGATTGCGCAGGTGAATCGTTTTATGCCCCGCGTTCATGGCGACACATTCGTTCACATTGACAAGATCGACTTCATCCTTCATCAGGATGAGCCGCTCCTCGAGTTCGCTCCTCCTGTTGAAGATGAGATAGCCCACCAGATCGGGAAATATGTCGCTCGCATCGTGAGAGACGGCGATGTCCTTCAGGTAGGGTACGGGAGCATGCCGAACGCGATTCTTTCCAACCTGCGCGATAAGAAGCACCTCGGAGTACATTCGGAGCTCTTGACTGACAGCCTGGTCGATCTCATAAGAGAAGGCGTCATCGACAATTCCAGAAAAAATATCGACCACGGCAAAAGCGTCGCGTCTTTTTGTATGGGCAAAAATGAGACTTATGATTTTATAGACGACAATCCCGCCATCGAATTCAAGTCTATTGACTACACGAATCTGCCGCGAATAATCTCAGGCATCAACAATATGACTGCGATTAACGCTGCCCTTCAGCTCGATCTTACGGGTCAGGCGACGGCCGAATCCATCGGCAACACCTTTTTCAGCGGCATCGGCGGGAGCGCCGATTTCATGCGGGCCGCCACCTTCGCGCCGGATGGGAAAACCATATTGGTCCTCCGATCAACTGCGCTCGATGACACCGTTTCGCGGATTGTCCCATTTCTCGACAGTGGCGCCGGCGTTACTCTCAATCGTGGTGATATCTATTACGTGGTGACCGAATACGGGATTGCATACATTCACGGGAAAAACATTAGAGAACGGGCCATGGCTCTAATCTCCATTGCCCATCCTAGATTTAGGCCATGGCTGATCGAGAAAGCAAAGGAACTCAATCTGATTTACCCCGACCAGGCCTTCGTTCCCGGCAAGAAAGGCGAATATCCCGAACATCTTGAGTCCGTGCGCACTACGAAGAAGGGGTTTCAGCTTTACTTCCGGCCGGTTAAGATTGACGACGAGCCTCTGATAAAGGAGTTCTTTTATTCGCTCTCAGACACGAGTTTGCAGAGGCGCTTCATGTCGATACGTAGGGATATCCCACACAAGCTTCGCCAGAATTTCGTGGTGATCGACTACACACGAGAAATGGTCATACTTGCCTGCATCGTCGAGAGGGAAGTCGAGAAAGTGGTGGGGATGGGGCAGTTCACCAAGGAAGAGAAGTCCCATTCGGCTGATGTGGCCTTTGCCGTGAGGGACGAATACCACAACAGAGGGATAGGTTTCGAGCTGGTGAGCTATCTCTCCCTCCTCGCGAAAAAAGAGGGGCTCCACGGGTTCACGGCAGATGTGCTGGCCGAGAACAGGCCGATGATGCATGTTTTTCAAAAGACCTTCCCGGATCTTCAGAGGAGGATTGAAGACGGCGCGTATAATCTTACTATGACATTTGGAGCAACCAATGAACCGGAAACAGGATGACACGATTCGGCGCCTCTTTGAACCGAAGAGCTTCGCGGTCATCGGCGCATCACGGAACCCAACGAAAATTGGGCACAATATCTTCAAGAATGTCCTCGCCGGGGGATACAAGGGGCGGCTTTACCCGATAAGTCCAAGCGGAGGTGAAATCCTCGGGCACAGAGCATATGCCTCTATTGAGGAGGTTGACGATCAGATCGATCAGGCCACGATCGCCATCCCGGCGAAATTCGTGCTGGAGGCGATCGAGAGCTGCGCGCGCAAGGGGGTTCCGGCGGTTCAGATAATTACCTCCGGGTTTTCCGAGGTGGGCAATACCGGTGCGGAACAACAAATTGTGGCCACCGCGCGGTCGGCCGGCATGCGTATTCTGGGGCCCAATATTTTCGGGCTTTACTCGGCCACTTCGTCCCTCAACTCCACGTTCTCCGGCACAAGCGTCATGCCGGGCAATGTCGCCATCTTGACCCAGAGCGGTGCCCTCGGGATCGCAATGATTGGCAAGACCGCCGTCGATAATATCGGCCTTTCGGCAATAGTGTCCCTCGGCAATAAATGTGACTTGGACGAGGCCGACCTGCTCGACTACCTCGTCTCGCAAGATGAGACGAGGGTCATCTTGATGTACATTGAGGGCGTAAAAAATGGCGAGCGCCTGATCGAAGCCCTCAAAAGAACCACCGCATACAAACCAGTGGTGGTTATCAAGTCCGGCCGTTCCAAAAGGGGTGCCATGGCGGCCGCTTCACATACCGGGTCGCTGGCGGGGTCCGACGAGATCTTTGATGCCATCATGCGCCAGTGCGGTGTCTTGCGAGCCGAGGGTCTTGAAGAGGCATTTAACTGGTGCAAGTTCCTCGCACGAACCCGGCTTCCCGCCGGAGACAGGGCCGTCATCGTGACAAACGGGGGTGGTGTCGGAGTAATGGCCACCGATGCGTGTGAGAAATTCGGCATTGAGCTTTTGGACGATCAAGAGACACTCAAGGAGGTCTTCGGTCCTGCCACTCCCTCCTTCGGCTCCACCAAAAATCCCGTGGACATAACGGGGGGCGCCAATTCCGCTGACTACCACTTGGCGCTGTCCGCTCCTGCCCGCAGCGACTCCATGGACGCCACGCTTGCGCTTTACTGTGACACCGCCACCTTTGATTCAGACAACATGGCCCCAATGGTCAAAAAGACCTATGAAGCGCACTGTGCGGCCGGGAAGCCTATCTCCTACGCCATTATAGGGGGAGAGTCGGTGGAGAAGGCTATGGCGTCGCTCCAGCGGGACGGCATCCCGGTATACAGTGATGTCTATCAGGCTGTCTCGAGCCTCGGAGCTGCCTACCGGTACAAGAATTACTTGAGAGAGCAGAGCGATGAGGTGGAGGAGGATGAAATTGATGCCGCCGCCATCGAATCCGTCATTCAAAAGGCGCTGGCGGACGGCAGGTCATTCTTACTGGCGTCTGAGGGGTCGGCGGTCATGAGAGCCGCGGGGATTACGATACCGCAGAGCAGAATCGCGAATAGCATAACGGAGGCGGTGGGGTTCGCCGAATCAATCGGTTACCCTGTCGTTATGAAGGTGGTTTCCAGGGATATACTGCATAAAAGCGATGCGGGTGGCGTGGCGCTCAACCTGGAAAATAAAACGGAAGTAATCGACGCCTATGAGGCGATACTGCAAAACGCCAAGGCCTATAAACCCGATGCCGTCATCAACGGCATCGAAATCTGCGAGATGGTGAAGCCTGGCACCGAGCTTATCGTGGGGGCTCGTCGCGATGCATCCTTCGGCCCCATCGTAATGTGCGGCCTGGGTGGCATTTACGTTGAGGTCATGAGGGACGTGGTTTTCAGGGCGCTGCCGCTCAACCGCCGCGAAGTCATGCGAATGCTGAAGGAGATCAGGTCTTTCCCGCTTCTGATGGGCGTCAGGGGAGAAGCCCGCAAGGACATCGACACGGTCATCGGGACGATACTAAAAGTGGCTACCATAATTAGACGATGCTCCGGCATCACCGACATTGAAATCAATCCCATTGTTGTCTACGAGCAGGGCAAGGGACTGAAAGCAGTAGACGCCAGGATCTTAATTGCGCACAGCAGGGAGGGCCACCATGAATAAAATAGTAATCGCCTCAACCGGGGCAAGCGCCGGCAAAACCAGCGTCATCACTGGGCTTGCGAGGACCATGGGCGGGAAGGCAGGCTATGTAAAGCCTCTCGGCGACAGGCTGATTTACCGCAAGAAGAAAAACTGGGATTACGACGCCAGTCTGTTGGTTCAAATGCTGGGACTTGAGCAGGAACCCGAAGATATTTCACTTGGCTTCAACCACGCGAAGCTTAGATACGTATACGACCGGGAGACGACCCGTGAAGCTGTGATCGAAATGGCTGAAAAAGTCGGCCGCGGGAAGGACATACTTTTTGTCGAGGGCGGTAAGAGCCTTGGTTACGGGGCTTCCATTGATCTCGATTCGCTTTCGCTGGCGTCTTATCTCGGGGGGCGCCTCGTTGTCGTGGTTTCGGGCGAAAATGATGTTGTCTACGACGAGATAGCCCACCTGGTCAAATACTGCAGAATGGACGGACTCGACCTCGCCGGGGTGATAGCCAACAAGGTTCCCGATGTGGATGATTTTGAAAACAGCTTCGCCGGTCATATCCGGGATTTGGGAGTCAACCTACTCGGTGTAATCCCCCTCAAGGAACAGCTCACGTGGTTCACTGTGAGTTTTTTGGCGGACCGCCTTTTCGCAAGGGTAATTGCTGGTGAAAAGGGGCTTGAGAAGACCGTCAGGCACATTTTCCTGGGGGCCATGTCCACGGAGGAATCCATTCGGAATCCCGTTTTCAACAAGGAGAATAAATTCCTCATCACGAGCGGCGACCGCAGCGATATGATACTGGCGGCGCTTGACAGCGATTCCATAGGGATCCTGCTCACCAACAACCTCCTCCCGCCCGCCAATATTATTTCCAGGGCGACGGAGAAGAACATTCCGCTGCTCCTGGTTCCGGGCGACACCTTCCAGGCCGCGAAAGAGATCGACCGCCTGGAGGCGCTCGCCACTGTCGAAAACGAGGAAAGCAACAGATTCTTGGAGCAGCTCGTGGCGAAGTATGTGAGAACGGAGGAGTTGCTCAAATGACCTCCGCTCTCTCCCCCTCACCGAGTTTGCATCACACACGCGCCTCCACTTAGCGGGCCCTCCTCAGAACGAACCGACGATTCTTGAGGCTGGACGCGCGCGGCGTCTGCCACTATAGAAGAAGGGAGATGGAGTGCCATTGGGGCTTTGATTTTAGCGTCGACCGGCGCTCTGGCGGGTGCAAGATTTTTCAATCAAAGGGAGGCTTTCATGGCGTACCAACCGAACAACATTTTTGCGCGCATCCTCGAGGGGGAGATCCCGTGCGAAAAGGTTTATGAGGATGATTACGCGCTGGCCTTTCGCGACATCAATCCGAAAGCGCCGGTCCATGTGCTCGTCATTCCCAAGGGAGAGTACACGACCCTGGACGAGTTCGCGGGCGCGGCGCCGGCCGAGCTCATGGCCGGTTTTTTCCGGGCTTTCGCGGAGGTCGTCGCGCTCTTGGGGATCGCGGAGAGCGGCTATCGCACCATCGTCAACACCGGCCGTGACGGAGGGCAGGAGGTCGCCCACCTCCATTTCCACGTGCTGGCCGGGCGTCCCATCGGCCGCATGGTGGGGCGCGAGTGATGCCCGTTGTCTGTCGGCGCTAGCTCTTTGCCCTTGTGTCGCCGGCCGCGATCGCGACGGTCTTTCAACCATTGGGACACAATCTCGTGGAGGGGACGGCTCATGGAAGAGGCTTCGAAACACTCCGAGCTTTTCACCGGTGAGATCCTGGACGCCGCCGAGACGCGGCCGTGGCTGCGCTCCTATGCGGGCGTGGCCGAGACAATCGACTACCCGCGAGTGACCCTCTATGAGCGTCTGGCAAAGACCGCGCGAGAGAACGCCGACAAGGTCGCCTGGGAGTTTACGGTCGGCGGCATGACGGCCACTTACAGGGAGTTCCTCGCTCAGGTGGACGCGTTCGCCGACGGCCTCGCCGCCGCGGGCTTCAAGGAAGATGACGTGATGACCATCTCCATGCCCACGAGCCCGCAGGGGATCATTCCTGTCTATGCCGTCAACAAGCTGGGTGGGGTCGCCTCCATGATTCACCCCCTGAGCCCCCCACCCCAGATCAAGATGTACTTGAACATGTCCCGTTCGACTTGGGCGCTCACGCTGGACGCCTTTTACAGGCAGTTCGACGAAGTGCTTCACGAGACCCCCGTCAAGCGCTTGGTGATCTCAAAGCTGGGCGATTTCTTGCCGCGTGGTTTCAAGCTCTTGTTCTGGCTGAGCAAGGGGCGCAAGATCCCCAAGGTCCCGCCCGATCCCAGGGTCGTCTGGTTCTCGGAGTTACAAAGGGGGAGCAGCGCTCAGGCTCCCAAATCAGGCAAAGGCCCCGACGACACCGCCATCGTTCTCTATTCGGGCGGCACCACTGGGACCCCCAAGGGGATCGAGCTGACTAATCTCAACATGATCGCGGAGGGGATGCAGGTCTCCGCCTGGGGCAAACTCGAGGACGGCCAGTCGATCCTCGCGATCCTCCCGATCTTTCATGGCTTCGGCCTTGGGGTGTGCGTCAATGCGGCTCTCATGGCGGGGGGCAAGATCTTCTTGATTCCAACCTTCACCCCTGAATCGGTGGCCAAACTGATCAACAAAAAGAAACCCAACGTCGTGGTCGGGGTCCCGACCTTGTTTGAGGCGCTGGCAAACAACCCCGGCTTTCAGAAGGCCGATCTGTCTTGTCTGACGGCGACGTTCAGCGGCGCCGACACGCTGCCCCGCGCGACCAAGGAGCGGTTTGAGGCGGTCGTTCGTGAGGGTGGCGGCGACGTGCGGCTGCTCGAGGGCTATGGGTTGACCGAGGCGGTCACCGCCATGATGGCAACGCCCATGGACGATTACCGCGAGGGCAGCATCGGCGTCCCCTTCCCGGACATGCTCGCCAAGATCTGCAAGGAGGGGACCCAGGATGAGCTCCCCTGCGGCGAGGTCGGCGAGATCTGCGTCTCGGGCCCCGATGTGATGAAAGGCTATCTGGGCGATCCCGCGGCCACCCGTGAGACCCTCCGCGAGCACTCGGACGGTCGGATTTGGTTACACACCGGCGACCTCGGCAAGATGGACAAGGACGGCTGGTTCTATTTCTCTCTCCGGCTGAAACGGATGCTCAAGGTCAGCGGGGTGAACGTCTATCCAACCCACGTGGAAGAGACTCTCCGGGAGCACCCCGAGATACAGGACGCGTGCGTCATCGGAGTGCCGGACGAAAAGCAGGTGACCAGGGTCAAGGCGTTCTTGATTTTGAGCGACCCGTCAAAGGCGAGCCCTGAGATGGGCGAGGAGATCAAGGCCTGGAGCCTCGGCCGGCTTCTCAAATGGGAGGCGCCACGAGAGATCGAGTTTCGCGCCGAGCTTCCGAGGACGCTGGTGGGCAAAGTCGCTTTCAACGATCTCGAGAAGGAGGAGCTTGCCCGGCTCGAGGCCGCGGGGAAGCCATAATCGTCGCTCTTCATTTAATTCTTGACTGATCATCCCAATCAGTGTTTGTTCCCTCGCCGCTCGGCGGTGCTTGGCTCCTTCAAGCCGGCACCGAGATGATTTTGAGCGCGCAGGGAGGAGCAAGGGTTGAGGATTTGCATCATTGGGCAGCCGGGAGCGGGGAAGACGACAGTCTTTCGCGCTCTCACCGGGGCTTCTTTGGATTGGGTCGCGTCGTCGTCGGAGGCTTTGGTGCGCGCGGTCGAGGTGCCTGACAGCCACGTCCAGGTGATGAGTGAGCTGTATTGCCCCAAGAAGACCACCTTCGCGCGGGTCGAGTACGTCGATCTCGCCGGCGGCGCGCGCCGCAAGCGGTCGAATGGCGAGCACGTGGCGACTTTCTTCGCGAACGTCCGCTCAGCGGCCGCGCTGGTCCATGTGGTCGACGGTTTTTCAATACCGGAGGCGATTGGTGAGCTGGTGGAGGATGCCATCCACGAGGTGGACACGGAGCTCGCGATAGCCGATCTCGAAGTCTGCGAGCGGCGGATCGCCCGGCTCGACAAGGAGGGCACCAAGAGTGGCGCGGAGGCGCTGGAGCGTGTCGCGTTGGTGCGCGCCGCGGTGGAGCTTTCAGAGGGCCGGCCGCTTCGTTTGACCCCCGAGATCGCCAACTCCCCGGAGCTGAGATCGTTTTCCTTGTTGTCGGCCAAGCCGGTTGTCACGGTCGTCAACACCGCCGAATCCCAGCCCCACTTCGACCCGCGCTGTCTCCCGGAGAAGGTGCGGCGAGCGCGAGAAGGCGCTTGGGGGCGTTTCGTCGCGCTCTGTGGCGAGTTGGAGGCCGAGCTGGCAACTCTGGCGCCCCAGGACGCGCGCGCATTTCTGGCCGACTTCGGGATTGACGAGCCGGCGCGCGAGCTGGTCATTCGGGAGAGCTTCGAGATGCTGGGGCTGATGCCGTTCTACACGGTGGGGGCGGATGAGGTGCGCGCCTGGACCATCCCGAGTGCGGCGACGGCGGAGGAGGCGGCGGGGGTGATTCATACGGACATCGCCCGCGGTTTCATCCGCGCCGAGGTGGTGGGCTGCGAGAGCCTGATCGCGCTCGCCGGCTTCGAAAACGCGCGCAAGAAGGGCAAGGTGCGACTCGAGGGCAAGTCCTACCGCATGCGCTCCGGTGACGTGGTCAACTTCCGTTTCAACGTCTGAGAGAGAACAACCGCGCCCCTGGTGGCGTTCCGGAGGGCTTGGATCACCTCCCGGGAGGCGCGCTCGTCGATTTCAATCGTCAGCGTGACACCCTCGTCCGACCACTGCTCCGGGCCGCGCGCGAGCGGGTGATCGGATTGCGCCGCCATCCGATCGAGGGCGTTGAAAAGCGGCCCTGCCGCCTCGAACGGTGCCGCCAGATGCAGTCCAATCCGCGCGCAGAGTTCCAGCCTGGCGGACAATTCAAGGCATCGCGCGGCGACACCGCCGTAGGCCCGCGCAAGCCCGCCGGTCCCCAGCTTTTGACCGCCGAACCAACGCGTCACCAGGACGGCCACCTGATCGTAGCGCTGGCCGTCGATCGCGCTCAAGATTGGCCGCCCGGCGGTGCCTCCAGGCTCGCCGTCGTCCGAGAACCGGTATCTCGGCCCGACGCGCCACGCCCAGGTGTTGTGCGTGGCGTCCTTGACGCTGTGGGTGGAGATCCAGGCCGCCGCCTCTTCGGGGGTGGCCACATGGACGGCGTGGGCCCGAAACCGGCTGCCCTTGACCTCGAGCGAGGCCTCGGCCGGCGAGGCCGGAGTCCAGGAGACCAATTTCAGTTTTCCTGGACGAGTGCCGGGGCGTCAGGCAGCTCGAGGCCGTAGTGGGCGCTCAGGTCGAGCGGCGGGAGCGGGCCGTCGAGTGGGCGCAAGTCCTGCACATACCACTCGAGCCAGGCGAGAGTGCGTAGCGCCGCGTCCAGGCGGTAGGCGCGGAGGCGGTTGCCGTGCCCTTCTCCCGGGTAGAAAACGAGCCGCAGCGCAGGGTTGCCGGCGCGCTGTAGCGCCCTGAACATCTCCATGCTTTGGGTGGGGTGAACTCTTGTGTCGCTGTCGCCGTGAAGCAGCAGCACCGCGGTGCGGCTCTCGGTGGCATGGCGGATGGGGCTGCGCTCGAGCATCAAGTCCCACTGCTCGTGCACCGGGGCGCCCATGTGGACATCCTCGTCCTCCACCGGGATATCGGTCAGCAGACGCTTGGAGATGAGATGGCTGATGCCCACGAAGGGGACCACCGCGCGCACCAACTCGCTCTTGCGGGTGGCGAACCAGTTGGCCGCATAGCCGCCATAAGAGCCACCGATCATGCCCACCCGCGCCGGGGAGGTCGGCCCGCCCTCTTCGCGGGTGAGGAAGCGGATACCGTCGGCGACGTCTTCAAACTCGGCGCCCGCGGGGTCGCCGAACGAGGAGAAGGCGAAGTCGGTCCCGCGCCCGGTGCTGCCGCGATAGTTGGGGGTGAAAAACACGAACCCCCGCCCGGCGGCCACCTGGGCCGGCCGGAAGTAGCTCGTCAGCCAGCCGTTTGTCATCGCCATCTCCGGCCCGCCGTGGACGTCCACCAGCAGTGGCGGACGCTCCTCAGGATTTTCGGCGGCGACCGCACTTTCGTCCACCGGATGGATCAGAAGCCCCTCAATCAACAGCCCGTCGCGGGCTTCGTAGCGAATGATCTCTTGGCGGCCGAGTCGTCGCTCAGCGAGCCACGGGTTGGAGTCGCTCAGGCGCGTCGGTCGGCCGTCGCGGGCGCTCAGGAACAGCTCCGCCGGGTGGCGCGCGCTGTCGGCGATGAACAGCAACCTCCGCCCTCCCCGGCGCACCACCGGCAGGCGCGGCACGAGATCGGCCTGCCCGGGCTCGAACTGTAGTCGCCGCCGCGCGGCATCGCCCTCGAGACCGATGAGGCTCCAGGTCTGCCAGACCCCCTCTTCCGCCAGGTAGAGGATTGTCCGCGCGTCCCACCAGGTGACCTCGACGGCGTGGCCCTCGAAGTTCGGTGGGGTTCGGTTGACAGGTTCGCCTCCGCCGCTGTCGATGACGTAGACGTTGCTCGGGGCGTGATCGGAGCGCCTATAAGCGGCCGTATAAGCCACCCGTGACCCGTCGGGCGCGACCTGAAAGGTGCCCAGCTTGCCCGGCACATCGACCACCAGGTCGAACTCCCGCGGGGTTACTTTTTCGCTCGGCGCCGGGACCTCCACCGAGTAGATGTTTTGCTCCATATACATCTCGTCCACCAGAGGCCGCTTCGAAGCGCCGGCAAACAGCCGCGGCCCGGTGGGGTCGGTCGCGAGCTGCCACACCGAGCGCCCCTCCGTGAGACGATCGCCCTTGGCGGGACCGTCGGCGGGATCGCCTGGAGCGATCCAGACAGCCTGCTCACGCAGGTCCTCTTCGAAGAACTCGGGCGCGTAGCCGCGCTCGCGGAGGGCCTCCTCGCGCTTGCCGCGCGGCGCCGCGGCCACATAGGCCAGGCGCCCGTCCGAGAGCCAGACGAACGCTCTGACGTCCGCGCCGTGGTCGGTGAGCCGTCGCGCCTCGCCACCGCCCGTGGGGATCGCCCACACCTCGGCGTGTGAGTGGCCATGGCGTTTGGCGATGAAGCCCACGAAGCGGTCGTCGGGTGAGAACCGGGGTGAGTAGGCCCGCTCCTCACCGACGACAAAGGGCCGCTCCTCGGGGGCATCCAAGTCGACGAGGTACAGGTGGCGCCAGGCCGGGCCGTTCTCTTCGTCGGCGCGGCGCGGGACGTCGCGAATGAACGCCGCTGTCCGCCCGTCGTGCGACAAATCAGCGGCCACTACCTGGACGATTTTTTCGATGTCATGCTCGGACATGGGGGGCAGCGATGTGTCGGGGGCCGCGATTGCGGCCGCCGACACTAGCAGCCCGAGAAACGTTGCGAGCGCGAGACTGGTGGTCGGTCTGTGGTCGCGAGTCACCCTCCTCCTCCTTTGGGACTTGATTTCGGCTGCTTGCGGGTTGCCAGCCCCAGCTCGGAGTAGAGCCAGGTGGTGTCGCACGTGACGCCGGTCAACCGCCCGCGATGGGCCTCCAGGTTGTCGATGGTCCGCAACAGATCGAGCAGAGTGTCCCGCGCCTCGCGCTCCTTGGACGCTTCGCGCGGTGACTTGCCCCCGAGCGCCGGCGACGGCTGATCGAGCCACTTCTCATAGTGGTGTTCGATCAGCGTCTGCTCGATCCGGCGGGATTCTTCGGTGTCGATAGGCCGCTCGTGCGGCATGGCGGCCGGTGAGAGTTCGGGATCGGCCACGGTGTCGGCGAGGTGTTGCAGGGTGGTGCCCAGGTTCTCCTCGAGCAGCGTGCGTCCGCGCGCCAGCCACTCCCGACTGTGGCACGACAGCACGAGGCGCCCGCCATGCAACTGAACTTCGCCATAAATCCGGCGCGCGTCCGGCAACGCGGCCACGTCACCCTCGCGGCCGAGCCAGCGGAAACATGCGCCTCCTCGGCCATTTCTTTGGCCAGCCTCCGCGGTTTCGTCCGAAACGGAGGTCAGCTCGGGGAGGGCGGCCAGCTTGGCGGCCGCTTCTTCGGACGCCGCCACGTGGTAATGCGCCTCACACGCCAACACCACCTCTCCCTCGATGTTGCGTGGGACGGGGCCGCCCGATTCAGCCTCGGCGCGCTGCCGCCGGGCGTACATGCAGGCCGCCGCCACCCGGAGGGTTACGGCGGTGGTGGCGTTGACGGGCAGGACGGCGATGAGGTCGTGGAGCAGCGTCCCCAGGCTGGACAAAAGGGCGGGGAGGTGGACGCGCGGATAGGTGCTCCCATAGAGCAGAATGTGGCCTTCGCGCGGGTGGCAGGCCACTCGCCCCACCAGCACGTCCCATCGCAGCGGAACGAGGCCGGGCGGCAGGGTGATGAAGGCCGTGCTGTCGTTCAACAGATCCCGGCAGCGCGCTCTCCCCCCGGGGCCACGCTCTTCGGGGGAGTCGAGCACGTCGAGTAGCGACACCTGGGATTCGGCGAGCGCGTGCAGCGCCTGCAGCTCATCGGCGCTCATGAGGGGTGGCTCGACGAGGAGCCGCTGGACGACACTCCGGCCGGTCTCTTCGAGGATGAAATCGAGCGCCATGAAGTCGGCGAAATCGCGTTCCAGTTCAAGGCTTTGGATGTGGTGGGCAGGGATCCCACCGGGTCCCATGAAGCTCCTGGCGGCTTCGATCCAGATCGGCAGATCGATATCACCGATGAGCACCGCGAGGATACGCGCGCGCGCGCGCGCGAACTCGGCGCCGAGGGGGGCGGCCGCGGTCTCGCCCAGCTCGGACGCCATCATCTGCTCCGAGAGGTGGATGACGAGCTCGGCAATGCGCTCGGTCTCCATCTCCTCGGTCTCCGACCACGGGAACTTCTGGGGTCTGTCGAAGTAACATCCGAGAGGTGACTCGTCGAGCCCAAGCTCCACCTTGAGAGGCGGCGCGTCGTCGGCGAAGGCCTCGTCGATGTCTTGCTCGTCGAATCGGTCGCGGTCGAGTTCTCCCGCCGCCAGCAGCTCGACCACGGTCGCGCGAGAGGAATCGTCCCGCAGCCCCATGAGGCCGAACGCAGCCTCGGAGCGCAGCGCCCGCGGCATCGAAGCGTCAAAGGTGGTGCGCCGCAGAATGCGCTTCACGTTGTCGCGTGGTTGCGTATTGGCCGCCGCGACCGCGGTGAGGCAGCGGATAGAGTCGATGCGCGCCATGATCCCGCGCTCGTGATCCAGCAGAGCGCGCCGCAGGTGGGGGATGCTGTCGGGGAGGCCGGCCGCGGCCACCGGGAGAACCTCGCGAAGCTCGGCGGCGTCACAATCGAGCGCATGGGCCAGGCTGGCGGCCACCTCCCCGAGGCCGAACGCGGCCGCCAATCTGAAGCCGTGGATCGCCTCCCAGAGGGACAGCTCTTGTTGCTCTTCGTGCTCAGGCCCGAGCAAGGGGTTTGTGAGCTTACCGACACTCTCCTCAATGAGCGCCACCAATGGTTCGCGGAGTCGATCCTTCAGGCGGAGCGCCGCTTTGATGGTGCCGGCCGGCAGGGTGGGGCCATAGGAGGCCAGAGCGCGGCAAATCCGCTCGGGGGTCCAGAACTCGAGATCGAACTCCTCGATCCGATGTTTTTCATCCGACATCTGCAGCAAGGCGACACGATCTCCGTAGACGTGGAGGTCGACCTCGTTGCCGCCGGTGTTGAGCGCGCGCTCCGAGAAGTAGCTGGCGAGCCCCAAATCGCGGTTCTCAGGGGTTCTCAGCAAGCCGCAAACGCGACTCAGCTCGAGCGGCAGCCAGGGGTCGTCCGAGAACTTGTCACACAGCCGGATGGCTTCGGAGACATTCTTGGAGCCGCCCTCGACGAGCTGCATCATCGCCTGGGTCAGGCGAGCGTCACGGTGAAGCTCCTCGTCTTCGTCCAGACGGGCGGCGATCTCGCCGGCCAGATCGTGCAGAGTCGCGGAGCGGCGTTGATCCTCGAGGTCCAGCACCGCGCGCAGCCACAGTACGTCGGCCAATCTCCCCGTAAGGTAGGCCTGTTCGTTCCCGTCGGCGAGTTGCTCGAACCACTCATCAAGAGTGTCTTCGGTGTCGAGATGGCTCGGCCAGCGGGCAAAGAGGGCTTGGAGCGCAAACGCATAGGTGTCGAGCGCCGCCGCCGGGTCGCCGGACTGCGCGGCGTCCGCGGCGCGCTCGAGGCGCGCCAGAAGATCGCGTACCCATTGGCGATCGCTCATTCTACGGGAACCACTCACCACCGAACTCCTCCCCAACCCCGTCGCGACGTTCGGCGTTTGGTGCCCGGAAGCGTCGGTTGGATTGAGGCACAGGGCCATTTAGGCCTCTCAAACCCGGCGCTCGGGGTGGCCGAGGCAGGGCATGAGATCCGGTCCGAGCTAGCCCGTTTCGGGGCTCGATGTCAACCGGTGGAGGAGGCGAACCGCGCCAAGCACTCCCCCGGAAAACCCGTCCAGAGTGCGTCCCAGATGCAGGGCGCGACGCGAGAGGCGCTCGGTGGTCCGTTTGCGTTCTTCCTCGTCGGGCGCGTTGACGTTGCTTGCCATCGCCAGCCACCCGATCAGGCGCACATAGCGGCCCACCCAGGCGGCGCACAAGGGGAGCGGGGCCGGCACGGGTCGCCAACTGCTCCCGCGCTCCTCGATGCCCGCGGCGAGCAGCATCAGGAGGCCCAGAATCACCAATAGCCGAGGTCGTCCATGATCCAAGAGCGTTGGCGCAATATCATTCAGGAGGGGAGCGAGGAGACCCTCCAGGACGACCCCCTCGAGGCCTCCGGGCGAGTCGTCGAAGAGGTCGGCAAATTGCTCGACAGGCTCACGGGATGGGGAGGGCTCGGCGAACGAGGTCACCAGACACGCCACAACCAACCCGACCACTTCGGCGTCGCGGCCCTGGTGCAACAGCTCGAAAACCAGATGAGTTGCGGCGGCGACGGCGTCGCGCGGGCGGCCCGCGGCCGCCAAGCGGCGTATCCCGCGCCGCAGTAAGTTGACGGCCGCCCTGGGGTGACCGTGACGTGAGGCGCCGCGTCCCAGCGCCACGTCCAGGTGCGCCTCAGCTACCGACAGGCCGGCCCGGCGGAGGGCGCGGCGGGCTCTGGGCGCGCGCTCGACCGCCGCGAGGTCGTGGCCGGCGGCGAAGAGCACGAGCACCTGTATTGTCCGGTCGAGCGCCACGGCCTCGTCGTCCGAGCGCGCCGCGGCAAGCGTGATGCACTCGTCGAGTAGCTGCGCGGCCTCCTTCGCGCGCCCCTCCAGATGAGCTTGTTCGGCCAAAAAGCGTCGCGCCGAACGCTCCGAGAGGGTGTCATTGGTTCGGGACGCCTCGGCGACGGCGGCGCGCGCCAGCTCCTTTGCCTCGGCCTTCTGCTCGGTGTCCGCAAGTAGCCGCGCCAGGTTGGATCGGAGCCGCGCCGGCGGCACCGACGACCGTCTCTCCCAGGTGGCCCAGGCCAGCGCGCTGCGCAGAACTGCGATCGCCTCCATCCGGTGCCCGCGCCGACACGCTCGTGAGGCGCGCTCGAGCAGCCGCGCCGGAAGCTCGCGAGACTCATTCGTGTCGATCTCCACCTCGGGTGCGGGAGACCGCCATAGACGGCACCACGGTTGTGCTCCCAGCACGCCGTGCAAATGGTGCGTGAGGCTCTCGATGGGCCAGTCAATCAGCGCCGGGTCGGAGCAGACAAAAACGAGATGAAGACAGCGGTTGGGGGCGCTCGTGGCCCAGGCGAGGGCGGGCTCCACGAGCGATCCGAACGGACCGGCCAGGAGATCGCCATAGAGCCCCAACCCCGGAGTTCGGTCGGGGGTGTCCTCGAGACGCGCCGCGGCGCGCTCAAGGATCTCGCGCGCGGCGCGCTCCGGAATATCGATTCGACCTTCGTCGCTCTCGAGCGCGAGCACAACCGGCCCTCGCGCGTTCTGCGTCGCGAGGGAGGGCGGCAAGCCCAAGAACACACGGTACTCACGGGTCTCGGTGTGCAACGCCGTCACCCAGGCCAATCTCAATTCCCGCATTCGCTCGCCACCCGAAGCCGGGGTGGCGGGAGATGATTCCATCATCTTCCCTCAAGCGTACCCTAATAGCTATCAGCTATCAGCTGTTCTGAGGAGCGAGCGTGTGGAGTCGCGTGCATGTGCAAGGAAACAAGACGTTCTTAGGCGGAGGCCAACGCAGCGCCTACGTCGAGCACTAATTCTTCTGCAGGTGACGCCGCAGATGTGCGTGAATCCGTCCGCGTTTCCCAGGATGGACCGACGATTATGGGGGGCACCGCCAACACCCAATAACAGCTTGAGAAGTCGGCTGGATACGGCGATTTTCGACTGCGATCACGACGTGCTCTCACGATCCCGAAAACGAGTGGAGATTATCCCGCCGATATCCACGAAACACCTTTCGCGGATTGGATGGCTCGCAATCTCAATGAGGAATTATTTTCGTTTTTTGACATGGGGGCGTCGATAACCGAAGATCCACTGTGAGGAGATGTGCGCTCGTTCTTTCGTGGATTGAAATTATAGCTTGGTTCGCCGCTCGTTGCGCTGCTAGCATAGGCGCGGCGTCAAGGGCAGGCGCGGAGGGTGCCGATGGTGCGTGCGTTAATGATCCTGTTGGGATCACTGACTGTGTTGCTGGCCGGTCCCGCGATGGGGGTGGCGCTCACCGAAGAGGGGGAGTCGCGCCCCGGTGTCAGGCCGATGAAGTACTGGGAGGCGGAGGGTGTCGACGAGCAGGTCGTTGACCCGCAAGGCGAGATCTACCGCGACCGACCCTACAGTGGAATCATCCCGCAACATCGCGACTCGCTACACGACAAGATGACCGGCAAGGTGCGTCAGCGTGGCCCGGTGGAGCTCACATGGGTCGGGTTCCAGCAGAAGGCGTTGTTCTCGCGTATCTTCGTCCAGACCGACCGATTACCGACTTACACGATATTCAAGCCCGATCCGTTGCATATTGTGGTAGAGTTGTCCGGAGTGCGCACGAGGACTCGGCAAGAGCGAAGGCCGATGTTGACGCACGAGTTCAAAACGCAGATAGACAACATCGATGTTCGCGAGTTGAAGGGGAATGAGATTCGGATCGTGATAAGCCTGAAACAACCGGTGGGCTATCTGTACAAGCAGGAAGGCAACTACATTTTCATTGATGTGGAGCGTTAGTAAGCGCCAGCGAAAGAATCTTCCACCAATTGGTCCGCGAACCCAATCCCTTCGACGACAAGCTCGCCCACGGAGTGCGGCAAGCGGTCACAGACGAAAAAGGCCATGACGAGAAAACAACCCAAGAAGCAAGACTCAAGCCGTCAGGAAGAGAAATCAGCCCCGGCGAAGAAGAGCGCCGCACAGCCCGCCGCGGCCAAACCGGCGAAGAAGGCTGAGGCGAAGAAGAGCGCCGCACAGCCCGCCGCGGCCAAACCGGCGAAGAAGGTTGAGGCGAAGAAGAGCGCCGCAGAGCCCGCCGCGGCCAAACCGGCGAAGAAGGCTCCGGCGGTCGAGGAGCGGCCTCACTCCGCGCCGTTGGTGCGCCGTTTTCAAGCGCGCACTACCTACCGGCTGGACGGTAAGCGGGTCAAGTCATCGACTCGCTTCTTGCCGCACTGGGTCCCCGCCGGCCAGGAGAAGCCCACCAGTCAATCGGCAGATTCCCTGCCGCCGGCGCCCGTCAATATTCTCGCACATGGCCCGGATGGCCCCTGGGAGCCCCTCGGATTGCCCGGGAGTTCCAAAGGCCCTCGTCCCAGTGGCGAGGCGAGCGACTCCGGGCGTCGCGGGAGAGAACGCCCCGAGCGCGCTTCGCGCGCGCAAGAGCCCAAGGCCAAACATTCGCCACGCGAGGACGAGCGCAAGAGAGAGCGTGCTCCGCGCGATGACGCGCGCAAGCCCGACCCTCCCGTTGAAGGAGAGCCGCGAGCTGCCGCGCCCCAATCGCCCGCGCCCGAGTCGCCGCCGGCCGCCGACAAGAGCGCTCTACCGGGTGAAACAGTGCAGCGCCGGAAACACTTGAACCGCGCCGCGGGGACCATCCGCCAGATGCTGCAGGGCGAGCAGGCCGACATTTCGGTGGTGGTCAGGACAGCCGATGGAAAGCAGCAGATCTCTAAGCTCCTGGAGCGCTTGACCTCGCAGCGACTCCTGTACCCCTTTGAGATTGTCGCTCTTGATCGAGGCTCGACGGACGGTACGTTGGATGTCCTCGAGCTCAAGGGGATCAGGACTGTCTCGCTCCCACACAAGTCGCACGGGGCGATGGAGTTCATGCGGCGGGCGTTCGAGGAGACTGTCGGCGAGATGGTGATCTTTCTCTCGCAGGAACTCGAGCCGCTGGGTAACGATTGGCTGGACCAGATCACAGGCGAGCTGCTCGACGATCGTGCGGTGGTGGTCACCGAATCGCGGATGATCCCGGCCGCCGACGCGAAACGGACCGGCCAGCGGCGTGATGGGCCGCGGCGGGTCCGCT